>NZ_CALIJA010000066.1 GCF_938017615.1 uncultured Campylobacter sp. | reverse complement strand
GAAGATCAGAAAGATCAGAAAATTTCCGAAAGTCCGAAAAATAACTTTAATAAGTTAAAAGAGATTTCTGAGGGAATTTTGTCGATTTTAAAATTAATTTCCTTAATAATGTCCACATTCTCTATTATTATAGGCTTTGTGTTTACTATGACTTATATGAGAGATAATGGATTTTTTAGTTATGAAATCTTTAGCATAAATTTTATGTGGGTTTTCTTGCTTGTGGGTATGTTGTTAATAGTCATTCACGGATTTTATATTTTAGGTGCGCATCTACGTATAACTAAAAAAACTGACGGTGAAGCTGCATACATAACCTGTATTTTTATAAATACAACTCTGATAATTTGTGTTTTTTTAGCGTGTTGTTGTATATTGTATGATAATGTTGTTTTTATTGATTTGATACTTATCTATTTTTTAGCATTGATAGTTTTATCTATTGCATATTGTACTTGTTACTATAAAAAGCAAGAATATATGAAAAAAATTCTTTGGTTTACTGAAATAATATATATAATCATTTTTATCGCTTTTTTTTATCACAAAGGATTGCAAGGGGTTGATTCTTCTTTTATAGTATTTGCCATTTTCTTCTTTTTATTTGAAGCATTAATAATTTTTATTTCGTGTGCAGCTATCACTATAGAAAGATTTTTTGCGGCTCTTGGTATAATGTTTATTGCGTTTCATATATTATTTTTATCACTGAGTGTGCCTATTTTTTCGCATTTTTTTGAGGAATCACAATATTATAGCTTCAATTTTATTTGCAAAAAATTTTTAAAGTCTATAAATTTAGCTTCCGATAATGTTGAAATTTATCTAAAAGATAAAAATGAATCTGTTATTAGCGGTAAGTTAATTTTCGACGACGGTAAATATGCCTATGTGGAATTTAATCGCACGGTTAGCAATTGCGGCGATGTCGGCGATTCTTGCATTAAAACTATAAGAAAGAAAGTTCCTAGCGAGGATGTTAGCATTATTATCAAAGTTAAAAAAGATACTAAAGCAAGTGTTCCGAAATAAAACTACAAGAAGCCAAGCAATATGAAACAAAATAATCAAGAATTTAAAAGCGCGTGTTTTCGCTTTTAAATTCCATTCATGCGTATTTTCAAATCCCCTTTTAAATTAAATTTAGCTATACTCCCGCGCAATTTTGCGATTAAGGATTAAATATGAAAGAGATTAAAAGCCTAAGCGAGCTGCGAGCTTTTGCAGATAAAGTTCACGCCGAAAAGGGCTATCGCGATCCGATGATGTGGGCGGTCGGGCGCGTATTTAAGGGACGCGCGGAGGGGCACAAAAGCCTAAGCGTAAATTACGCGCACGTAAATTTTAAAGATGGGCTAGTAAGCGCAGCAGCGCTAATCCATGCTCTAACCGAATGCGGCGAGGTCGTGGATTTTAGCGGTAGTGAGTGCGTCCTTCCGCTAACGCACAAAGCCCTAAAAAAGGCGATCGAGGCTTTAAAATTTCTACAGCCAGACGCTAAAGAGGGCGCGCATAAAAATCTGCAGGTGCTGCTTGCGGTTAAAGAGGCGATGAAATCAGACGAGCACGCGAGCTTTTGTGCTAGCTTCATCTTTGAGGATGCCGCGCCAAAAAGCGTCGAGAGCGTCTATCTCAAGCTTTACGCGCTTTCGCTAAATCTCTGCGAGCCGCGTACGCTCAATCTAGATGGCGCATTTAGCGTGCTTCCGAATGTCGCGTGGGATGAAAACGCCCGCCCGATCGAGCTTTGGTGGCTGCGTGAAAACGAAATCCATTTAAAAATGCAAGGTCGCTATCCGCGCATCATTAGCGTAGATAAATTTCCGCGCTACCTAAGCCACGTCGTGCCGCCGCAAAACGTGCGGATTTTAGACGATGCGAAGGTGCGTTTGGGTGCGCATATCTCCGCGGGTACGACCGTGATGCCGGGTGCTGCGTATGTAAATTTCAACGCAGGCACGACCGGCAGCGTTATGATCGAGGGGCGCGTCAGTAGCTCGGTCGTCGTGGGCGAGGGTAGCGACATAGGCGGCGGCGCGTCGATTTTGGGCGTACTAAGCGGCACCAACGGCAATGCTGTGAGCATCGGCAAGCACTGCTTGCTGGGCGCAAACTCCGTAACGGGCATTCCGCTAGGCGACCGCTGCATCGTGGATGCCGGCATCGCGGTACTTGAGGGCACGAAGGTTTTCATCACGCAAAAGGATCGCGAGGCGCTAGCGGCGCTAAATCCAGGCTTTGCGTTCGATCGTGAAATTTATAAAGGGCTTGAGCTTGCCGGGCTTAGCGGACTACACTTCCGACAAAACAGCCAAAGCGGGCAGATTACGGCAAGCGTTAGCAAGCGCGCGATCAAACTCAACGCGGAACTGCATTAAATTTATAAATTTAAACGGCGGGGCGCAGATCGGCTGGAGCTTTTTTTAAACTGCGTTAAATCTATAACTTAAACTGCGAGTTTGAAAAAGATACGGACGATCTCGCCGCACGCCGCTTTGAGCGAGCGCATGCGATCCGTCGCAAAATTTCTACTCATAGAATTTTGCGCGGAATTTAAAGAATTTTTGCCGCGATTTAGAAAATTTCCAGCGGTGATTTATGGAATTTACGCCGCTATTTTAACGCAAGTAATTTTGGCGGTTTGCGGATTTGCGCCGCGCAAATAGGTCTTTAAATTTCAAAAATAGATTGAATTTAAAATTTTAATATGATAGATTTCAAATAAAATAAGGAGATGAAAATGAAAAAATTTATACTCGCCATATCCGGCGTATTTATCTGCACTGCGGCGCTTGGGGGAGATGCCGATGCCGAGCGCTGCAAGGCTTTGGCGGACGCCGTAAATGGGCACAGCCACCCCGCGACTAAAAATATAGAGTTGGGCGCGGCTACGTGCGAAGGCGATAAATTTGTAATTCCTACGATTCTAAAAAATGAAATTTGGGATAAAGTAGATCCTAAAATAAAGCAAAATTTTGAGAGAGTTTTGCGCGCCGATAGGCAAAAGGACGTATGCGCGATGATGAAAGCGGGCGGTCTAAATCGCATAGGCGTACGAGAATTTCTGCAAAGCGGCGAAAAAATCGCCGATCTGACCTACACGCGCAGCGATTGCGGCTTGGAATAAAATTTCAAAGGAGAGATAATGGAAGTGCCTCAAGCGGCGTATAGCAGAGATAAAATCATCATTCGCACCGGTGTGATCGGTATCGTTTCAAATGTAATTTTAGCGGCATTTAAGGGCGTCGTGGGGCTGATCTCAGGCTCGATCGCGATCGAGCTTGATGCCGTAAATAACCTAAGCGACGCACTTTCGTCCGTAATTACGATCGTGGGCGTGCATCTTGCGAGCAAGCAGCCCGATCGCGCACACCCCTTCGGACACGGCAGGATCGAGTATCTAAGCGCGATCGTAATCGCCGTCATCATCCTCTACACCGGCGGCGTCTCGCTCGTCGAATCGATCAAAAAGATCATTCATCCGCAAACGGCGAATTATAATGCAATTTCGCTCGCCATCATCGCAGTAGCGGTCGCGGCGAAATTTAGCCTGGGGCTCTATACGCAAAAGACGGGCGAGCGCGTAAATTCCGACTCTCTCATCGCAAGCGGCGTGGACGCCAAATACGACGCGCTCGTATCGCTAGCCACCCTCGTAGCGGCTTTTATTTCGCTTATTTTCGGGCTAAGCTTGGAGGCGTATCTGGGCGCGATAATTTCGGCTCTTCTGATCAAAACGGCGTATGAAATTCTACGCGATACGATCAGCAAGCTTTTGGGCTCGCGTCCGAGCCTGGAGCTGACGAATGAAATTTACGACGTCGTGCGCGGCTTTGAGGGCGTCATCGGCGCATACGATCTGATGTTTCATGACTACGGGCCCGATAAGATGGTCGGCAGCATCCACATCGAGGTCGCAAGCGATACGACAGCGGCGCAGATCGACGCTCTTACGCGCCGCATCCAAAACGCCGTTTTTGCGAAATTTAATATCATCCTAGACACCGTAGGAATTTACGCGTTTAACAGGAACGATCCGCGCGCCGCCGAGATCTACGAGCATATCAAGCAGATGGCGTTTTCGCATGAGTTCGTTTCGCAGATACATGGATTTTATCTCGACGAGCCAAAACACTCGATCAGCTTCGACGTTATCGTCGATTTCGCAGCGCCCGATATGGAGGCGACGTTTCGCGCGGTCTGCAAACAGGTACGCGCCGCGTATCCGAACTACACGCTCATCATCACTCGCGACAGCGATTACAGCGGCTAAAATTTAAATTGCTCTAGCTTTGGCGGTCTAAATTTAATCGTGCCCACCCGCGCGCCTTCGGCGAAATTTCAGAATTTTAAGCTACAATAGGAGAAATTTATCGCGGTTCCGCGCGGCGCAAATGCCGCAATAAACCGCGAGATAAAATTTGCGCGCAAAGCCTGGCAGAAGCCCGCGCGCAAGGCAATGCAAAGAGAAATTTAAAAGGAAAAATATGGTTGAAATCAAAGATCTAACGATGCGCTTTGGCAAACAGCTGCTTTTTGAAAACGTAAATTTGAGCCTCGATAAGGGCAGGCGCTACGGTCTCATCGGCGCAAACGGCGCGGGCAAATCGACGCTGCTTAAAATTTTAAGCGGGCAGATCGAAGCAAGCAGCGGCGAAATTTTGATCGAAAGCAGGCTTAAAATCGGCGTTTTGGGGCAGGATCAATTCGCTTTTGAAAGCTTCAGCGTCAAAGACGCCGTGCTCTACGGCAACAAGCGCCTTTATGACGCCGTGCGCGAAAAGACGCAGCTTTACGAAGCGGGCGAGTTTAACGACGAGATAAACGAGCGCCTCGGCGAGCTTGAGATGATCTGCGCCGAGGAGGATCCCGCCTACGAGTACGAAACGCGGATCGAGAAAATTTTAAGTTCGCTGGGGCTGAACGACTTCGATAAAAAGATGAGCGAGATCGAGACGAGCGATAAATTTAAGGTTCTGCTCGCGCAGGTGCTCTTCCCGCGCCCCGACGTGCTGTTTTTGGACGAGCCTACGAACAATCTCGATATCGACGCCATTTCGTGGCTCGAGTTTGAGCTAAATCGCCACACGGGCACGCTCGTAGTCATCAGCCACGACCGCCACTTTTTAAACCGCGTCTGCACGGACATCCTCGACGTGGATTTTAGGCGAGTGCGCGAATTTAGCGGCAATTACGATGACTGGTTCATAGCGTCCAATCTAATCGCCAAACAAGCGCAGTTTGAGCGCGAGAAAAAGCTCAAAGAGAAGGCGGAGCTTGAAAAATTTATCGCTCGCTTTAGCGCCAACGCAAGCAAAGCCAAGCAGGCAACGAGCCGCCAAAAACAGCTTGATAAACTCGATCTTAGCGAGCTTGCGACCTCTTCGCGCAGAGAGCCTAGCATTTTATTCAAGCCTGCGCGCGAGATCGGCAATGAAATTTTAGAGCTAAGCGGCGTGGATATGAGCTTCGACGAGGTTCAAATTCTGAAAAATTTTAATCTCAAGCTCGCTCACGGCGATAAGATCGCTATCATCGGGCGAAACGGCGTGGGCAAAAGCACGCTTTGCAAGATCATCATGGGCGAGCTCGCGCCGCAGCGCGGCAAGGTTCATATGGGCGCCACGATCGAGCCCGGGTATTTTGCGCAGGATACGAATAATAAAATTTCAGGCGAGCTCAAGCTCTACGAATATCTACAAAGCCCGCAAAATAGGGATCTGGATGAAATTCGCAAATGCCTTGGACGTATGCTTTTTAGCGGCGCGGAGCAGGAGAAAAGCGTGGGCAGCCTAAGCGGCGGCGAGAAACACCGCGTGATGTTAAGTAAGCTAATGCTGCAACGCCCGAACCTGCTGGTGCTTGATGAGCCCAACAACCACCTTGATCTTGAGGCGATCATCGCTCTGGGAGAGGCGCTGTATAACTTCGCGGGCTGCGCGATCTGCGTGAGCCACGACCGCGAGCTTATCGACGCGTTTGCAAATAGAATTTTACACCTCAAAGGAGACGCCGAAATCGTCGATTTTAGGGGCACTTACGAGGAGTATCGCGAGAGTTTGGGAGCAAACGATGATTGAGATCTGCGTAAACGGCGAGAGGCTGCAGCTGGCGCAGGATATGAGCGTGAGCGAGTTTTTGCGCCGGCGCGGACATGATCTGCGCCTAGTGGCGCTCGAACGCGACGGCGAAATTTTAAAAAAAGAGGTATGGGAGCGCACGCAGATCTCAAGCGGCAAAAAATATGAGATCGTCGAGTTCGTAGGCGGCGGCTGAGGTCGAAGCTTTGAATTATGTTAAAATTATAGCGGCTGAGGTTTAAATCCGCGCGGAGGTCGCTAAATTTTAAGCGGCGTAGCGACACGGCGGCTGGGGCTTAAAATTTGCACGCGCGTCGTTGAAATTTTAAGCGCGTAGCGTCGCAGCTGCATAAATAGACGCAGCGGAGAGATAGCGGCGTTTGGGTTTTCAAATTTATTAAAAGGACAGGACGGTCTGGCGCCTGAGGCGAGCTTTAAATTTTTAAAAGTGAGCTAGGCCGCGGCGGCTGGGCGCAGGAGTTTTAAAATTCGCTCCGCGGCGATAGAGTTTAAATTTTTATTGCGGTGGCGAAACGTTAATTTGCGTCGCTAGCCGCAGCGACTGGGTGTGGAGCTGTAAACTGCGCCGCCGCCGCAAGCTTGAGCGCATGGCTTTAAAATTTATGCCGAAGTTGTGGAGTTTGAGCGCGAGGTGTTTAAAATTTACCCCGAGATCTCTGCCGTCGTGCACGCTGCTATGTATGCTGCTGCGTGCCGTTTTTTTCGTCGGTTCGGTTCGGCTTGAAATTTTAAATTTAGCCGCAGCGCGGATTTATTTGTGCGTTTAGTAGCTTTTAAATTTGGCGGATCGCTCTAGTGCCTAGTGGCCTTAGATTTAACCGGCAAGCGGAGCCAATTAATGCGTTAAAATTTAGCATATCTGGCGTGTGCTGCGCGTGCCGTACGAAACCCCTACAACGCGCTGTATTGGTCGAATGCAATGCGCAAAGCCAAAACATTACGCGTAAAAGCAGGATGAAATTTTTAGATCAAAATCGCGTGCGATGCGCTCGGTACGCCTAGTTTGCGTCGCAGCTCGTGCGAGCGTTTGCGCGGTGCGCCGCAGCTGTGTAGATATCTGTCGCAACCGTGCCGCAATACCGTATAAATGCGCGCTATTTTCGCGCAGATATGAGGCGCCGTGCACTTAAATTTACGCGATAAATTTAGACGGCAAAAAGATAAAATTTAGGATCAAAATGCAGATAAAATTAAACGGCAAAGCTTACGAAACGGCCGCGAGCGACCTTGACGGGCTGAAGCGCGAGGTTAAATTTAGCGGCGAGATCGCCGTGATAAACGGCTATGCGAGCACACAAAATTGCGAGCTGAAGGCGGGCGATGAGCTCTTTTTGCTTGCTCGCGGCGCGGAGCTGGCGCCGCAGGAGCTTCGCGAGCTGATGCTTGCTCGCAACGCCCCCGCCGTAAACGAGGCGCTGCAAGACTCGCGCGTGGCAATCTGCGGGCTCGGCGGGCTCGGCTCAAACGTCGCGATCCTGCTTGCGCGCGCGGGCGTGGGCGAGCTCTTTTTGATCGACTTCGACGTCGTCGAGCCGACCAACCTCAACCGCCAGCAGTACGAGATCGGCGATCTTTACAATCCCAAAACGGCCGCTTTGAGCGAAAAAATCGCGCGCATAAACCCGTTCGTGCGCGTGCGAACCTTAAATGAGCGACTTACCGCGCAAAACGTAGCCGAAATTTTAAAAAACGAGCGTATAATTTGCGAGTGCTTCGACGACGCGGCGGCGAAGGCGATGATTTTCGACGCGCTCAGCGGCACAGATCGCTTTTTGATCTGCGCTAGCGGCATGGCGGGCAGCGGCGACGCCAACGAGATCCGCACGACGCGGCTCGGCAAAAACGTCTTCGTCTGCGGCGACCGCAAAAGCGCCGCAGCTCAAGGCGTGGGGCTGCTTGCGCCGCGCGTGGCGATCTGCGCCGCACATCAGGCAAATGTCGCGCTTAGACTGATTTTGGGTGAGGAGGGCTAGCTTGGCGCTTATCATTGTGCGCCTGCATTTTAAATTTACGCGCCTTTGTTTATTTCGCCGATTAAATTTAGGCCTTGCGCGATTATTTTTGAGAAGTAGCGAGCGTTTCGGCGGGTATACAGCGCGTTTAAAAGGCGATGTGAATTTTACCGCGCGACGCGTAAATTTAGTCGCGAGATCTAAATTTAAACGACGAAATTTTAACCCTTTGCCGTGCCTAGCTAGCGGGTAGGTAGAATTTTAAAATTTATTCGGCGCGAGCGAACTACTTTTGAACGTAGGATTTAAAATTCCGCGCAGCGAAGCGAGCCGCAGTCTGCGCGTGAAATTTTAAAATTTTGTGTCGTGGCGTAAAATTTTGACAGGAAATTTTAAAGCTCGGGCGCGGCGTCGTGCAGCGCGTAAAAATAGCGATAGAAGCAAGGCGCACATCTGTGCCGCAATCTCGCGCTGTATATAATGCACTGCGAGCGCCGATATGTATCATTTGCGCTGCGCATAAAACGAAAATTTAAACTAAAGAGGATAGAATGGACGATAAGCTGATCTTAGGCGGCAGGGAGTTTAGCTCGCGCCTGATAATGGGCTCTGGTAAGTTCGATCACGCGATGATCGACGCCTGCGTGCGGCACGCGGGCTGTGAGATCGTCACGCTTGCGCTGCGCCGCGTGAACGAAAGCAAGAGCCGCAATATCTTGGATTTCATCCCTCGCGGCGTCACGCTGCTGCCGAATACCAGCGGCGCGCGAAACGCCGAGGAGGCGCTGCGGATCGCACGGCTCGCGCGCGAGCTGGGCTGCGGCGACTTCGTAAAGATCGAGATCATAGGCGACAGCAAATACCTTCTGCCCGACAACGCCGAGACGATCAAAGCCTGCGAAGCCCTAGCGCGCGAGGGCTTCGTGCCGCTTGCCTACATGCACGCCGATCTGTGCGTCGCTCGCGATCTGATAAGCGCAGGGGCTGCCGCCGTGATGCCTCTGGCTGCGCCAATAGGCTCTAATCGCGGGCTGATGATGCGCGGGATGATCGAAATTTTGCTGGGCGAAATCGACGTTCCGATCATCGTAGATGCGGGGCTCGGCGCGCCTAGCGAGGCCTGCGAGGCGATGCAGATGGGCTGTGCTGCGGTGATGGTAAATACGGCGATCGCCACGAGCGGGGATCTGGCGCTGATGGCTCGGGCGTTTGCGCTCGGCGTGCAGGCGGGGCGCGATGCCTATCTAGCAGGGCTCGGCGCCGTTTGCAAAACGGCCTGCGCAAGCTCGCCGCTAACGGGATTTTTGAGGTAGCGATTAAAATTTTAAACGCGCTTAGTTGCGCGAGCCGTGTTTTTTTTGCGCGGAATTTGCATTTCTTGGGTTGACGGATACATATCGCGCAAGCTCGGCGTAGCAGCCGATAGATACGACGTGAAATTTTAAAATTTTACGTCGTGGAAATTTGCGCCATGTGAGTTAAATCTCAGCACACTTTGTTAAGCCCTATGCCAAACGAGATAAATTCCGCATTTCGCTAGGCATCTTAAAGCACTGTGACGAAAAGTAATTTGGTAGCGGTGTAACGCGCAGCAAGCTCGGCGATGAAATTTTAAAATTTCATCGCGCCAAGCAGCCTGATCGAGAGAAACCCGATTGATCAGCGGGCTATTTTAGTATGTCGTATTTATCGCAGTATTCTCGTAAATAGTCTTTTTCATAGTCTAATAGCGCCGGGTCTTTTTTACCCATTTCGCAGGCTTTTTGATAGTATTGTGTCGCCATTGCTCTGTCGTTATTGGCTTCGAGACCTGAAGCAAAATTCCCGCAAGCTACCCAGCTCCCCGCATCGCAGGCTCTTCTGGCATATCCCATAGCCCGCATCATATCCATTTTAACTCCTTTGCCATTTGCATACATATGACCTAAATTGTTGCAGCCGTCTGCGATTCCGCCGTCGCAAGCTTTATCGAATAGCTCGACAGCCTTTTTATAATCCTTTTTTACCCCTATGCCATTATCATACATTGCTCCCAAATCCGAGCAAGCTGCATAATCGTTTCCATCGCAAGCTTTTTTAAAGTAGTAAAGCACTTTTTTATAGTCTCTATCGGATGCGTTTCCCCCGAATACGGTCGGATTTTGATAAAGAGCGCCGGCGTCACCGCAAGCTTCAATATTGCCTGCTTCGCAATTTTGCTCAAATTGTTTAACTTGCTCTTTGCTAAAAGTTATGCCAAAAGCCAAAGAGCCCAACAGGGCTAAACCTAAAATGATTTTTTTCATCGCTTCTCCTTAAAATTTTACGAAAGTATATTCTTTCGTCTTTTAATAATCACTAAAATTTAAAATGCGAACGGGGCGCTCCGTTTTAAAATTTTTTACCGAAATCCTGCTAAAATGCGCTTCTAAACCAAACGAAAAGAAACTTTGCGGCGCTTAAATTTACACGCAAAAGTGTGTCGCGTAGAATTTAAATGAAAATTTAAAAGGAAAATTTTAAAGATGAACGAAACCGGCTATCTAGCGGGCATGGAGGATATCGGAAGCGAGATGATGGAGCGTACGCTTGCTCTGCGCGAGAGCTTTTACGAGGAGGCGAGCGAGGCTGACGTGCAAAGGGCGATCAGCGCGAAAAACAGAGGTCTGCGCGATTTTGCGGCGCTACTAAGCGTGCGCGCAGGCGAGCATTTGGAGCAGATCGCGCAAGCCGCAGCGCGCGAGAAGGCGGCGCATTTCGGCAGCAACGTTGCCGTTTTCACGCCGATTTACATTTCAAACTACTGCGACAATCTCTGTGTTTACTGCGGCTTTAACTGCAAAAACAAAATCGCGCGCGCAAGGCTTGATGAAGCGCAGCTAAAGGCGGAGTTTGAGGCGATAGCGGCGAGCGGGCTGGAAGAAATTTTGATCCTCACGGGCGAGAGCGAGAAAAACAGCCCCGTGCGCTACATCGGGCGCGCCTGCGAGCTCGCGCGGCAGTATTTTAAGGTGATCGGCGTCGAAATTTATCCGATAAACTCCGCTGATTACGCCTATTTGCACGCTTGCGGCGTCGATTTCGTCACCGTCTTTCAAGAAACCTACGATCCCGCACGCTACGCGCAGCTGCATCTTGCGGGCAACAAGCGCGTTTTTGCGTATCGTTTCGCAGCCCAAGAGCGCGCGATTAGAGGCGGTATGCGCGGCGTGGGCTTCGCTGCGCTTTTGGGGCTCGGAGACTTCCGCCGCGATGCCTTTGCCACGGGCGTGCACGCGTGGCTGCTTCAGCGCAAGTACCCGCGCGCCGAGATTGCCTTTTCGGTGCCGCGCCTGCGCCCGATCATCAATAACGACAAAATAAACCCGAAGGACGTCGGCGAGCGCGAGCTGCTGCAGGTCATGTGCGCGTATCGGCTGCTGCTGCCAAGTGCGCAGATCACGATCTCCACGCGCGAGAGGGCGGGCTTCCGCGACAACGCGATCAGGATCGCGGCGAGCAAAATTTCGGCAGGCGTGAGCGTAGGTATCGGCGGACATAGCGAGCAGAGGGGCGACGAGCAGTTCGAGATCAGCGACGCGCGCAGCGTAAGCGAGGTCTGCGAGGCGATCCGCGACGGCGGGCTGCAGCCGCTGATGAGCGAGTATATCTATGTCTAAAAGCGCGGATATGCGAGCTTACGCCGCGAAACTTCGGCACGAGAGGCTTGCTTCAGCGGCGAAATTTTTAGAATTTTATGCGGCGAAATTCTGCGTTCGTATGGGTAAAATTTGCAACGCCTTTTTAAGAGGCAAGATTCGCGGTGCGTTACTTGCGGGCAGATTTGGTGCCGCTAGACGCAGCAAAATTCGTAGCGTAAAATACTACGCCGAATTTTACAGCGCCGTACACGGCGATAAAATTTATGGCGTTATGGCGGATAATAAAATTTTAGGCACCGCGCTAGCGAGCGTTAGGAATTCTGGGCTCAAAAATGCGCGCGTAAATTTAAGGCCTAGGAATACATACGCGTATTTAAAATTTAAAGGCAGCGCAAATTTCGAGCCCGCGGGCGGCGTAAATTTTAAATTTAAAAACGGCGCGAGCTTCAGGTTCTTATGCGGCGGCAACGTAAGGTCGCTAAAATCGATGAGCTGGGCGAACGCTTTGAGTTTTAGCGCTGCGGCGGAAATTTCAGACCTTATTAAGGCGGGCGAAATTTTGAAATATGGCGTGACGACGGGGATTTCGGCGCTCGCCCTAGCAAGTAAAATTTTAATCCCTAGCATCGCAGGCAAAATTTTAAATTTGAGCGCGGCGCTACGCACGGATATTGAGTTTAAAGGGGCGGGCGGATGCGAGATTTAGAGCTTGCTTCGCGCATTACGATCATCACAAATCGCGCGCTCTGCGGCGGCGAGGCGGCACTGCTTGCGCGTATAGCGGATTTTGCCGCAACGGACGTAGGCGAGATCGTCGTACGCGAAAAAGACCTGAGCGAGAAAGCTTACGCAGCGCTGTTTTGTAAAATTTTACTCGCCTGCGAGAACGGATTTTGTGCGGATACGGTCCGCGCGGACGAAATTTTTGCAAATGAAGCTAGTGCCGCTAAATTTAGCAAAACCCAAGCTTTCGTGAGCGAATTAGACGCGAGCGCGGCCTACGCGGATAAAATTTCGCTCTACGAGTGCAACGAGGACAAAATTTTATTAAAAAAGCTCCATTTAGGCGGCAGCAGGAGCGAGCTTTGCGCGGATACAGCCCGCAGGCATGGTGCGGCTACAGATGATATACGGTCTAAAAATTCCGCTTGCGTTTTAGATGAAATTTTGTCTGAAAATTTTACCGGCGCCGCAAATCGCGCGGACGATAGCACGCCAGGCGAAATTTCGCTTCGCGGTGCCGTATGCAAAACGAAACTAGCGGCAGAAGGCGTACGGAGCGCAGAAAATACGGAAAGTATGCGGAGTACGCAAAGTGCGGAAAATACGAATGATGTGCATAGTGCAAAAAATGCGCGGAGTGCGCAGTACATAGGGAGCTCAGAAAATGTAGGGGGCGTAGAAAATTCACAGAGCGTAAAAAAGGCGGAAAACTCGCAGAGCGCGGAGGGCGTGCAGAGTGCAGAGAGTGTAAGGTGCCCACCCGCGATCTTTGTGCATAATTTTGCAGATTTTGCGCTGAGCGCGGGAATGAGAAATTTATGGCTGCCGCTCGGGGTTTTGCGGAGCTTTAGCGCGGCGCACGGCGCGGAGTTTTTGCGCGCGAATTTCAAAAAATTGGTCGCTTCCTGCCACAGCGAGGCGGAGGCGCGCGAGGCGCTGGAGCTGGGTGCCAGCGCGATCTGCCTGAGCCACATCTTCACGACCGATTGCAAGGCGGGGCTCGCGCCGAAGGGGCTAAATTTGATCCGCGCCGTGCGGGAGTTTTTCGCGGGCGAAATCTATGCGCTGGGCGGCATAACGCCGCGCAATTTCGCCTCCGTCCTACGCGCAGGAGCCGACAGGATCGCCGTTATGAGCTCAGCGATGGCGGCGCGGGACGCGAGCGATTTCATAAGAAAATTTAAGAAATAAATCGATCCAAAAATGCGGTTTGTTTCCGTTGCCGCGCCCTTGCTGCCGTCTTTGCGCTGCATGCGACGCGACGCAAGAACACATATTTTAATAAAATCAAAAACGCGCGAAACGAACGCGATTTATTGCGATTTAAGCCCAAAGTTATAAAATACGAGCGATTTAAGCTTAAGGATATTTTTTGGATAAAGTGCGGCTTGAGGAATCAAAAAAGCTTCTAAACGAACAGTGCCGAAATTTAAAACAAAAGCTGCGAAAAGGCGCTAGCGCCGATATCTTTGACAATGCGGATTTAAGCGATGCAACGGATCGCAGATCATTAAATTCAAACGATGCAAATTTGAATAGCGAAAACCCTAAAGATACGAATTTTAATCAAACAGATCCCAAATCGCAAGCCGATTATCTTTGTGGCGCAAATTTTCGAGATAGAAATTTAAAAGGCACGAATTTAAACTCACAAGCCGAGGTAAAATTTCAAAATTTAAACCCAGGCGGTATTTCATCGCGGGGCGCTAAACCTCGTGATTACGACAAAGAGCCGATAATCATAAAAGACCACGCTATAATTTTAAATGCTATCATCGGCGCGATCTATATCATTACTACGATATTGATGGCGATATGCGGTAAATTTTCCGCCCAGCAAATTTTATTTCTCGTTTTGCTGGATTGCTATTTTCCGCTCAGAGCATTAAATAAATTCTCAAATTTCGGCAAGTGCTATATATGCTTTAAAAATGACGATATAACTCTATACTCTAAAAAGACGGAAGCCGTTTTATATGAGACCAAAATTTCAGATATAACTTGTATCAAACGAACCACGGGACCGTCATACCCCGAAATATCAAAAAAGACAAAATGCCTTATGCTGCTGTTTGCTTTTATATATTTGCTTTTAGTTTTTTTCGTATCGGTAGTGATAGACGGAAGGGAGGAAAATTTTTGGATAATTTTTGCGGTAATTATACCTATTAGCTTCTTTCCTTTATTGCTATATAGGCTTTTTAACGGGCTAGGCTTTGATATTATAAATGATAGCATATTGATATACGACAAAAGTTCTTTTATAGAGGCTTCGTTTCTAAGCAGCAAAGAATACGGGGAGCTAAAAGCCTATTTTATACTGAAAATAGGGAAAAATTTAGATAAAATCCCGCCACAAATTTTTGTGTAGATCATAAAAGCGGACTCTATTTTAAATTTATATTAAATTATGATCGATCAAATTTGCCCTTTTTCAGCGATATGAAAACGATGACGTTTGAAGCGAGCAGGGATAAATTTGAACAAAATTTACCTCGTAAATTTACGAAGTCTCATTCCACGAGCCGCGCGCGGATGTCGCCGAAGAGCAGCACGTCCTTCAAAACGGCGCGATCGGCGTAACCGCGCTCGTTTAGGCTCAGGTGCAGCTCGCCTCGGCTGCTCGAAAATATCGGCTGGTTTATGAAAACCACGTAAATCGCCGCAGCCTGCTTATCCGCGCCCGCGCCGCGCCCTTTAAAATTTACGTCCGTTGTGCCGGTTTTCGTGTCTGCTCCACTAGAGCTTGCGCTTGCCGCTGCGTCGGAGTTGGCATCCGTCTCGCTAGGCGGCGCGACGCCAAGCTCGCTCGCGATATCTGTGGCGGCGCTTCCGCGCGGCTTTTCGATGTCGATCCTTCCGTCGGCGCCTTTTGCGCCCGCGGCTCGGACGAAAAATTTATCGCCCGAGTGCGGGATTTTAGAGAAATTGAAAAACAAACTCAGCAGGTCGTTCGTCGCAAAATAGGGCAAAATTTCATCGCTTACGAGCTGTAGCTCGCCGCCCGCGCCCTTGAACTTTTGAAATTTTATCGTTTTGCGCGCGTAGTCGAAGGCGTAGGTTTTGCGCTCGTTTTTCGTCGTTTTGCCCTTTTTGCGCGAGACGTCGTGGACGTAGAGATCGGGCATCAAAAGCCCCGCCACGATGCGCCCCTTCGAGCGGAAGCTCTCGCGCCTTTGCCCGCTTAGGCTGCCCGCGACGCCCTGCGCAACGGCATCCATGACGATCTCGTAGCGATCGCCCTGCCGCACGAGCCGCGTGTTTGCGCTGCCGACCGCGCCGAAAACGCCGAACGAAATCTCATATTTCGCGCTGATCGTCTCGCCAAAAAGCGCGCTCGCGCACAAAATTAAAGTAGCAAAAAATTTCATCTCTACCGTCCTTCCGCTTTGCGGCGCCCCAATTATACGGCGCCCGTTAAATTTACGCTCTTTGCGTCGCTTTATCGCATTGTGCTCGCAAAGCTCGCGCGGGAATCTGCGCCGCATTCGTAAAATTTACCATAAAAATCAAAACTCGCGCCGCCTATTTCATTTCTCCATAGCGTGATTATTAAATATCAGCTGCCACTCCTTACCGTCGTGAAAGGCTGCGCCGTGCGTGCCCGCCTAAAAAGGCACCGACTGTCGCCGCTTTTATATTTACGACGCATATACGGCTCGGCGTGCGCTTGCCCGAAATCGGAGCGATTTTATATTTCGTACAGGCCGCTTCGTCGCAAAGCGTGCCTGCGAATAAAATCAAAATTTCATATTGCGGCTATGTTTGTACTTCGCACTAGCCGCTACGCCGCGCCCGTAAAATTTACGCTCTTTGCGTCGCTCTATTGCATTGTGCTCGTAAAGCTCGCGCATAAAATTTGCGCCGTCGCCATTAAAGCGCTTGTTAAATTTACGCTTTTTACTCGGTGCTATTTTGTGCCGCAAATACAGCACGTCGATCGTTAGCAAATCCGCTCAAATTCAAACGGCTCGCGCGGGTCAAATTTGTAAATTTAATCCTTCCAAAGCCACCATTTCAGCTTGGCTATGTCGGGACGGGGCGTGCTGGCGTAGTAGCTGGCCTCGGTAAACGTAGAGGATGCATCTGCCGCGCCCGAGCGCCTTTGTGCGCTCAAACATCTCGTCCGGATCCGCACCCTTTAGCGAAGCGATGCCCTCGTAGCCGAGTGCCAGCAGATCGGCCTCTGTCGCCTCGCCGGCATAGGGGGATTTTCTTAAAATCGTTCAAATTTACCTCAATTTTCGTTTAAGCTCCGCCAAACTCGCCGCCTTGTCGGCTCGCCGTTCAAGCCGCACTCGCGCGATGATTTAATTAAAATTCTCACACTCAGAAAGCTGGACTAAAATAATTTGAGACTAATTTTTACGCAAGCTTTGGCACTAAATTTGCCCCAAAATTCGCTCGCAAATTTCGCGCGGATCGGCACTTCGATAGATCGGGCGACCGACCACGATAAAATCCGCCCCCGCCTCGCGCGCGACGCCCAGATCCGCCACTCGCTTTTGATCCGCTGCGCTCTCGCCAAACGGCCTCACGCCCGGGCAGAGCGTGATAAAATCTGCGCTCGTTGCGTCCTTTATCAAGCGGCTTTCGAACGCAGAGCAGACCATGCCGTCAAGCCCGGCTTCGTAGCTCGCCACGCTAAATTTGCGCACGGCGTCGCTTAAATTTTGCTCATAAACCGCGCTAAATTCCGCCTGATCAAAGCTCGTTAGCGCAGAGACTGCGAGCACCAGCGGACGTGAACCAAGCTTGTTTAACCGCTGCATCACCGTAGCCATCGCGCGTTTGCCGCTACTTGCGTGCACGTTTATCATATCTACGCCGATTTTAGCGATCTCCTCGGCAGCGTCAGCCATCGTGTTTGGGATGTCGTAGAGCTTTAGATCGAGGAAAATTTTAAAATTTCCAATCTTTTTTAGCTCCCTCACAAAGCCCGCTCCGTCGCGCAAATAGGCTCGCAAGCCCACTTTTAGCCAAATTTTATCCGCAAAGTCCGCAAGTCCCTCCGCTAACTGTAAGCACTGCTGCTTCGAGCCCAGATCAAGCGCGACGCATAGCTTCACCGTTTATCCTTGCCGCGTACTGCGCCTTTGCTGCCTGCTGGTCTTTTTGAGACGGCACCTCTGCCGCCCGCAGATTTTTTCGGCGCGGTAAAGCCTTTGCGGTCTGCGCTACTTTTCGGCGTAGTATTTTTACCCGCAGCGCTCTTTTTTGGTGCCGCGCCTTTGCCGACTCTGAAATTTCTATCCGCGCCCTCTTTTTTCGGCGCGGCGTCTTTGCTGCGTTCGCCTGCCTTAAAATTTTTACCTCGCTCGCCCGTTTTGAAATTTTTGCCCGTTTTCTCCGTCTTAAATTTATCTCCGGTCTTGAAATTTCTCTCCGTTTTAAATTTTTTGCTCGCGGCGGATTCGGATTTTTTTGCGGACGCGCTGCGAGTTTTCAAATTAGCGGGCTTTTTAGACGGTCTGCTTCTGCTCGCCGTAGAATTTTTCGGCGCGCCGCTCCTCTTTGCCTTGGTAAAATTTTTCGTCTCATCGTCCGCGTCTGCGGGGATGAAATTTTTTGCCGTATCGTCGCTGTCCGAAACAGCGGAGCTTTTCGCCGCAGCGGGCTGGGAATTTTCGCTTATCGTCGTGACTACTTCGGAATTTTCGCCTTCCGCCGTATTCGGCTTGGAAATTTTATCCGCCGCGATATTTACGGGGCTATCTTTTAGCGCATCCAGCACGCCGTTTATAAATTTAGACGAGATGCCAAGCTCCTTGGCGGAGTTGATCGCTTCGTTGATGACGATGCCCGCGTCCGTGTTCGTAAAGCGCAGTTCATACGCCCCGAGCCGCAGTATCGCGCGCTCCAGAGCCGAAATTTCGGCGAGCTTAAATTCCTTTAAATTTTCATCTATCAGCGCATCGACCGCAGCGAGATTTTCGCTAGCGCCGCGCAGAAGCGCCAGCGTCCAGTTGCGCTGCTCGTTGCGAATGCGCTTTTCTTCCAGATACTCGTCCGCAAAATCCTCGCCGCCGCCGTTCATATCCCGGGAGTAAAGCAGCGAGATCGCAGCGAGCCTGGCTTGGTGTCTGGTGGCCATTTTACGCCTTTATGTTGCGAAATAGGCTTAGAAGCTCGATCGCGCCGCTCATTGCTTCAAAGCCCTTGTTGCCGGCCTTTGAGCCCGCCCGCTCGATCGCTTGCTCGATGTTATCGGTAGTTAGCACGCCGAAAGCCACAGGCGCGCCGTATTTTAGCATGGTGTTTGCGATCCCTTTGCTTACCTCGGCGCTTACGTAGTCAAAATGCGGAGTAGAGCCGCGGATCACTGCGCCCAGACAGACGATCGCGTCAAATTTTTTGCTCGCAAGCGCCTTTTCAAGCGCGAGCGGGATCTCAAAAGCGCCCGGCACCAGCATCAGGCTTAAATTTTCCTCCTTGCCGCCGTGGCGCAAAAACGCATCGTGCGCCCCCTCGACTAGGCGATCGGTGATGATGTGGTTGAAGCGGGCGTTGATGATTAGGATCTTTTCGCTGCCCTTAAGAGCAAGCGAGCCTTCGATGATTTTCATGGTTTTCCTTTGCGTTAAATTTAGCGCTAAGCTTAGCTAAATTCGCCAAAATTCTAAATTAATTTCAGCATCACGGCGCTTGAAATTATGAGAAATAAGAGGGGCGCTTTGTGCGCAGAAATTTTCTCGCGGTGGATGAATACGCCTAGGATCACGGCGCCGATCGTGCCAATACCTGTACATACTTAGCATGAGTATGAAAATATGCGAAATAGGCTCGCCTCCGAGCCCTCTTCTAGCGCGACGATCGTTTAGAGTGAAGCGATACAAGCGTGCCGAGCCCCGTGTATAGGACGTATGCGAGCGCCGCGCTATGTATTTAAAAGCAAACATAAATATAAAAAGCTCGCAATCACGCAGATGACGGTAAATAGCCGCTCGTGCGCACCGGCAGCGCGCTTAAGCCCGTACGCCCGGTCGTATACAAAAAGCGCTCCGATGAGGATAAAAGAAAGCTCTGGCGTTATTAAATCGCCTAAATTTTAAATTTAAAGCGCGATTGCGATGGCTTAGATTGAAATTCGTCTTAAAATTAATCCTAAATAATAAATTTTATTATTCGTTTAGAAATTTTAGGCTATAATCGCTTCAAAATTCATTTCAAGGAGAGAAAGATGTTTAAACTTAGAGAGTTGCCGTTCGATGCGGCGCACAACGCGGTCGTAAGCAAGCAAACCTGTGATTATCACCACGGCAAGCATCACGCGACCTATGTGGCAAATTTGAATAAACTTACCGAATCGGGTGAGTTTGCGGGCAAGGGGCTTTACGAGATCGTAACGGCTGCTAGCGGCGGGCTTTTTAATAATGCCGCGCAGGTTTACAACCACGATTTTTACTGGGATTGCATCGCAAAGCCTAGCGAGGCTTCCGCGGAGCTAAAATCGGCGCTGGCGGAAAATTTCGCAGATTTTAAAAGCGAGTTTTTGGCTGCTGCTACGGCGCATTTCGGCTCGGGCTGGGTGTGGCTTGCTTACGATCCCAAATCTGGCAAGCTTTGCATCAAAGCAACCCAAAACGCCGCTACGCCGGTGACCGAAGGGCTCGTGCCGCTTCTGGTTGTGGACGTTTGGGAGCACGCGTATTACATCGATGAGCACAACGCGCGCCCGAAATATCTGGAGAAATTCTACGCAGGCATCAACTGGGAGTTCGTCTCAAGCGCCTACGAATGGGCTAAAAAAGAGGGTCTCGGCTCTGTGAAATTTTACATCGACGAGCTTCACGGCAGAGATTAAATTTTAAAATTTAAGCGCACGCGGCGAGGCGATGCTACACAAAGCCAAAACCGCCTAAACGCGCTGTAGGGTTCGCTACGGACGATAATTGCCGCGTCGTTTAGCGTACGCGGTCGATCGCTTAAAATTTTAATTCAAAGCTAGCGGCTAAATTTCGGAATTTGTCTCGGAATTTAGCCGCGGCAATATCGCTTTTCAATCTATCTTTTAAATTTAATAAAATTCTATCAAAGCTCGGGCGCTAAATTTAATCAAAATTTTAGCCCAAAATCATCCAGAGCCCGATCGCGCACATCAGCACCGAGCAGAAAATTTCGAGGTATTTCAAATGGGTTTTCAGCAGATTTTTTAGCACCGCTCCGCCCAGCGCGTAGATGCTAAGGCAGATGCTTTCGCTTACGCACAGCGTAGCGACGAGGACGAATGTGCGCGCGCCGAAAAGGTTGTCCGCGTCCAAAAACGGCGGAAAGAGCGCGGTGAAAAATATCCACGCCTTGGGGTTTGAGACCGCGACTACGAAGCCTTGCAGAAAGATATTTTCGCTGCGCTTCTGTTTTTGCAGCTTAAAATTTCCGCGTGCTAAAAAAGTCACGACGCCCAGATAGAAAATATACGCGCCGCCTAAAATTTTAATCGCGCTAAGCGCCGCAGGGTGTGCAAGCAGAATGCCCGCGACGCCGAATATGCACGCAAGCGCCACGGCCGCGACGCCCAGCACCTGCGCCAGCAGCGCAGGCAGAGCTCTAAGATAGCCGCGCGCGATGCCGAGATTTAGCGCGTAGGTCATGTTGATGCCCGGCATCAGCGATATCGGGAAGATCGTAAGAAAAAACAGAAGCATTGCAAACCCCTAAATTGTGGCTAAATTTTAAATTTTATCTCTCGCGATACGGCTCCGCTGTAATAGATTTTAAAATTCTAAAATTTAACGCGCTGCGCTGAGGCGAATAAAATTTTAAAATTCCGCCGCACCGCGGAACTGCACATTGCGAGCTGTCATCTAGAATTTTGCACATCGCTTTATTGCGCTTCATCATTGCGATATGCCGTGCGCCGCGCCGCACCCAAACTTTTCTTGGGGCGGGAAGGGGGGCTTGAATTGCGAGGTCGCTCCCCTTCCCGCCCCAAACCCCACCTAACCCCCGACGACGCTAGCGGTGCAGGCTACGCCTGGGTATTTTCATTAAGCGACTATGCTGCATAAATTTGAGTTAAATTTATGCGCTTAGTTCGCGGTTATGCCTCGCGCATCTCCTCTGCTAGGCGCTTTTTGTAGGTGCGCTTGAAATAAAACGCCCAAATTAGCGGAAATATTATCTCCAGCCCTTTCCAAAAAATAAACGAAAAATTAAAATAGGTAGTATACCTATGCCCAATCCCAAAACCCATCAAAACTGCATAGTAAGCAGCCATGTAGCTTATCACGAAGACAACACCCCAAATTAGTACTTCAGAGCCGGTCGTAACAATCCAAATTGCAATCAAATATATGAAAGCGTTTAATAACGCAGTCGGGAAAAACCAATTCAGAACGCCTAATTTTTGGTAATTTATATCCGCGCTAAGATATCCCGCTACGCACGCGATGATACATAGGGCACATAAGATAGCGCGTAGCACGGCTAAATATTGCAGCCCGCGGGGTTGTATAAAGCCTTCGTAGTCGCTGTTTTTGCAACTACGGCTTTGCCTGTTTTTGTCGCCGCGCCCCGCTACATAGACAAGATGTGCGCCCAATGGTATGAAACACGCGCATTGCGTAAAGTCCATAAATATAAAGCTGCCGAGCGCATCGCTTTCGCCTATATTGCCTATTAACCTAGGCCACGAAATTTTCACTATGCAAAACGTCGCCGCGAGTAAAATCGGGTGCAGCGCGACCCTGCCGCTCCTTAAATCAGAGAGTAAATTTTTAAAATATCTCATGCTTTCCCCTTAAAATTCCGCGGAATTTTACTAGCTTTCCATTATTTTAAGGCGCAGTTCGGAGCTGAAATTTTAAAGCCACTTTGCTCGCTCATTGCTAGGATCGGTTTCGTTGCCGATCGCTTCGTAGCGCGAGTAATAAAACTCCACAAACTCCCGCACCTGCGCCTCGCGCGGCAGATACACGCCGCCGCTAAGCTCCGCAAAGCGCGATAAAAATTCCGCTGCGTCCTTTTTGCCGCAATAAAGCCGCGCCAGATCCTCGTAGTTTTGCAAGCACGCGGCTTTGAAGCTCTCATAGCCTGCGCGGTCAAATTTAACCGCCAGCCGCCCGCGCTCAAATTTCAAAACGCCCGATGCGAAAAGCAAGCTCAGATGTATCAGAGCCTCGCAGTAGTAGGGCTTGAGCTCCTCCACTCGCTGCCACGCGATGAGCCCCATCGCGCGGCGGATCAGCTCATCTAGCACCGGTAGGCAAAACTCCTCCTCTTCGTGGAAAAAGAAGTTCACGAGCCCGCCTGTGGTCGCCTTGTACTCCTCGATGAGCTTAAAAAGCCCCGAGCGGTTCATGCGCGCCTCGGTGTCCGCGTCGATGAAAAATATATGCCCGAACTCATGCCCGATCGTCGATATTTCGTAGACGCGGCGCCAAATTTGCGGCTTTTTAAATAAAATTTCGCGCCCGAAATTTAGGTATTCAAGTTCAAATATTTCGCTGCTTAGCCGCATAAAAGGTCTAGCCTTAGCGCTTTCATAGACGAAATTTACGAAGGCGAAAATTTTCTTGCCGCAGTTGGTGCTTACGAACTCGTCGTTGGGCACGACCTGCGCCGAAAAGAGTCCGTTAAGATCGGCTCCGTAGTAGATCAGCGGCGCGCAAACGTAAAGCTGGGTTTTGGCGATGTTTGAGAGCACCAGCGAGTGCATGACGGCATTGTTTGCACCGATTTTTTCATACGCACACTCAAAGCTCTCGCTTACGCGCGCTTTAAATTCCTCCGCACTGAACTCATACGCGCCTGCAAGCCTGACGTCCCATTCTAGCGCGACTGCGTGCGTGTAGGCGTCCTCGTAGTATTCGAGCGGATGCCCGATCTGAAGTGGCGTTTTTATATCCATCCACGCGATCTCCGCATCCCGCCACGCGCCGATTACCGCGCTGGCGTCCCTCTCGCAAAAGGCCTGTTTGAGCTTAGATAGATACGCGACGTAAGCTAGCTCGCTCTCATCTTCTGCAAGCGTCACCAAACGCTCCAAAAGATCGCTAAATTCGCTCTGTAGCTTCGCCGTCTCATCCGCAAATGCCACGGCGTAGGGCACCATTTGGGATTTACCCTCGCGCTGCACTATCGCGCCGTAGCAGCGCTCGCAGATCTCGCCGTGAGGCGTGCGCATAAACAGCTCCTCTTGCAGCAAAAATTCCTTCGCCTGCGCAAGCGAGCTAAATTCCTTTTCCCAGCGCTTGTTCGTGCCTTCGATGATTAGGGCTTGCCAGCTTTTTTGCATATCGCTTATCACGAGCCCGATACGGTGCACGCCCTTTAAAAGCTCCAGATAAAACGGCTGCAAAATCCCCTGCGTGCCGGCCTCGGCGATGAGTGCTGCGTGCATGCTCTCGTGTATTTCGCGCGTGAAATCATACATTTTGCTCTTTAGCTCGCGCTGCCGCGCCTCATCGTAGCCCAAGCGGCGGAATTCTTGCAGCAGCGGATCCTCTTTGAGATCGACGATTCGGCGCAGCACGGCGATGCGCGCAGTATCGCCAGACTCAAAGCCGCAGATCTCCAGCCCGCGCGTGATCAGCTCGGCGTGCGGCTCGTCGTAGAGGGCGTTTAGTCGTGCCTTAGCACTCGCCGCCATCTCGCTAAGTTTTGCAAAATCGTTCATCGCGTATCCTTTTTGCCGTTTTATCGTCTTTTTACGAGCGGAATGTGCCTGCTTCGAGAGCTAAATTTTATCCTCGCGTCCGCTTAAAATTTTAAAATTTCGGCATAGATTTTTGCCGATTGTATCGAAAAAGTGTTAAATTTGCGCGGTTAAAATGCGAGATTTTTAAATTTAAGGAGTAAAAATGAGCGATTTAAACTTAGACGATTTCGGCGAGCCGCGCATCAAGGTCGTAGCGCTGCCTAAGGATACGAATAGCTCGGGCAATATTTTCGGCGGCTGGATACTAGCGCAGATCGATTTAGCGGGCGCGACGGCGGCGCGCGAGATAGCGCCCGAGCGGGTCGTGACGATCTCGATGCAGGAGGTAACTTTCAAGCAGCCTGTATTTATCGGCGATGTTATCAGCTGCTACGCAAAAGTCCTAAGCGTAGGCAATACCTCTATCCGCGTGCAGATTGAGGTCGCAGCGCTACGGCTGGGCGAGGATGGATTTCGCGAGTGTCTGCACGTAACCAGCGCGATCGCAACCTACGTAAGCGTGACCAAATCAGGCCAAAAAAAGCCTATCAGCGCGGAGATCAAGCGGCTGCACGGATTTTAAAATTTTTCAGACTTTAGTTTTAGCTCAAGGAATTTTAGCGTCAAGCTTATAACGCGAAAATTCTTATGTGGGATAAGCTTAATGCACAGAATTTGCTGCGTAAAATTTTATAATTTTAAGCGTGGAATTTTGCTATGCAGTATTTTGGTGGAAAACCTCGCAGACGGAATTTTGGAATTTTGGAATTTTGCGGCGCGCAGATTAATAAACAAATTAAAACGCGCCGCGGTAAGTCGTGCTAGCAGCTAGTTTGTAGCGTCTTGGAGCTCTTCTTCGATCTCGGAGTTGCTTTTTACGACCATGCCTGAGCCGTGGATGACGCTAGGCATGCAGGATGTGCAGATATGCACCGTCTCGCCGTTTTTATGCGCCTTGATAAAGACCGCGTTTTCATCATCGCTGCTTTTGAGCGAACATATATTGCAAATGTAAATATCACCTGATTTCATAGAAATCCTTTCTTAAAAAATTTTGCACTATTTTATGAAAATTTCAAAATTTTTCATTGATTTTAGTTAATCTTTAGCGATTTTTATTGCGGGCGCTTTCGTCTATCAGCACTACGTGCGTCAAAAAGATGATGAAAAATAGCTGGAAAAATAATCCTACCAGCGGGATCAAACAAAGCAGGTAAAAAATAAAAGCACTTAGGGCAAATTTATATCCGCCACCCATTTTATAAGAGCGCTCGAAGCTTTTCGCGCTTAGCGCGTTTGAAGTGACGTCGATTAGAACCAGCTTGTAATAGATATAAAAAAACGGCACATTGATTATGAATAAATTTATTACCGGCACAAACAAAAGCACCGAACAGATAAATAAGATTGCTAAAAATTTTAAAATTTCAAGGCTCATCAGCTTTAGCACTCGCGCCGTGCTCGCTTCGTCCGCGCGGCTTAGGTGGTAGTGGCGGGCGTTGATCTCTTTAGTGACTGCGGGCGTCAGAAAGGCTGCGATGATAAGCGCACAAAACACGCTAAGCATCAGTACCGCAAAGCTGGCAAACACCGAAAAAATCGCGCCGATAATCCACTTCGTAGCAGCAAAGCTTAGAATTTTTGCAATTATTGGGAAGCGCTGTTCGTCCAAGAAGCTAAAATCGCCGCTTTGCGCGCCCTGAGAAAGTGCGTCAAAAAGCTCTTTACCACCGAAAAATGCGAGCGTGCCTAAGATTATGAGCGAGCACACAAGTGGCAGTAGCGAGAGCAAAATAAACTTGCGCGTAAAAAAATCCTGCTTTGCCAAATTAAAAATTCTACCCATGAATGCTCCTATTTGCGTTATTTTAGCGACTTTTGCGACGGAATTTGAGCTGAGCAATTTGGCTACCGTACGAAAGCGCCTCATTAATCCGCTCGCTTGGCGCAATCTCTTGCTTTAGTCGGCTCATCCCGCTTTATAATACGAAATTTATGCTTTGATCGCTTGCCTGCGTTTAATCTGCTCGTTTATCGTGTGTAAAAAAGAGGCCAGATCTAGCTATGTTTTTTACCTGTTGCGAATATTTATTTGCTTGCTACGCGGAATTTTGCCTCTTATAAATGAGCTGGCACTGCGTAAAATTTCAGGCTCAAAATTGCAGAATTCCAAACCAAAGCCCTTTTTTAAAATTTGCCTGCCTAAATTTTATAGATGAAATTTCAAAATTTCAAAGGGAAATCTCGCGCGCAAATCCAGACTTCACTTCGTCGCGTCGTAGATCTTTTGCAATTGCTCGTAAATTTCGTTTGCGCTTACTGTGCCTTTTGATAGTACCTCGATTAGCACCTCGTTATCTTCAAGGTCTCCCCAGATTTTGCGGTAGCTGCCCTCTTTATAACCGTTATTTTGGCGGAATTTATTTAGCACGTTTTTACCGATATATTTGGCAAAAAGAATGTCTAAGCTCACGCCGCATTTAATTGCGACGCGAAAAAAATCGGTCAGCAGCTCGCCGATTTGCAGCTCAAAGCCGCTCGTTTCGTGGATTATGAGCTCGATGTCGTTTACGATTTCGTAGATGCTGTATTCGCGCACATCGTAGGCGTAGGAGCTAAACTCCGCAAATCCGCTTACTGCCGTGACGTCGCTTACGATGTGGTCGATGTCTTTGCCGCCGTAATATTGCTCTAAAATATAGCTCATTACGAAGTGCCAAATATCAACGATCTCGATAACGATATTATTCACGTCCGGCGCTGCAGAGATATTTTTCCAATGCTTCCACGCAAAGCTATCGATGAGCTCTGCGCATTCCATGTAAATGCAGCGCTTCCAGTTGATAAGTTTGCCGTTTTTTGTATAGCCGTCCTCCCAGCCCACGCCATTTGTTTCGTCGTTTAGGGCTTGCTGCATCAAAAACATCTCTTTTACTTTTTTATAATTTTCCATAAAAATTCTCCTAATTTTGGCTCGCGATTATAGCTAATAAAAGAAAATCATTGTATAATTTAGCAAAAAGGAGGCTTAAAATGTGTGCCGCTCAGGATAAATTCGACGAGTTTTTAGGCAGGATGAAACTTCTATCTCTCGGAGTTTTGCGCAATAATCTGCCATATTGCTGCAGCGCATTTTATGCCTACGATCCGCAAAATAAGGAGCTCATCATCGCAAGCGCGAGCGACTCCGAGCATATCAAAGCAGTCTTTGCCAACCGCGGAGTTGCGGCCACAGTTGCACTGGATACGAAATTTGTAGGTAGAATCAAAGGCGTGCAGATCTGCGGCCATATCCGTAGCGCGGATGAGCGCGAAACCTCGCTATATCTTAAGCGCTTCCCGTTTGCACGCGCGATGCAGACCGATTTTTTTACGATCAGAATCGATTGGATGAAAATGACCGATAATACTCTAACTTTCGGCAAAAAGCTAATTTGGGAACGCTAGTTCGCTAAGAAATCGTCTATTTATTTTTACGAAATTTTAAACTTTGCGAGGATTAAATTTTATCTAGTAAGATTTTGAAATTTGCATAAATTCTATCTTGTCGATTTTTCAAAGAATTTCACTATTAGACCCGCTTTAAAATTTCCGCTCGGTTGGTTTTTTTTGAATTTTACAGCATGGAATTTAGCGTAAAATTTCACCTTGCAAGCGAGGATTATCGCAAATTTTATTCCCTTAGAAGCGGTGCCTACCGCGTAGAATTTTGCTTGAAAATTTTAAAATTCTAAAATAAGCCGAATTTACCGTCCTTGCGCTTATAAAGCACGCGCATTTTAGCATCCATATCATTGAAAACCAAAAACTGATCGGTACTTTCTTTAAGCTTATTTAGCGCCTCATCGATCTCTAGCGGCTTATATAGATCCAGCTCGGTAGGGACGATCTCATCAACTTCATCGTTTAAATTTGGCTTATTGGCACCGACCGCATTATCTACGGCGTTTTGTTTCATCTCGTCGCGATTTTTGTGAGAATTTACCTTATCGTGGTATCTGCGAAGCACTTTTGAGGCGCGCTCTACGATGAGATCGACGGCGGCATAGAGATCTTTATCTTTTTGACGCACGACGATAGTGTCTTGATGCGCTAAATTTAAAGAAAAATCCACTACAAAGCCCTTTTTTCCCTGCTTTTCGTCAGCCGAGATTACGCAGCGTCCCGAGATAAGATCTAAATTATATTTCCCAAGCGTCTCAAATGCGTTCTCAACATACTCTTTTATGGGTTCCGTCAACTCAAACTGTTTACCTACGATATTTAAATTCATCGTCTCTCCTTTGCATTATGGTTTTTGAATAGTGCGCCTATGATATGTAATCTGTGGCCTTCCCATAACTTCTACGTTGGATTTTACTACTACATCTACAAGCGCGGCATGGCTTAGAATTCTGCCCACACTACCATTTGCAAGTGTTTCGGACGAGCCTTGCCCAAAATTACTATAAGCGACGGTATGATTGCCGGGCGCACCCAACTGTCTATCGAAATATCCGAATGTCACGGTGATATCAAACATCTTTTGAGCTGGATCATTTGACGGATATGCTAGCGTAATCGTATTTAACGTAGGATTGGTTGTAGCCGTGGCACCGCCTTCTTTAAGCGGGGTAGTTAGATACTGATGCTTTTGCATAGCAAGGACTGCCAGCTCCGTAGCACTCTGAGCTAGCAGTAGCGCCTGCTCTCTGCCTTGGATATTATTGACATCGCGAGCCGTCATAGACGCGATAGATAGCGCCGTAATCGCGGTAGTCGCTACAATGATGATAAAAAATATGGCCGCTACTAGAGCAAAGCCTTTTCGCATAGTTTTCATTAGTACACCACCTGTGCTTTACAAACGTTCAGATCCAGCTCTGCAGGATCGAAATTTCTGCCGTCGTCTCTCATACATAGTTTAAGCGCAACAGCGCCGTTATCGTCCTTGAACCTAAACAAGCTCACGTCCTCGGCTAGTAACGCGCTGCTAGCAACATTGTATGAGTTCGCATCGTTTGCAACAGTGCTCCATGGACGATAATTATATTTTAAAACCAAATCAAAATTTTTACTTAATACATTACCAGCATTATCTCTCATATATACAATACTATCCCTACCCCCTAAATCTGGAACGATCGCGTAGGCACTATGAGCTATATAATACTGCTCGGAGAATTCCTGTGAGTTATCGTTATTTGGATTGAGCGGATACTGATTTATCCTGATAGTTTCGCCTTCCATATTACCGCTACCCGCAGCACTAGGAGTACCTACGGCGATCAACACGCGATTGCTACCGTTTGCTTGAACCGCTCTATCGTAGCCGAAGCCTATACCTACGCTAGTAGGGGAGGCATCGTTAGTAACGACCCTAAAAATAACGGCAACTTGGGTGTTATTAGACGGAGTATTATACGCGGTAGCCCTTAAGTTCTGAACTATCCTAGCTACTTGCGGAAAATCGCTACCCAAGGAGACCATATTAAATTCAGCTCTCGTATTCCCAATATAGCCAGCATCTTCTATACCTGCTTTCCATTTGTCATCTCGAAGCTGAGACATTGACATGAAACCACTCCAACCTGGAGTTCTCTTATTTATATTTCTCGTCTCTACGCTTTGACCGATCCATTCTAGTATGTCGTATTTCGGATCAGTAAGATCACTAATCGGTACAAACTCATTTGAGCTAAGCTCCCTGCCTATGGTAGAGCTTTTTATTCTATCCTCCAAGCGGTTTGTGATTAGCATCATCGCATTTTGCGTTCTGGCTTCCAGTTGGTTTACTGCGCGCACATGTACGTAGGATTTGTAGATCTTCGTGTATAGATCGGCACCAAACATCGAGATGATACCTAGCACTACGATAACAAACACTAGCTCTATAAGGGTAAAACCTTTTTTCATCTCGCGCTCCTGTCAGTTATATCGTCTAGTAACGGTTGTCTGGACGCCGACGCCGATATTAGATAAAAACGCTTTTAAAACGACTGATTTAGCAGCACCGTCTCTCGCTACAGCATCGTTGAGATCCGTAGCAGCAACCCTAACCATCTTGATATTGGTAACAGCGCCATTGGATGGCTGATCACTAAGAACACCACTTATATCGGTACCGGTAGCATACTGCGCAGCAGTAAAAGGCTCTGCTACATAATCCACATCTATATTAATCCTAGTATTTAGAATGAAGTCACCCTTGCTGCTAGAGCCTACCAGATCACCGACTCTTATATCGGTCGTGAACTGGTCGTAGTCGTCAATATCGTTATAACGACCTCCGCCAACCGAAATTCCATTTCTACCAAATTGCTTTTTTGTAGCCGGAGTTTGGGAGCTGATTCCACGCTGACTAGCTTCCGGCAAAATCCCCGGTCTAACTTCCTTGGTACTATTGCCCGAATCATCTACGCCTGGAGTTACGGTCAAAATTCTATCCATGCAGCTCGCATCGCCTCCGCATGTAGCATCATTAGCATACGCACTATCCCATTGCGCCTTAGATACGCGAGACATTAAAGCTTTGGCGTTATATACGAGCTCCTCTTTGATCGCGAGGGCGTTTAGCTCGGTGGTTTGCGCGACGATACGCGGGATCGCCATCGTAGTGATCGCTAAAATCACGATGGTAAAGATCAGCTCGATTAGAGTAAAACCTTTTTTCATCTTACATCCTTTCTTTAAAATTTTGAAATTACGGAAACGCAAACTTACTCTGCGTTATCGGCGCTAATTATACTATTGTTAAACTTAAATTTAGAATTTATCGCGTAAATTTTTTTGGTTTACAAAGATTTTTAAGCCCGAACGCATAAAAATTTTAAAGAAATTCCATTTTTAAATTTGAACGCAGAATTTAAGCTTGCATTTACTCAAAGACTATAAAATTACGAGCTAAATAAATTCCAAGGATTTTTTATGACAAATCTAAGTAAAATTCTATCTGCTCTCCTATTTATCGCGTTTATCGGCGGCTGCAGCGGCAAAGGCGACGGCGAGCTTTTTAACCTAAGCCCCGAAACGTGGTATTCTAAAATTTTAGAAGATATTAACAACGCAAATATGGAGGATGCCGAGAAGCACTACACCAGCTTTTCTAGCGAACATATCGCCTCTCCGCTGCTTGAGGAGATGACGCTCATTATGGCGTGGGCTTTTGTAGAGGATGAAAACTACGAGAAAGCAAACAAATATCTAGACGAGTATATCCGCCTCTATGGCACGACGCAGAAGATCGAATACGCAAGATTTCTAAAAATTAGAGCAAATTTTGATTCCTTTAGCCACCCAAATCGCAACCAAAAGCTAATGCTAAACAGCATCGATGAAATTCGTAAATTTATCGCCGAATATCCACAGAGCGAGTATCGCCCGCTACTTGAGACGATGCTAACGAAGCTCAGGCTTGCAGAGCATCAGCTAAATATCGACATCAAGGATCTTTACCAGCGCACCGACCGCGAGAGCTCGGCCAAAATTTACGAACAGCGCATCGAGGAATCCCCGCTAAACGGTACCGACGTCATCAAACCGCGCTCGCCTTGGTATCGTGCGATTTTTGAGTAGGAGGAGCGATGCAACTGATGCAAAATACAACCTTCCCGAGCGATCTGCCTATCATCGTCGAGGACGAGCTATTTTTATATCCGTTTATGATAGCGCCCCTTTTCATCGGCGACGAGCATAACAAAAAAGCCCTCGATCTAGCCGCCAAAAACGAATCTATGATAATGGTCGTAAGCTCCAAGTCGGAATTTAGCGGCGATAGAAGCTTCGGCGGTATCTATAACGCAGGCGTCGTGGGCTCCGTGATGAGAACCGTGCCGCTTCCCGACGGTCGGGTTAAAATTTTATTCCAAGGCGCGCTAAAAGGTAAAATCGTAAAAGAAATTTCACAAGATCCGCTAATCGCTACCGTCGATATCATCCACGACGAGCGCGGCAACGATCAGAAATTAGACGCACTGGTAAGCGTGCTAAAGGAAAAAACCAAGACGCTTAGCACTCTTACGCATTTTTTCCCGAACGATCTGCTAAAAACCATCGACGACGGCACCGACGCCGCGCGCGTCTGCGACCTGATTTTAAGCGCACTGCGCCTAAAAAAACAGGTAGCATACTCATTTTTTACCGAGAGCAACTTGCAAAAGCGCCTTTTCAACCTCATCAACTACATCTCCGACGAGATCGAAGCACAGAGGCTCGAAAAGGAGATCAAAAGCAAAGTTCACTCCAAGATCGACAAGACGAACAAAGAGTATTTTTTAAAAGAGCAGCTCAAGCAGATCCAAAAGGAGCTCGGCGGCGATGCCGATCGCGACGTCGAGATCGAGGAGTACCGCAAAAAGCTGGAAGCTAAAAAGCCCTATTTGGGCGAGGATGCTTACAAAGAGATCAAAAAGCAGATCGATAAATTTGCCCGCTTGCACCCCGATAGCGCCGATGCGGGACTAGTGCAGAGCTATCTGGACTGGGTTTTGGAGGTACCTTTTGAAAAGACCGCCAAACACAAGATGTCCATCGAGGGCGTTACGGCGCAGCTAAACAAAGACCACCACTCGCTAAAAAAGCCCAAGGCGCGCATCGAGGAGTATTTTGCGCTAAAGCAGCTTTTGGAGCTTCGCGGCACAAGCGGCAAGAAGAGTAAAGAGGACGGCAAAAACGGCGGCGCAATCTTGTGCTTCTACGGCCCTCCCGGCGTAGGCAAGACGAGCCTTGCGAACTCTATCGCGACCGCGCTTAAGCGTAAACTTATCCGTATCGCCTTAGGCGGGCTTGAGGACGTAAACGAGCTACGCGGACACCGCCGCACCTACATCGGCGCGATGCCGGGCCGCATCGTGCAAGGTCTCATCGAGGCAAATCAGATGAACCCCGTCATCGTGCTTGATGAGATCGATAAAATTTCAAGCTCATACAAGGGCGATCCGACCGCGGTTCTGCTTGAAATTTTAGACCCAGAGCAAAACTCGAGCTTTAGGGATTACTATCTAAATTTCAACATCGATCTTAGTAAGATCATCTTTATCGCCACGGCAAACGACGTATCTCTCATACCCGCGCCGCTGCGCGATAGGATGGAATTTATCGAGCTTAGCTCATACACGCCGCAGGAGAAATTTCAGATCGCCAAGGACTATCTGATCCCTCAGGAGCTGCAGCGCCACGGCTTAAAATCCGCCGACGTAGCGATCAACCCCGCAGCCCTTGCCGAGATCATCGAAGAGTACACGCGCGAAAGCGGCGTGCGAAACCTGCGTCGCCAGATCGCAGCGATCTTCCGCAAGGTCGCGGTTAAAATTTTAAAAGACAAAGAGTTTAAAAAAATCGTCGTTACGACGAAAAATTTGAGCGAATTCCTAAATAAGAAGGTTTTCGAGATCGACGAGGTTGAAAAACGCGATCAAATCGGCATAGTAAACGGGCTTGCGTGGACTGCGGTAGGCGGTGACGTGCTCAAGATCGAAGCGGTCAAGATCAAAGGCAAGGGCGCGATGACGATCACGGGCCAGCTCGGCGACGTGATGAAAGAATCCGCGCAGATCGCCTTTAGCGTCGTAAAGGTGCTGATCGACGAGGGCAAGCTCAAAGCCGCTCAAGACATGGGGGCGGGCGCCGCAAAAGCCTCACGCGCGGGCAAAAACTCCGCATTGCGCGCAAATAGCGGCGCATCTAAAAGCCCTGCGGCGACGCGAAATTTAGACGCGGAGGAGAATTCCGAAAGCTCGGAGCAGATTTATAATAAATTCGACCTTCACATCCACGTGCCCGAAGGCGCGACGCCGAAGGACGGACCGAGCGCCGGCATCACGATGAGCACGGCGATTGCGTCGATTTTAAGCGAGCGCGAGGTACGCGCCGATCTAGCGATGACGGGCGAGATCACGCTAAGCGGCAAGGTGCTGCCGATCGGCGGGCTTAAGGAGAAGCTCATCGCCGCGCACAAAGCCAAAATCGCCGAGGTTTTGATCCCGCGCAAAAACTACGAGCGCGACCTGGCGGAGATACCGGACGAGGTCAAAAACGATCTGAAAATAACGCCGGTAGATCGGATCGAAGAGGTGCTGAAGCTGGCGCTCGTTTAAATTTAAAGCGCCGCTTTAAATTTGGCCGCTTTAGCCCTGCGCTTCGGCGGA
>NZ_CALIJA010000065.1 GCF_938017615.1 uncultured Campylobacter sp. | reverse complement strand
GCGAGAATTTTAAAAATATATTACGATATAATGTGCGCAAACCCACATCCCAATAAAAGGAAACCCAAATGCGAATTAACGGAAAAGAGATATTTAGGAAAAGCGGGCTTATGGTTAATCTATGCCGTATGGCTTCTTTGGAATATCAAGTTGATCATTTAGTGCATCCTGCGGTTGAATATTACGAAAGCCCATCGGAGATGGTAGAATTTTTATATACCGAATGCAAGAACGCTTTATTGGAGCAATTTGAATTTTGCTTCCTGCCATACGAGAGGGATGCGTTAAGAGAGCTTATGGAGCTCATAGATAGATACTTTAAAGATCAAAGCTTGCTAGAGGGAGATACTTACGATTATCTAGTATATCAGAACAAATCCTGGATAGAGGTCAGGGAGCTCGCTTTGAAGACCTTGCATATTTTCGGCTACAAGCCATATAGCTTTAATTATGATTAGACTCGGATTAGACTTAGTAGAATGAAATTTATCCTATATGTCTTTACTCTGCTACTATACCTAAGCGCCTGGGCTTTGCTTGGTTATATACAGCGAAAATAAAACCGACTCCGCGCAAGCGAATATTTTCATTTTGGTTGCGCTGCATCATAGCAGGCCGTAACGATACATCTAACGCCGCTAGGCCGTGCTTTAGCCGCTACGTCGCGATGCGCTCTATCGCTGCGCCTTAAATCCTTGCGCCCGAGTCGCCTAGATCATCTTTCCGACAAGTTTTTCTTTAAATTCTTTATAAATTTCAGGGCCCGCGTGTTTGTATTCGCTCGTCAGCTTATTGTGAAATTCCGCCATATCGCCGCCGCTTTCGCGGTAGAGCTTGATCGCATTTCGCCTTACGGCGCCGTCTTTTAGGTCGCTATCGTAGGTGATGTTCGCGTACCTTGCTCGCGCGCCGTCCTTGATCTCGCGGTAGGCCTCGCAGCCTTTGGCTCTGCCGAGCTTTGCGACGCACGCGGCATAGAGGGCTTGCAGGCTTACGCACTGGGGTATCAGCGCCTCCGCCGCGACAAGCTCTGCTTCGGCGATTTTAGAATTTGCGGCCTTTTGTTCCTGTTGTGAAGCCTTCGGCTCCTGCTTTGCGGTTTTGGGCTCCTTTTTCGAGGCTTTTGTCCCTTGCTTTTGAGGTTTTGACTCCTGCTTAGTAGCTTTCGGTTCCGCTTTTTGGGCTTTTTTCTCTGCCGCGCCGCTTGTTTTGCCTTGCTTCGCGCCTGCTCCTAAGGCATGCGAGACTAGGCTGATCTTTTCAAATTTCGGATTTTTGCGGTAGTTTAGATTGTTAAAAAATTCTATCACGTCGTCGTAAAATTTATCGTTGCTGACGATGCCGATCTTGCCCTCCTGCCCGCAGAGCTTGCCCATCAAAAACACGATGATCTTATCGGCGAAGTCCTTTCTTTGCTTGCCGATCGTAAAAACCTCGCCTATGCTAACGCCCATCTTCGATAGGCGCGCAAGGGTTAAGGCGCCAATTTTTTTGGCGGTGTTGGAGACGATATTTAGTTCATCGCCCTCTTTGAGATTTACGACGTCGAAGATATTATCGACGTCGATATTTTCGTCGTCTATGATAAAGTGCGTCAAAGTTTTTCCTTTAAATTAAATTTCAATGCCCGCGCTCGCGCAAATTTCATCTCTAAAGTGCGCGAAAGGCTTCATCGCGGGCTGGTTTTGCAGATGCTCGCCGATGGGCTTTTGCATCCACGCCATATCGTACCAGCGGCCGAATTTATAGGCGCAGCGCTCGAATCTTCCGACGAAGCGAAAGCCCATGCGCTCGTGAAATCGCACGCTCGCGTCGTTTAGATATTCGTCATCCCCGCAAGCGATGCAAGCGTTCATGTTTGCGATGTTTTGAGCTCTGAGCGTGCGCTCTAGCGCTTCGTAGAGCAGCCTGCCGATACCAAAAGCGTGCGCGTTTTGCGATACATAAACGGAGCTTTCCGTCGACCAATCATATGCCGCTCGCTCTTTGAAAGCCGAAGCGTAGGCGTAGCCGAGGATTTGGCCCGGTTTTAAATTTGCGCCGCTTTGTTTTGCAGCGACGATTAAATTTGCACCGTTTCGTTTCGTCGCGGCGCTTGTGCGATCTCACGCTTCGTCTGCGGGCGAAATTTCACTCTCTGCGCCAGCCGCGCTTGCGGAAATTTTAAAATTTTCATCTCGCTCATCGTTTGCGCCTGCCGCCTCGTCGCTTACGTAAGCGAGCAGATAGTGGTATCTTTGCAGCGTCTGTTCGATGCGCTCCGCAAATTCCGCGGCGCCGGGCACGTCGTATTCGAAGCTGATCGCCGTTTGCTTTACGTAAGGCGCGTAAATTTCAAGCAGTGCCTCCGCATCTTGTGGCGTTGCGAGCCGCAGTTTTATCCGCATAAAATCTCCTTTAAATTTAGCCGTTTTTGCATAATTTCAGTTTTAAGCTTATCTAAATTTACCGCCGCGACCAGCTTTTAAATTTAGCGGGAATTTTATCTCACGCGCAAAACGGCTAAATTTCAGAGGCGTGTTTGAGCGCGTAAATTTTAAAATTTAACCCGCGCAAGCCCTCTATTCGCCGAAAAGTCGCCAAAACTCGGGCGCAAATTTCGTCGGCGTAAATTCTATGATCTCGTATTTTGCGACGCCGTTTTGAAAGAACGGATCTTGCGCGATGATCTCATCAAGCTCCGCGCGGTCTTTGGCGTTGATTAAGATGATGCCGCCGGTGCGAGGGACTTTGCGCCCCGAGCAGATAAATTTATCCGCCGCATAAAATCGGTCTAAAAACGCGTTGTGCTCGTTGATGAAGCGATCGATTTCGCTAATTTCTTTAACGTAAGTGAGGTTTGCAATAAACATTTTGATCCTTTGTGAGATTTGAAGCGCGATTTTAGCATAAAATTCCAACGGATAAAATTCCCGCTGGAATTTTCGCGCGCTACGTTATAAAAAATATCGGCGAAATTCCGATTATCGCGCATGCAACTGCTGCGTAGCGAAGCTTTATCGCAGCAAGCGCGCAGATGTTTGCGAGCGCTAAAAGAAGCGGCGGAATTTGCGCCTGAAAGCTCGGCAGCGCAAAGTTTAAAAACGCAAGCAGCGGCGTATCGAGCGCGCCGCCGAGCCCGAATAGATGCAAAAAGATGCTTAGCGGATAAAAGATTACAAACACGTATCCTAGCGGCATTACGCTAAGCTGCTGCAGCGAAGCGGTCGGGAAGAAATAATAGACCGCTACGTTCATGCTGAGCCAAACGTAGAGATTGAAAAGTATGACGTTTTGCCAGAGCTTAAATTTAGGTGCGAAATGGTGCAGGTAGAGGAAAATATACAGTACGCCGAGGCAGGAGAAATAAAATCCGATCGAAAAGGCTAAGTGCGGGAAAAACGCAAGTAGAAGCGCGATCGTTAAGAAGAGATTCGTAAATTTAAGTACGTAGAAATTTCGCATCGCTAGGTAAAATCCCACGCAGCACATCGCAAGCGAGCGCAGAAAGCTCGGCGTAAAATCAAGCACGAAGAGATATCCGCTCATTAGCACGATCACAAAGACGCTAAGATCGCGCTTAGCGCTGCGGTACGGAAAATAGCGATCCTGAAAATAGCGGTAGATCGGCATTGCAAGCAGAAAGACCGTGCTAAAGATAATGCCCAGATGAAAGCCGCTGATCGAGATGATGTGCGCTATACCCCAGTTCGTCACGCTGGCGCGCAGCGGTTTTGAAATTTCGGTCGCAAAATACAGCGCGGAGTAAAGATCCGCCGTCATCTCATCTTCGTGTTGGGCGCGAACGAAGCTTATCGCGCACCATTTTGCCCCAGAGGGCGCGGTCTCGGCTGAAATTTTAAAATTTGGCGCGTAAAAGCGCTGCTTTAAAAAATCTAAAAATTTTACGTTTTTCGTTACGATGCCGATATTTACGCGCGCGAAGCGGTGAAATTCCCGCCCGAGCCCGGCAGTCGTGTAGAGGGTAAAATCCGCCGTTTTGAGCTTTAGCACCGTGTAGGTGCGGCCGCGCTCGTTCGTTTTGGCGTAGGCGTTTAAAAGTTGCGCGTCGTAAAAAGCGTAGTTTTTCGCGCGGAATTCTTTGAGCTCATAAAATTTCACGCCTAGGTTTATCGATAAAATTCCAAGTAAAATGAGCAGAAAGTATAAAATTTCACGTTTACGGTAAAAGAGTTGAAGCTTCACGGGCGGTATTTAAGTTCGCGCATGCGGTAGAATTTTAAAAGTTCGCACTCGGCGAAATTTTAAAATTCCAAGGCTCTATGCCGCATCGCCCAGTGGAATTTTCCGGCAGTGCGGCATAAAATTTAGCCTTAGCACGAATAATTCGTCGCAAACTCAAACGGCGTAGGGCGCGCCTCGTAAGGCCAAACCTGAGTTTCAAATTTAAAATGCTGATAGGTTTCGATAAAAAGCTCGCTCATTATTGGGCGCAGATACTCATTATCGCGGATCACCGCCTCTAGGCTGCCGCGAAGCGTGTGCGGAAGCTGCTCGATGCCGCGTTCGCGGATCTCATCCAGGTGCAGCTTGAATAAATTCTCATCCATCGGCCCCACCGGTTCGGTTTTGTTTTTGATACCGTCGATTCCCGCCATCAGCATCGCTGCAAATGCCAAATACGGGCACGCAGTGCTATCGGGGAAGCGCATCTCCGCGCGCACCGAGTGCTCGCCGCTGCCGTAAGGGATGCGGATCGAAGCGGAGCGGTTTTGGCTCGAATAAGTTAGAATGGACGGCGCCTCAAAGCCCGGGATCAGGCGCTTGTAGCTGTTGGTGCTCGGGTTCGTAAACGCCGCGACGCTGCGCGCATGCTTTAGCACGCCGCCGATATACCATCTTGCCGCGTCGCTTAAATTTGCGTAGTTGCCCTTTTTGTAAAAGGTATTTTTGCCCTTTTTCCAGATCGATTGGTGCACGTGCATTCCGCTGCCGTTATCGCCGTAGAGCGGCTTTGGCATAAAAGTCGCGGTCTTGCCGTTTAGGTGCGCGACCATCTTTACTACGTATTTGTATTTTTGCACGTTGTCGGCAGCCTCGACGAGAGTGCCGTATTTAACGCCGATCTCGCCCTGTCCTTGTGCTACTTCGTGGTGGCAGATGAAGGTCTCAAGCCCGATCTGTTCAAGCACCTTTAGCATTTCGGCGCGCAGATCGACCATCGAATCGACTGGTTGGACGGGGAAGTAGCCGCCCTTTACGCCCGGGCGGTGGCCGCTGTTAAAGCCGTCTTTGTAATTTTTACCACTGTTCCAATGCCCCTCTTCGGTATCTACCTTAAACATCGCGCAGTTCATATCGTCGATGATCTTTACGTCGTCGAAAACGAAAAACTCATTCTCCGGCCCGAAATAGCAGGTATCTCCAAGCCCCGTGGTTTGTAGAAACTGCTCGGCTTTTTTAGCGATCGAGCGCGGGCATTTTTCGTAAAGCTCGTTTTTATAGATATCGTAAACGTCGCAGATGACGATGATCGTCACGTCCGCGGTAAATGGATCCAAAAACGCCGTCTCCACGTCGGGCTTTAGCATCATATCGGATTTATCGATCGGCTGCCACGCCGCTACCGAGCTAGCGTCAAATGGAATTCCGTCGGCGAAATCCTTCGGCAAGCGCTTGTAGTTGTAAGCGACGTGGTGCCAGGTACCTTTTAGATCGGTAAATCTAAAATCCACGAACTCGACCTCGTTTTCATCGCAAAATTTAAAAAATTCCTTCACGTCATTAACAAATTTTCCCATATTTTTTCCTTTTTTCCGCCCGTATTCGGGCTAAATTTAACGGCGGATTTTAACATTATTTAGTTGAAATTCGACTTTATCTGCGCCGTTTTGCGCGCCGCGATTTTTAAAATTTGCGGCGCCGCGCCTTTTTAAATTTAAAAGCGGCTGCCGTTAAAATTTACGCCAGATTTACGAACTGCCGCTCGCGATTTTTGAAAACTGCGATCCGCTCGTAGCCGAACTCGCGCGCTTTGGCGTAAATTTTATCGTAGTTTAGCGCTACTTGGGCAACCGAGTGCGCATCCGAGCTAAGCGTGATCGGCACGTCTGCATCCGCTAGCATAGCCAAAAGCGCGTCGCTTGGATAAATTTCATTCGCGGGCTTGCGAAGCCCCGCGGAGTTTAGCTCCACGACGATGCCGCTTTTTTTGATCGCGTTTATCGCGCCGCCAGCTAAAACTCTAATATCTTTTTTCGGAGTAAATTTAAAAATTTTAATCAGATCCATATGCCCTAGAATGTCGAATTTGCCGCTTTTGCACAGCGCGCAGATCAGCGCAAAGTATTCTCGATAAACGTCGTCTATTTCGCGCCCGCTCCATTGATCTAAAAATTCCTCGTTATCAAAGCCCCAGTTGTTTAAAAAATGCACCGAGCCGATGAGATAATCAACCTCGCGCGCGAAAATCCGCTCATCCATTAGCTCTTTTTTCGTCATAAAATCGACCTCGTATCCTAGTCGCACATCGATCCGCCCGCTAAACTCATCTCGCAGATCCCTAATCATCCGCTCGTAAAGCTCCATCTGCTCGAAGCTCATTCGGTATTTTTGATCGAAGTTCATCGGCGCATGATCCGCAAAGCCGAAAATTTCTATGCCTCGTGCGATCGCTGCTTCCAAATACTGTCGCGGCTCGCCGTTAGCGTGGTTGCAAAGATAGGTGTGGTTGTGTAGATCGGCTCGCATCAACTGCTCCTTAAATAAAATTTTGGCTAAATTGTAGTAAAATCGCGCTTAAAAAATCACTAGGAATGTATTTGAAAAAACCCGAACTCTTAGCTCCTGCTGGGAATTTAACGAAACTAAAAATCGCCCTGGCTTACGGCGCGGACGCCGTGTATGCAAGCACCGGCTCATTTTCGCTGCGCCAGCGAAGCGCGAAGGAATTTAGCAAAGAAAGCTTCGCGCAGGGCGTCGCGTACGCGCACGAGCGCGGCAAGAAGCTCTATGCGACCGTAAACGGCTTTGCGACCAACGGCCAGCTAGGAAACATCAAAAGGCATTTGGAATTTCTTCGCGATCTGCGCGTGGATGGAATTTTAATCGCCACCCCAGGCGTCGCGAGCCTTGCGCGAGCCGTAGCGCCGCAAATCCCGATTCACGTCTCTACCCAAGCCAACGTGCTAAATTATCTGGATGCGCAGGTTTGGGCGGAGCTGGGCGCCGTACGCATTGTCGCGGCGCGCGAAATGACGCTCAAAGACGCCGTAGAGATCAAGGATAAAATTCCAAATTTGCAGATTGAAATTTTCGTGCACGGCTCGATGTGTTTCGCATACAGCGGGCGCTGTCTTGTTAGCGCGGTGCAAAGCGGGCGCTTCAGCAACCGCGGAAGCTGCGCGAACGACTGCAGATTTAACTATGAGCTTTACGCGAAAAATTCCGAAACCAGCGCGCTTTTTCGCTTGCAAGAGCGCGAAGGGGAGGGGACTTTCGTAATGAACGCGAAGGATCTTAGCCTCATTTCGCACGTGCAAAAGATCATGCAAACGGGCGCGATCGACAGCTTCAAAATCGAAGGGCGCACCAAGAGCGAATACTACGTCGCATGCGCTACAAATGCCTACCGCGCGGCGATCGACGATGCCGCGAGCGATAAATTTGAGGCCGGCGTTTACGAGCGCGAGATCGCGACGCTTAAAAACCGCGGCTTTAGCGACGGATATTTGATAAAGCGACCATACGAGCGAGAGGATACGCAGAATTTAGACCGCAGTATTGAGCTTGGCACGCATCAGGTCTGCGCTATCAGCGAAGACGGCGAGTTTATAAGCGTCAAAGATAAAATTTTGCCAGGCGTTTCGTATGAAATTTTCGCTCCGCGCGGCTTTGAAATTTGCGCTTGCGATAATGAGATCGGCGAAATTTTTGAGCTTGACGGCAAGCCATATTTAAAATTTAAGAGGCTGCAAAGCCGTAGCGGTAAGGAATTTAGCGAGATTCACAGCGGCAATTTAAATGAGATTAAGCTGCCCGCGAAGCTCGCGGAGTTTTGCTTTTTAAGAAAGGAGATAGAATGAAATTTGTTTCTATAATAATGGGCTCAAAGAGCGATTACGAGGTCGTTTACGAGGCGGCTAAAATTTTAAACGAATTCGGCGTGGCGTACGAGATGATCGTTTCTTCGGCGCACAGAAGCCCCGCCCGCACGGCTAAATACGTCGCGGATGCCGAGAAAAAGGGCGCGCAGGTTTTCATCTGCGCGGCGGGCATGGCGGCGCATCTTGCTGGAGCGGTCGCTGCGAATACGACCAAGCCGGTGCTCGGCGTTCCGCTCGGCGGCAGCGCGCTTAGCGGCGTAGATGCGCTGTATTCGACCGTGCAGATGCCTGCGGGTATCCCCGTCGCGACGCTTGCGATCGGCAAGGCGGGCGCAAAAAACGCGGCGTATCTAGCGGTGCAAATTTTAGCCCTAAGCGACGAGGTGCTAAGCTCGAAGCTAAAGGCGGATCGCGCGGCAAAAGCGGAGGCGCTGAAAAAGGACTCCGAGCAGATCGAAGTGCTGCTTGAGGGCTAAACTTTGAAAATTTTAAAATTGCGCGAAGGCTTTGAAATTTGTGGGCTAAAGGCTCGCACGAATAACGCAGATGAGATGAGCGGGCGAGGGGTGATCGCAAATTTGTGGGGCGAGTTTTTAAAATTTAACGCTAGCAGAAGCAGCGCCACGAAAAACGAAATTTATGCTGCGTATTACGACTATGAAAACGGCGCGCATGGCGAATACTCCGTGCTAATAGGCACTTGCTCGAAGGAGGAACACCATAAAGAAAGCCACGACGAAGCTTGCGAATCTGCAAATCAGTGCTGCAAAAATGAGCGCGATGAAACCTGCGATAAATTACGTATTGAAGTGGGTGATTACGCGGTTTTTGATTTTGCGAACGAGCCTACGAGAGCTGGCGAATACTGGGCTGAAATTTGGAAATTTTTTGAAAGTTCGAAGCTTCAAAGCGCTTTTCAAACGGACTTTGAAAAGCGCTTTGGAAGATAAAATTTAAATTTACATATCGATAAAAGGATAAAAATGACGTTTTCACAGATTATTTTGACGCTTCAAAACTACTGGCACGAGCAGGGTTGCTTGCTCGTTCAGCCCTACGATATGCCCGCAGGCGCAGGCACCTATCATCAGGCTACCTTTTTGCGCAGCTTAGGAGGCAAACCTTGGCGCGCGGCATACGTAGCACCCTCGCGTCGCCCCACAGACGGGCGCTACGGCGAAAACCCAAACCGCTTGGGCGCGTATTATCAGTTTCAGGTGATCTTAAAACCGAGCCCGGATAATATCCAAGAGCTCTATCTAAAAAGCCTGGAAAAGCTCGGGCTCGATCTTAAAAGCCACGATATCCGCTTCGTAGAAGACAACTGGGAGAGCCCGACGCTGGGGGCCTGGGGGCTTGGCTGGGAGGTTTGGCTGGATGGCATGGAGGTGACGCAGTTTACATATTTTCAGCAGGTAGGCGGCATCACGTGCGAGCTCATAAGCGGCGAAATCACCTACGGGCTTGAGCGCTTGGCGATGTATCTGCAAAACAAAGACGACGTTTACGACATCGTCTGGGACGATAAGGCGGGGCTCGTGACCTACGGCGACGTGCATAAAAGGGGCGAGTTCGAGTTTAGCAAATACAACTTCGAGCTTGCGGATACCGCGATGCTTTTTAATCAGTTTGAAAACTGCTTCGGCGAGTGCAAAAGTATCCTAAAGCACGGCCTGGCGCTTCCTGCGTATGATTACTGCATGCTCGCGGCGCACACGTTCAACGTCCTTGACGCGCGCGGAGCGATCTCGGTCACGCAGAGGCAGGATTATATTTTAAAGATCCGCGATCTTGCCAAAAACTGCGCGCTTTGCTATGCAGATCCGCAAAAATATGTCGCCGAGCTTTGCGGCACGGCATGCAGCGATAAAAAAGGCAGTAAAGACGGCGGCGCGGCGGACGCAAATTCCGCGAGCGTAAATTTAAAAAACGCCCACGGCAAGCAAAATTCTGCAAATAAAATAGATAAAAGCGCAAAGTAAAATTTATGAAAACGGGCGAAATTTATGAAATTTTAAACGCCGCCGCGCCCTTTTGCGACGCAGAGGCGTGGGATAATAGCGGGCTAATGCTCGGAAACTTGGATGATGAAATTTCAAAAATCTATCTAAGCCTAGACGTTACTAGCGAGCTTGTGCGCGAGGCGGAGGCGGGCTCGCTTTTCTTGGTACACCACCCTCTGATTTTCAGTCCGCTAAAATCGCTTGATCCGCGGCTCTATCCTGCAAATTTGATCTATGAGATGATCCGCAAAAACATCTCTCTCATCGCGATGCATACGAACTTTGACAAGCACGTTTTAAACGGGTTCGTAGCGCGCGAAATTTTAAAATTTGAAATTATGGATGAGCGGGAATTTTTGGTTTTCATGCGCGCGGATTTGAGCTTTGAGGCTCTGTGCGCACAGATAAAGCGCAAGCTTGGTATCGAGCATCTGCGCGCCGTAAAGACGAAAAATTTCATCCAAAATATCGCGCTTTGCACCGGCAGCGGAAGCGAACTAAATCAAAGCTTGGGCGTGGATTGCTTCATCACGGGCGATATAAAATATCACACGGCGCTTCAAAATTTAGAAAATGGCGTGAGTTTGATCGACATAAATCATTTTGAAAGTGAGCGCTATTTTGGGCGCGCGCTCGCACCTTTCTTGCAAAAAAGCGAAATTGAAGTTATAATAAGCGAGCAAAAAAATCCATTTACGTATTATTAAAGGAAAAAGATGAACAAATATTTAAGCCAATTGGTGCAGCTTTGCGAATTCGATAAGCAGCTGGACGGATTTAAGCCTAAAATCGAGGCCGCACAGGAGAAACTAAGCAAAAAAAGCGGCGAAATTTCAGGCGCAAAAGAACAGATCGAAACTCTAAATGCGGAGATCGCCGAGCTAAAATCTCAAATTTTACAAGCAAACGCGCAACTTAGCGCTTTTTCGTCTAAGCTAAAAAGCACGGGCAAAAAAAGCGGCGCGGCAAAGACCGAAAAGGAGATCAAGGCCCTTAGCGTCGAAGAGGATATCGCAAAAGAGCAGCTCGAAGCCACAAACGAGGAGATCGAAAGGCTAGAAAAGATCGTAGCCTCAAAGGAAGCGCTCGTAAAAGAGCAGAGCGAAAAGCAAGAGGCGTTTGAAGCCGAGCTAAAAAGCTTGCAAGAGCAGGTAAGCGCCGAGATGGGCGAGGTCGAGGTCGCACGCGGCGGGATCTACGCCAAGCGAGATAAGCTAATGCAGGCGATGAATCCAAAAACAGTTTCATTCTACGAAAAGATCCGCAAGTGGGCGGGCAATACGGCGGTCTCGCCGGTGCGCAAACAGGCCTGCTACGGCTGCTTTATGCGTATAAGCGATAAGACCTATTCTGCGGTCATCAAAAGCGACGACATCGTAACCTGCCCGTATTGCGGCAGAATTTTATATAAAGAAGCCGAGTGATCTACACCGCCTTGGCGTTTTTGGCGTGGCTTGCAGCTGCGCCTTTTATTTTTATCCTAAGCTTTAAAAAAAAATACCGCACGAGCCTGAAGGCGCGATTTTTTCTATACAAAAACCCTAAATTTAACCCCGCTGCGGTGCATTTTCACGCTTGCAGCTTGGGCGAGGTAAACGCTCTTGCGCCGCTAATTTCTAAATTTGAGAGCGTCGCGCTTAGCACGACCACGCAGACGGGCTTTGGTGCTGCGCGTGCGCTCACGCCGAACTCTCGCTACCTGCCGTTTGAAAACTGGCTTCCGTTTTGGCTTACGGGCAACCGCGTGCTGGTGATTTTCGAAGCGGAGCTGTGGCTAAATTTGATCCGTTCGGCTAAGGCGCGCGGAAGCTACGTGATCCTGCTAAATGCGCGCATAAGCGACCGCTCGTACGCGAGCTATATGCGCTTTAAGCTTTATTATCGCAAAGCGTTTGAAAATATCGATCTGGTGCTTGCGCAAAGCGAGCTTGATGCGGCGCGGCTACGGGAGCTCGGCGCAAAAAATATAAAGGTCGCGGGCAACGTGAAAAGCGCGAATATCGTCGTTGCGACGAAAGACTATTCCGCCGCGGCTGCAAATAGCTTTGTGCTTACGATCTCAAACACTCACGAGGGCGAAGAGGAGCTTATTTTATCGAATTTAAACGATTTTATAAAATTTCGCAGCTCGCAGAATGCTCTCGAAAAATACCCATACGCAGCGGGTACCCGCTGCGATAAAAGCTTGCCTGGAGCTGAGCTTCACGGAGAGACGAGCTCGCTTGAGCCGGTAAATTTAAACGCAGCTTCTTTGGATGCGGCGAGCTCAAGCGACGCTTCGTCCGCCGTGCCGAATACGGCGCCTTTAAACGGTGCGTCTTTAAATTTTGCTGCACTGAATACGGCGGCCTCGACTGCCGCGCCGCAAAAGCTAAAAATCATCCTGGCGCCGAGACATCCGGAGCGCTTTGAAAAGGTACGTGAAATTTGTGAGATTTGGGCGCGCGAGCATGGGCTTAGCTTTGAGCGGTTTAGCGACAGCGCGGGGCTTCGGAGCGATTTTATCTTGCTCGATGCCTTCGGCGAGCTGGCGAACTTTTATAAAATTTCAAACGTCGTGATCTTGGGCGGCAGCTTTTTGCCAAAGATCGGCGGACATAGCCCGATCGAGGCGGCGAGCTTCAGTGTGCCGATCATCAGCGGGCAATTTTTTCATAATCAAAAGGCGCTGTACGCGCTCGTACAAAACATCGCTCTGTGCGACGCGAACGAAATTTCAAACGCTTTAAAAGAGCCGCTAAAGAGCACGCGTATAGATAAAATTTGCGATCTGCAAGAGATAGAAAATTTAATCAAGGAAAGAATTTAATGCAAGAAAAAGCCTACAAACTGCTGGCGGCGCAGGAAAATATCTCGCACAACGAAGCCAAGGCTCTCATCGACGCGGGGCTTGTGAGCGCGCGCGGCGCAAAGATCGCTCTAGCGCGCGAGATGCTCGGCGAAAATACTAAATTTAGCGTGATGAAGCCCGCAAAACCCGCGATCATTTACGAGGATGAGAACGTTTTGGCGGTCAATAAGCCGCCCTTTATGAGCAGCGAAAATTTAGAAAAAATCTACAAATTCGGGCTTCTAAACCGCCTGGATAAGGAGACTAGCGGCGTCGTGCTGCTGTACAAAAACGAAGAATTCCGCGAAGCGGCGATTGCGGAATTTAAAAATTTGCGCGTGAAAAAAAGCTATATCGCAATCGTTAAAGGGATCGTGAGCGAAGAGATGAAATTTGACGAGCCGATTTTGACGATAAAGACCAGAAGCGGCGCGTTTTCTAAAATTTCGCCAAACGGCAAGAGCGCATTTAGCGAGGTTTATCCGCTGATGATAAGCGGCAAAAAATCACTCGTAAAAGTGCGGATCGAGACCGGCAGGACGCATCAGATCCGCGTGCATCTGGCAAATGCGGGATTTGGCGTAATAGGTGATGAAAAATACGCTAAAAGCCGCGCTAAGCGGATGTTTCTGCACTCGTACGAGACCGAGATTTTGGGGCTAAAATTTAAAGCTCCGCTAGATAAAAGCTTCAACGAATTCGGCTTTGAAATTCCTAAGGATCTCTGATATTCAATGGCTTTTAAGTTAATTTTAGGTAACATCGCAAGTTTAAAAATTTTATAAGGGATCAAAGTGTTTGAGATCATAAGCGAGTCGTTTAAAAACGCGGTCAATAAATTAAAAACAATCGATGACGAAAAAGCTTTAAAAAACGCCTTGGAGACGCTAAAAAAAGCGCTTTTAAAGGCCGACGTGCACCACAAAGTCGTAAAGGATTTTTTGGCGCTCGTCGAAGCCGATCTTCGTATCGGTACGATAGGACAGAAGCCGTTTTTGCAGTCCATCAAGACAAATTTGACTAAAATTTTAACGGCGCCTAGAGGCAGCAGCCAGGGGTTTGTATTCGCTAGCACGCCCCCTACGGTAGCTTTGATGACGGGACTTCAAGGAAGCGGAAAATCCACAAGCACGATAAAACTCGCGAACTATCTGAAACTTCGTAAAAAAAAGGTCTTGGTCGCAGCATGCGACTTGCAGCGCCTAGCCGCGGTCGAACAGCTCCGCCAGCTTTGCGAGGCGAACGAGATTGAGCTGTTTTTTATCGAGGGCGAGAGCGATCCGCTAAAGGTTGCGGAAAAAGCGCTAAGCAAGGCTAAGAGCGGGCTTTATGACGTACTGCTCGTAGATACGGCGGGACGTCTTGCGATCGATGAGGCGCTAATGGCGCAGCTTGCAGAGATGAAAAAGACCCTAAATCCGCATGAAATTTTTTACGTAGCGGACGCCATGAGCGGTCAAGACGGCATTAAAACGGCAGCTAAATTTGATGAAATTTTAGGCCTAACGGGCGTGATTTTAAGCAAATTTGACGCAGATACCAAAGGCGGCGTAGCTCTTGGTATCGCTCAGCAGCTTGGCATCCCGCTTCGCTTTATCGGAACCGGCGAGAAGGTGGCCGATCTGGAGGGCTTTATACCCGATAGAATCACCGGTCGCATTATGGGCGAGGGCGATTTAGCGACGTTAGCCGAGAAAACAAGCGCCGTTTTCGACGAAAGAGAAGCTAAGGCCTTAAACAAAAAGATCAAAAAAGGCGAGTTTAATTTTAACGATTTTGTAAATCAGCTCGAAAGCGTGAAAAAGCTCGGCAATATGAAAAATTTAATCGGTATGATCCCCGGGCTTTCCGGCATGGCGAATAAGATAAAAGATATCGATTTGGAAAACTCCAAAGAGATACTTCATATCAAAGCGATGATTAATTCAATGACGCCGAAAGAGCGCGAAAATCCCGATCTGCTAAATAATTCGCGCAAGCGCAGACTTGCTGCCGGCGCAGGGCTTTCGCAGGTGGAGGTGAACCGCTTTTTAAAGCAGTTCGCGGGCGCTTCGAAGCTTGCGAAGAAATTTTCGGGCAAGGGCGGCATGCAGGGGCTTGCCTCGATCGCTCAAAGGCAAAATTTACCGAGATAATTTCTCGGTAGAGTTTGCAGATGTTTAAGTTTTAGCCATCTGCAAGTTCTAAAACTTACAAAAATTTAAGGAGAAAAAATGGCAACAGTTGTTAGGCTTACAAGAATCGGAAGAAAGAAGCAGCCTTTTTACCGCATCGTGGTAACGGATAGCAGAAAAAGACGCGACGGCGGCTTTATCGAGACGATCGGCTTTTATAACCCGTTAAAGCAGAGCGATAATATCAAATTCGACGCGGAGCGTTTGGCATACTGGAAGAGCGTAGGCGCGAAGTTAAGCGATAGGGTCGCTCAAATCACAAGCAAATAAAATGGTAGAAAATTTTATAAAAGAATACGCAAAGTTGATCGCCGACTATCCGCAGTCCGTCTCTACGCAAAAGCGGGTCGGTGAGAACTTTACCGAGATCATCGTCTATGCCGACAAGGCCGATACCGGCAAACTCATCGGCAAGGACGGCAAAATGATAAACGCCATAAAGACCGTCATCATCGGCTATAAAGCAAAAGATCCGATCAATTATAAAATTACCGTCAAAGCCAAAGATGCCTGATGATCTTTTAGAGGTCGCGAAGCTCGGTCGGACTATCGGTCTAAAGGGCGCGGTTAAAATTTTCGATCGCAGCGACTTCCCCTCTCAGTTTAAAAAAGGCGCCAAATTTTATCTGCGAAACGGCGAAATTTTAGAAATTCTATCCTTTAGCGGCGCAAATTCTAGCGCTATTTTTAAAGATTATGAAAGCGTAGAAGCGGCGGCAAACCTGACTAACCAAATCCTTTACCGAAGTAAAGAGGACACGCGGAAATTTTGCAAATTGCAAAAGGGCGAGTTCTTTTACTTCGATATTATCGGGCTTGAAATTTACGAAGACAGCGCGGTTTTAGGGCGCGTAAAGGACATATCGCAGATCGGAAGCGGCTATCTTTTTGAGGTAGAGACGGATGAAAGCCTAATCTCGCAGGCTTTGCCGAAAGAATTTTTCATCCCCTACGTGGATGCCTATGTGAAAGAAATTTCGCTTAGCGAGCGTAAAATTTTTACGCAAAATGCGCGCGCAATTTTGGAAAACTCATGAATTTTATCTTCGTTTCGCTGTTTGAAAATCTCATCGCGCCGTATTTTGAGGACTCGATTTTAAAGCGCGCGGTCGATAAGAAAATAATCTCTACGCATTTTTTTAACCCGCGAAATTTCACGACAAATCGGTATAAAAAAGTGGATGATTATATGATCGGCGGCGGCGCGGGGCTTTTGATCGGCACGGAGCCGCTTGCCGGGACGATCGAGCAGGTAAGAGCTAAATTTAAAAACGCCAAGTTTATCTACCTCTCGCCCGCCGGTAAGAAATTTAATCAAAACGACGCCAAGCGTCTAAGCGGCGAAGAGAGCCTATGCTTTATCTGCGGGCGCTACGAGGGGATCGATGAGCGCATAGTCGAAAGATATGTAGATGAAATTTTTTGCATCGGCGATTTCGTTCTTACCGGCGGCGAGCTCGGCGCACTTTGTATGTGTGATGCGATAAGCCGCAACATAAAGGGCGTTTTAGGTAACGAAAGCTCGCTTGTCGAAGAAAGCTTTGAAGGCGGAATTTTAGAGGCGCCTGCATTTACAAAGCCTGATGTTTTTGAAAATTTACCTATAGTTTCAGAGTTTTTAAAGGGTAATCACGCTAAAATGCGCAGCTTAAAAAATCAAATGGCGCTATGCAAAACGAGGTTCTTCCGCCCGGATATGTACCAAAAAATCGCCAGAAATAAAGGAAATTTATGAAAAACAAGTATATCCAAGCGTTTGAGGACGCTCAGATCACAAGCAAAAGTGTGCCTGATTTCCGTGCCGGCGACACCTTAAAGGTAGCCATCAGGATCAAAGAGGGCGATAAGAGCAGAATTCAAAATTTTGAAGGTACCTGCATTGCGCGCCGCGGAAACGGCGTCAGCGAGACTTTTATCATTCGCAAGATTGGCGCTAATAGCGTCGGCGTGGAGAGAATTTTCCCGATCTACAGCGAGAGTATCGAAAGCATCGAGGTTCTAAGAAAAGGACGCGTTCGCCGCGCGAAGCTATTTTACCTACGCGATAGACGCGGTAAGGCGGCTAAAATCAAAGAGCTTCGAAAATAATCCTTTAAATTT
>NZ_CALIJA010000064.1 GCF_938017615.1 uncultured Campylobacter sp. | reverse complement strand
TATAAACGTATTGCGTATTTAGGATATGCCACAAATCCGAAGTCGGACGGGTTCGTGCGCCAAAGCAAAGTAAGCCAGCAGCTTAAAAGCTTTGAAATTTTAAAAATTTAAGGATCATATAAATTTAATGAAAGTAAGATCGTCGATTTTTTACACCATCACGTTCATCTTCGCGCTCGCTGCCGTGGGCGTTTCGCTCGCTCTGCTCTGGCTCATCGGCTATGATCAGCAAAACTACACCCGCGAGCTAAACTCCAAGTACTCCATCGTCGCGCGCGCGAACCTATATCAGATGAGCAAGCTCATCAGCGATGTCGAATACGAACGGCAGGTCGCAAATTTCGAGTTTTCGACCATCCGCGATGAAGCCAAGCGCGATGAGATCATCAAAGGCGCCGAAATTTTAGATAGCATCTCCGCAGACATCGGCTCTGCAGACATCTTGCTTTTTAAACGCAAACACTACCTAAAGATCACCCACGCGGGCGAGACGCGGCTTTTAAACGACAAGGATTATCAGCCCTACCGCTACGATATTTTCAAAGCGATCTACGGCGTCATTTTGGCAATCATCCTGCTTGCGTATATCTTTATCATCCGCAAAATTCGCCCCCTTCGCAAGCTCAAGCGCCAGATCGATAAATTTGCTAAAGGCGATCTTCAGATCAAGGACGTAAGCGCGGGAAACGACGAAATTTCCGAGGTTTCGCACGCATTTTACGAGGCTGTCACGCAGATAAATAAGCTTAACGAATCACGCCATCTGTTTTTACGAAACATAATGCACGAGCTCAAAACCCCCATCACAAAGGGTCGCATTGCCGTCGAGATGATCGAGCGCGGTAAAAATCAGGAGCGCCTCATCTCCGTCTTTGAGCGACTGGAGAGCTTAATCAACGAATTTGCGGCTGTCGAGCGCGCGACTGCGGGCACGGCGCTAGTCGAACGCGGAATTTTTTCAATGGATGAAATTTTAAAAGAAGCGCTTAATATCGCGATGATCGAGCCCTGCTGCGTCACGCTGCAAAATCCGCTAGGCCTGAGCTTAAACGTCGATCTGAAGCTCTTTTGCGTCGCGGTGAAAAATTTAATCGACAACGCCGTCAAATACGCCGCAGACGGTAAAATTTTAATCCGCTTAGACGCCCAAACGATGGACTTCATAACGCTAGGCGAGCCGCTGCAGAAGGACTTTAGCTACTACAAAGAGGCCTTCGTCAAGGGCACGAACGCCAAACAAAGCTTCGGCCTAGGGCTCTACATCGTCGATAACATCGCCAAGGCGCACGGGCTAAAATTCCTCTACCGCAGGGAGGATGAGCTAAACGTCTTTTATTTCGAGGGGATAGAGAAGATAGCTGCGTTATGAAATTTAAGCACATTTTTTATATTATTGCGCCAAAAATTCGAAACGAGAAGATGCGAAATTTCATATTTTTAGCGCTGTTTTTAAACGCGACCATATTTTTTCTACCTCGCGGCGCACAAGCCGAGAGCTTCATCACCGACGAGGAGTACGGCGCGATGCTGTATAAAAACCCCCGCGGCATCGGCTGCGACAAGTGCCACGGCGAGAGGGGCGAGGGCTCGCTGATCGCGACATATAAAGAATTTAACCGCACCGCGGGCGCCTACTACGAGCGCGCCCTAAACGCGCCGCCGATCAACAATCTCTCGCTTCAGGAGCTCGCCGACGGGATCAGCAGCTCGCGCGACGTGATGCCAAGCTACTTCCTGACGCAAAACGAGATCATCATCATCTACAAATATATAAAATCGATAAATCAACCCAAAAAGAAGGAGAAAAAATGAATAATCACGACGAATTTTTAGCAGCACAAAAACTTATCCCCGGCGGCGTCGATTCGCCGGTGCGAGCATTCGGCAACGTCGGCGGCGAGCCTTTTATGGTGGATCGCGGCAAGGGCTCGTACATCTACGACGTCGAGGGTAAAAAATATCTCGATTTCGTGCAGAGCTGGGGCCCGCTCATCTTCGGTCACGCCGACGCAGACATTGAGCGCGCCGTCGTGCAGACCGTCAAAAAGGGGCTAAGCTTCGGCGCATCCAGCCCGCTTGAGACGCAGCTTGCCTCGCTGGTGCTAAAAAATTTTGATTTCCTAGATAAGATCCGCTTTACCAGCAGCGGCACCGAAGCTACGATGAGCGCGATCCGTCTTGCGCGCGCCTTTAGCGGACGGGATAAAATTTTAAAATTTGAGGGCTGCTACCACGGCCACAGCGACAGCCTGCTCGTCAAAGCAGGCAGCGGCGCAAGCACCTTCGGCAACGCAAGCAGCGCGGGCGTGCCACAGGATGTCGCGAAAAACACCTACCTAGCCAGATACAACGACATACAAAGCGTAAAGGACGTCCTAGCGCAAAACGACATCGGCACGATCATCATCGAGCCTATCGCAGGGAATATGGGCCTAGTACCCGCTGATCCTAAATTTTTAACCGAACTTCGCGCGCTGTGTGACGAGAAAAAGATCGTGCTGATAATCGACGAGGTAATGAGCGGCTTTCGCGCGAGCGAGCTAGGCAGCTACGGCATTTACGGCGTCCGCGGCGATCTAGTAACCTTCGGCAAGGTCATCGGCGGCGGTATGAGCGTGGCGGCATTTGCGGGCAAGCGCGAAATCATGGATATGATAAGTCCGCTAGGAGCGGTGTATCAAGCAGGCACGCTAAGCGGAAACCCCGTCGCAATGGCTGCGGGCATCGCTAGCCTAAGTAAAATTTACGCTAGCAGAGGCCTTTACGAAAGGCTCGGGAAGCTTGCTAGCAGGCTTACGGACGGGCTTTGCGCCATAGCAAATCGCCGCGGCATCGCACTGCAAACCGCCTGCGTAGGCTCGATGTTCGGCTACTTTTTCGCAGACGAAGAGGTGCGCGACTACGACGGCGCCTTGCGAGCAGACACCGCGCGCTTTGCGAAATTCCACGGCGAAATGATTAAGCGCGGCGTATTTTTGGCGCCTAGTCAGTTTGAGACGGGCTTTATCTGTGCCACGATGGATGAAGCGCAGATCGACTTTGCGCTAAACGCCGCGGATGAAGCGATGGCGGTGCTTTAAGGGCTGCGTTTTAAAATTTTACGGATTTTAGATGAGAGTAACGAAAAATTTAAACAAAATCGTAAAGGGCGCCTGCGACATCAGCCTAGGCATCTCAATCGTCGTAGCGATCGGCATCGGAGTAGCGATCGGACTTGGGCTGCGGCACCTCACGGGCTCGCTGCTTCTGCTCTGGTTCGGCATCGCTATCGGCATCGCGGCGGCATTTTTGAATGTTTACCGTGC
>NZ_CALIJA010000063.1 GCF_938017615.1 uncultured Campylobacter sp. | reverse complement strand
TACGATAAAGCTAACAACGCTATAAATTTAAACGGAAAGTCTATCCCGCTACCGCGCAACTAAATTCTTAAGCTTTGCGGGCGGATTTTAAGCCTGCCCGCAAAGCTTTTTTGTTTCTTACTTTTTCGGCGCAGAATTTCGCAAAACTCCACGTAAATTTTTACCTACAGAATTTCGCGGTGGCGCCATAAAATTTCGCTCGAATTTTACCGCATCTTTTCCGCCCGCTTCGTTAAATTTTAAAATCTATAAGCCAAAATAATGACAGATAAGCTTAAGCAATTTTGGCTATAATGCGCGCTTTTGCAGCGCAGCTAGCGTAAATTTAAAAGACGGCAGATTATGAGCGGCATTTATTACGCCACCTCTTTTGACGACGTATTTTATATTGGGAAACTAACGCTAAATTTGCATTTTTAAATTTCAAGGAACGATATGAAAGTAATCAAACGCAACGGCAGAACCGAGGAACTTGACGTAAGCAAGATCAAAAAATATACGAGCGAGGCAGTGGAGGGGCTGGAAAACGTAAGCCTTAGCGAGCTTGAGGTGGATGCAAAGATCCAGTTTCGAGATATGATCACCACGGAGGAGATCCAACAAACCCTCATCAAAACCGCGGTCGAGAAGATCGACGTGGACCGCCCGAACTGGACCTTCGTCGCCGCGCGGTTATTTTTATACGATCTATATCACAAAGTAACGGGCTTTAGCGGCTACAACAGTCTAAAAGATTACTTCGCTCGCGGCGAGGCGGCGGGTCGCATAATGCTCGGGCTTAAGGAAAAATACGATCTAGAGGATCTAAATTCTTACTTGCAGCCGCAGCGCGATTTGCAGTTTAACTACCTCGGCATCAAGACGCTTTACGATCGCTACCTCATCAAGGATAAAAGCGGCGCGCCGATTGAGCTTCCGCAGCAGATGTTTATGGCGATCGCGATGTTCCTTGCGCAAAACGAGCTTGATTGCCAGAGCTGGGCGAAGAAATTTTACGATCTCATATCTAAATTTGAAGTCATGCTGGCTACTCCGACGCTCTCAAACGCCCGCACGACGCGCCATCAGCTAAGCAGCTGCTACGTGGGAAGCACGCCCGATAATATCGAAGGAATTTTTGATAGCTACAAGGAGATGGCGCTTCTGAGCAAATTCGGCGGCGGTATCGGCTGGGACTGGTGCAAGGTGCGCGCGATGGGCGGCAGCATCGACGGGCATAAAAACGCAGCGGGCGGCATCATCCCGTTTTTAAAGATCACGAACGACATCGCCGTCGCCGTCGATCAGCTGGGCACGCGCAAAGGCGCTATCGCCGTGTATATCGAGCCGTGGCATATGGACGTGAGCGACTTCCTCGATCTGCGCAAAAACTCGGGCGAGGAGAGGCGCCGCGCGCATGAAATTTTCCCCGCGCTGTGGATAAACGATCTGTTTATGAAAAGGCTTCAAAGCGGCGGCAAATGGACGCTCTTTGATCCTGCAGAAGTAAGCGATCTGAGCGATCTGTATGGCGCAGAATTTGAGGCGCGCTACGAGCAGTACGAGGCCGATGATAAAATTTCAAAATCCACCATCCTGGCAAAGGAGCTTTGGAAGAAAATTTTAACGAGCTATTTTGAGACCGGAATGCCCTTTTTGTGCTTCAAAGATAACGCCAACCGAATCAATCCAAACGCGCATCAAGGCCTGATTCGAAGCTCAAATTTATGTACCGAGATCTTTCAGAACACGGCGCCGAACCACTACAAAATCAAAGTCGTTTTTGCTGACGGCAGCGAGAGGCTGTTTGAGGAAAACGAAGATGTGGCGACCGACGCGGGCATCGTAAAAAAGGCGAAAAAGATCACCGCGCTAGACACGCTGGGCGGCAAAGAAATTTTTATCGTAGAAAAGGGCTGCAGTGAGGGCGCGACGGCGGTTTGTAACCTCGCAAGCGTAAATTTAAGCAAAATCAACAGCCGCGAGGAGATAGCTCGCGTGATGCCGATCGCCGTGAGGATGCTCGACAACGTCATCGATCTAAATTTTTACCCGCATGCTAAGGTCAAACACACCAATCTAAAAACTCGCGCGATAGGGCTCGGCGTAATGGGCGAGGCGCAGATGCTGGCCGAGCGCGGCGTGAAGTGGGGCAGCTACGAGCACTTCGAGCTGATCGATAGGATAATGGAAAACGTGAGTTTTAACGCGATCAAGGCAAGTTCAAATTTAGCCGTAGAAAAGGGCAAATACCCCGATTTCGCGGGCTCTAAGTGGAGCGAAGGAATTTTCCCGATCGATTTAGCGAACGAAAACGCCAAAGCGCTCGTTAAGCGCGGCGGGCTTTTTGAGCAGAGCAGCTGCGACTGGGACGGACTGCGCGAGAAAGTAAAGCGCGACGGCATGCGAAACGGCTATCTGATGGCGATCGCGCCGACATCGAGCATCAGCATACTCGTAGGCACCACGCAGACGATCGAGCCGGTGTATAAGCGCAAATGGTTCGAGCACAACCTAAGCGGCATGATCCCGGTCGTCGTGCCGAATTTAAGCCCGAAAACGTGGCAGGCGTACGTACCTGCGTACGAGCTCGATCAGCGCCTACTCGTAAAGGCGGGCGCCATCCGCCAAAAATGGATCGATCAAGGCCAGAGCCTAAATATCTTCATGAGCCTAGACAAAGCTAGCGGCGGCTATCTGAGCGAAATTTACACGCTTGCATGGCAGCTCGGGCTAAAATCAACCTACTACCTGCGCTCCGAAAGCCCAGATAGCGAGAAACTAAACAACGTCGCGGATCGCTCGATCGAGTGCGAGGGGTGTCAGTAAAATACGGCGGCGCTATGGTTGAATATAAAATTTGAAAAATTTTGAAATTTTTAAGAGCCGCTATAAAATTTTTGTAAAATTTAAGCGGCTCGGGTCGATAGCAAAGCGAAAGCGCTTATTAAAGATTCTTTGCCTTTCGAAGTAGTTTGATTTAATAACGGATGAGCAAAAAAGCGCAGCCTTGGCAAGAACTAAATTTTTTCAACGGCACTCGCTCAAATTTAAAGCGTAGATTATTCCACCTGCCCGAGCTTTTTAAGATAGGCAAAAATTTTAGCGATCTCGATCATTTTGTTTAGACTTTCGAGCAGTTTTGCGCTTTGTGAGCTCGGCGCAGATTTGAAAATTTCGCTATTTTCAACGCCGATTACGAGGCTGTTTTCGCCCAGATAAAGCTCGGTTTTGCCGAACAAATTTACGGTGATCGTTTGCATATTTTCTAAAATTTTTTTGTTTTGCAAAAATGCGGCGGCAGCGGGGTTGTTTAGATATACGTCAAACGACGCGCTTAGGTGCGGGCTGTCTTTAAGCAGCTTAAGATCCGATGCGCCGAATATAAACTCTCCGCGCGGCACGACCAAAATTTTACTATCGAAAGTCTCGCTAAAATCAAATTTTGCAAAAAGCCCGTCGAAAATCGCAGTATCGTCCTTCTTTTTAAGGTGCAAAATTTTATCCAGCTCAAAGACCCGATCCTCTCTGTTTTTGTCGAAGTCGCGGCTTAGACAGATATCGCCTATTTTTATGCTGAATTCGGGCGTCTTGCCCACTATCGCGTGCTTGCATGTGCAAAGATTTGCCTCTTTGCGAAGCGGATTTTTATAAATTTCATCGAGCAAAAACGCGCCGAAGGGCTGAAAGGTAAGGCGTAGCTCCTTTGCGATCCAAAGCAGAAATTCATTTTTAAAAGCCTCTTCGCTGAGCGCTTCAAATTTACGCGAAATGCGCACAGCTAGGTATTTGTAAGCAGGATAAGCAAGAGCTAGCAGTACCAATAAAAACAGGAACGAGAAATCTCCGAAATCCTTGCGCATAGCAATAAACAGCGCCAGTACTACTGCCGCCACGCCGCCACGCGCCTTCCAAAGCGCCACATTGCGTGCTCCATCTAGTTTTTGCTTTTTTAATTCGTAAGAAACAAGGCTCATCGCTATCCCCGTGAGTGAAATTTGACGCTCATTATAGCGAAAAATGGGATTAAATCAAGCCATATGATAAGCGCGTTGCTATTTATAAGGCGGGTTTTTATAATAGCTCAAAAGCATAGAAATCGCCGTCTTTTTCTCTACATTTTACAATATCGCCGTATTTGAATTCTAAAATTTCGTCCAGTTCGGATTTAAAATTTGTCGTATCGATAATTTTAAAAATATATTGCGCGATTTGAACGGCCTTTACCGGGCGCCATACATCGATATCTTCATTCAAAATTTTTATAAAAATTTCTTTATCGGTCGCGCTTGCCATATTAAACCTTTCTGCTCGGTTATCTAAAATTCTTTCTGCCTAGCCACAATTTAAGATATTTTAATACGGGTCTTAAATAATCATTAGTAGCGTTGGCTTTAAAGGTGCTTATGTCCGATTCTATCAAATACCAGCTATATCCGTCATCCTTTAAAATATTCATTTTGCGATGTTTGACCTCAGCGTTTGCGTCCGATATCTCTATATCCAATACTTTATTTGCAATATTCATCTGCACCGATAGGTTAGAGCTTAGATCGTATATGAAACGGTTAAAATCTTTGATGATATGCGTATTATATACATCATCGATCATCTCGGCTCTTCTCTTCCTAAAAATTTCCTCTTCTATTGGGTCTCCATCAAAAAGCTTTTCATAATGATCTTCATCGGTTGCGGCCTCTTCGTAAGATATGGTAAACCATCTGTAATATCCCTCGTGCGTCCCAAATGTCCAATTCGTAGGTATCGTTTCATCTATTACTTGAAAATATTCACTATCAAATCGATACCAGGCTCTATCATCTTCAAGTGGCAATATGCAATAATAAACCTGTCCCTCTTCATATTGGATACCATGAACAAAATAGGTTCTGTTTAATCCCAGATACTCATGCTCGTCTTCTTTTATACATTTTACAATCATTTAAAATCATCCTTAAATTTGAAATCATCTACGGCTTCTATGATGGGCTACTCGTCTTTATCGCCTATTATACTATTTCTAACAAGTTCTGTAAAAAATTCTTTGTTTTTGGATTTGTTGATTGTCTCTTTTATAGCATTAAAGGATAATTTTAAATTATTTAAATTGCCGTCTATAATGCAAAAGCCATTTTTTTCGCACAATGATATTATGCCCCTTAATACCGCTTCATACTCGGATCTAAAATCGATATGAAACGTAACGGACTCTATTATATTATTAGCATCAAAAAACACCTCTAAGCGATTGCCGTTTTCGCTTCCGTATTGATCTATTTCGTTAGACCAAGATTTTTCGGGCTTTAATAGGTGCGAAATTTCAGAAAATATCTCTTTTTTGTTCTTTGCTTTTTTCCAATACTTATCGTCTTCAAAGAGCTTTATATCGCTATATTGCGGATCGTATTGCAGATCGTATGTATCGCTTTTAGGTAGAATAAAAAGCTCACATTGCCAAATTGCCATATCTCTTTCCTTAAATATTTTTATTATAAAATTTTAAAAGTAATACGCATAGCAGCCTCGATCATCGTATATATCAAATAAAATCGAAAATTTCTCTTTATTATTTACGGTTAATTGAACTCTAATGTTCAAAGAGGGCTCTTTTGCCAGCTCAAAATTAAAATGGCGCAGCAGTATGGATCTCAAAAAATTTGGCTCAAGCGTCTTTTCTTTTATAAAGATAACACCCGCTCTGGCGCCGTTTTTATAAGGCTTAGCTTTTGTGTATTGCCCCTTCATATTTTCAAGAAGATACTCCTCTATTTTCTCATCTCTTTCCCAAAAAAGAATTTTATAAACTACGCTATCTAAGCGGCTTGCTTTTGAAACTAGAAACATAATTAATCTAATTTTAGCCTCGACATCGATATTTTCAAAATCTATTCTTGATCTGGCTACGCCTCTTTTATTTCTACTTATTTTTCTAAATTCTATATCGAAATTAGTTGGGTCTATAATGCTTTTTATCATTGCCGCCACCTTTCAAAGCTCTTTTGCTGCGTGATACTAT
>NZ_CALIJA010000062.1 GCF_938017615.1 uncultured Campylobacter sp. | reverse complement strand
AGTTTTTTACTACATAGCTATCAAGCGCCGCTCCACCGCTAAGGCCGCTACTAACATGCCAGTAGTCGAAAAATTTAAGCTCGTAATTTATCGTCATTTTTGCCCTCCACTTTTTTATCTTCCGCACCCGAAGTAACGGAGAGAAATTGCAATACGTCGTAAATCGGCGTCTTTTGCGCTCCGTCCTTTTCTAAAATCAAATTTCCGCACGATAGCCCGCCGTAAAGAGCATTCAGAGCGCCATCGAATTCACTTTTGTTTTCTAGAATTTCATTTATTCTATCTAGCATAACTTTGGCTAATCTATCGTTTATGCCAAGCTCCTTTATCCACTCTCGCAGTTTGCCCTTGGGGCTTTTTTCGCCGCGATACATTTCGGCTAAATTTATAAAATTTTCTACCTTTGGCTCGTTTTCCGACTTGGTCGTATCGCCCAGATAATAAGGCCCGAAATCGTATCTGATTTCGCTAGCGTCTTCGCCATCGATCGCGCGCCCTTCTTTTTCGCCCCCGATCGTCAGTTCATCTTTTATAAATTTATCCCAGCTTTGGAAATTCGAGCTTTGGACGTTATGAAACATTAAGCAGCTTGGCGCTATGTCTTTTTCGGCATCATTTACGTAGCGATCTTTGCTGTGCTTTTTTGCGGCACCGCAAAGCTCCTCAGCTAGACCTGCCGCATAATGAAACGGGAATTTTTCGTTGCAGTAGGCAATCCCCGCGCACATCGTGAGCTTTTCCTTTATATCGGGCTTTTTCTTGTCCGTTTCCTTTTCAAATCCCTCGATGAAATTTTTAGTAAATTCTAACGCTATGTCCGCATCGCAAACCGCCGTCATATCGTCGCCGCTTAAGATCAACTCTTTTATCCTCAGGTCAACTTTGCCAAGAGCGTCTTTTGTTTTTTCTTTGGCATTGGCAAATGCATCTTTTGTCGCTTTATCAAGCGCCTGCGAAAATCTAGCTATAGCTCCAGTATCATCGCTCTTTTTTACGACTCCAATCAAATTTTTAACTAATACACCAAGCCCGTTGCCGTCTGCGTGGATAACGGCTAGTTTATTTTTCTTATTTGAAATTTGGCTAAATTCTTTTAATTCCTTAGCTCCCGGGTGTCTCTTAAAC
>NZ_CALIJA010000061.1 GCF_938017615.1 uncultured Campylobacter sp. | reverse complement strand
TGCAATTATTCTCTAATTAAGAGCACACTTAAATCAGTGGAATTTCAAAATTCCACCATTTTATCGCTGCGATTTTTATAGCATAGCTAAATTTACGCTACGCCTTTTTCGGCGTGATCAGCATATTTACGTAGCGACCCTCCAGCGCGGGCGCTTTATCGCGATCAGCCACTTCAGCAAAAAATTCGTCCCAAATTTTATTGAGCAAATTTACGCCGATTTCCGGGCTCGACATCTCGCGCCCTTTTAAAAATACGCGAAGCTTGACGTGTTTGCCGCTACCAAGGAATTCTTTCGCGTGTTTTACTTTGTAATTAATGTCATTTTGAGCGATTTTGGCGGACAGCTTGATCTCTTTGACCTCGATGATTTTTTGCTTTTTTTTCGCCTCTTTGAGCTTTTTTTCCTGCTGATAGCGAAATTTGCTGTAGTTCATGACCTTGCAAACGGGCGGCTTTGCATCGGGCGCTATCAAAACCAGATCCACGCCCTCTCGCTCGGCGATTTGCAACGCCTGCGCCTTTGAAATTATGCCGTAAACCTCGCCGTTGTCGCCTATGCACCTGACTTCGCTAGCCGGAATGTCCTCGTTTAGAAAAACCTCTTTCTCTCTGCTCAAAAATTCACCTCGTTTAATTTAGCTTTTACGAAATTTAAAAACTCATCCAGCCCTAAATTTCGCTGTTCGCGCGCCCTGCGATCGCGCAGAGCCACGCTACGAGCCGAAACTTCATTATCGCCTAGGACGATGATGAGCGGCACCTTCTGCTTTTCAGCCGTTCTAATTCGTTTATTTAACGTCTCGTTTCTATCTAAAATTTCGCCGTCAATGTCTGCTTCGCGCAGCAAATTTAAAATTTCTTTCGCGTAGTCTGCGTGCGCCTCGCCGATCGGCACGATCGATACCTGCGTAGGACAGATCCAAAACGGAAGCTCGCCCGCGGTGTGCTCGAGCAAAATCCCCACGAAGCGCTCGAAGCTTCCCAAAATCGCGCGATGCAGCATCACGGGCTGCTTTTTTTCATTATTTTCGTCGATATAGCCAAGCTCGAAGCGCGCAGGCAGGTTAAAATCGACCTGCACCGTGCCGCACTGCCATTTTCGACCGAGCGCGTCGGTGATTTTGATGTCGATCTTAGGCCCGTAAAATGCGCCGCCGCCCTCGTCTAAGCCGTATTTTAAGCCCTTTTCGTCAAGCGCGTCTTTTAAGGCCTTCGTCGCGATCTCCCAAACCTCGTCGTCGCCGACCGCCTTTTGCGGCTTAGTCGAAATTTCAAGCTCGTATTCAAAGCCGAAAGCCTTCATCAAGAGCTCCACGAAATCCAAAATTTCATAGACGTTTTCTTTGATCTGGCTCGGCATCACAAACAGATGCGCGTCGTCCTGCGTAAACTCGCGCACGCGGAAAAGCCCGTGCAAGACGCCGCTTTTTTCGTGGCGGTGCACGACGCCGTACTCGCAAAATTTAAGCGGCAGATCGCGATATGAGCGGATTTCGCTTTGATAAACCTTGATGTGACCGACGCAGTTCATCGGCTTGATGCCGTATTCCTGCTCCTCGATCGTCGTAAAATACATATTTTCTTTGTAGTTGCTGTAATGCCCGCTAATCTTCCACGCGTCGGATTTTAAAATTTCAGGACCGCGCACCGGCTCGTAGCCGCGCTTGCGAAGCTGCCTATAAAGGCGTTCCTCGAGCTTTATGCGCATCCTCGTACCCGCAGGAAGCCAGATCGGAAGTCCCGCGCCGATCTGCTCGTCGAAGGTGAAAAATTTCATCTCGGCTCCGAGCTTTCGATGATCGCGCTTCTTGGCTTCCTCAAGCATCGTAAGGTGTTTTTTGAGGCTATCTTTATCGGCAAATACGACGCCGTAGATGCGAGTTAGCATCTCGCGCTTTTCATCGCCGCCCAGATACGCCCCCGCGATGCGCGTAAGAGCAAAATTTTTCAAAAATTTCGTATTTTGCACGTGCGGGCCGCGGCAGATGTCCTCAAACTCCCCCTGCGCGTATAAGCTAACCGGGCCGTCCGGGATGCGCTTTAAAACTTCCTGCTTAAGATCGTCGTTTGCATATTTTTTCGCGACCGCCTCTTTGGTGGAGGCTATCTTTTTAATCTCTAAATTTGCCTCGGCAAGCGTGCGCATCTTCTTTTCGATCGCCCCCAAATCCTCTTCGCCGAGCTTCTCGCCGTTATCTTTGCTGACGCGGATATCGTAGTAAAACCCATCCTCGATCGCGGGTCCTACGAAAAATTTAGCGCCAGGGTAGAGCTCGCGCACCGCCTGCGCCAAAAGGTGCGCACAGGAGTGGCGGATCACCTTTAGCGCGTCCTCGGAGTTATCGAAATATATCGGCTGCGCCTCGCTTGCGTGCTCGCCGATACTTTGAGTATCGTAAATTTCACCGTTAAATTTATACGCGATAATATCGCTCATTGGCTCGTTTCCTCTTTTTACCGAATTGTCTTTCTTACGCTGAAAGAACGAGAGCTAATTTTAGCCAATCAATCCTTAACGATAAATTTAAAAAATATTAAAATTAAAATTTTTGATTCTTTTCTCGCAATAAAAAATACACAGCGTTCGCACAAAGAGCACAAATCGCCATCACACTTGCGAGCAAAAACGGCTTATTCGCTCCCACTGCACCCACGATAAACGAAATAGCCCCGGCAATAGCAAACTGCGCAGTCCCCAGTACCGCCGAAGCCGCGCCCGAGTTGCCGTCCTTATACAGCGCCATCGCAAGCGTCGTGGCGTTAGGCGCGACAAAGCCGAGCGATGAAAGCAATACGAAAAGCGAAGCCTCAAAGCAGATGAAAGGAAGGTCAAGCATAGAGCATGCGAGCAAAATCAAGCTCGTCACAAGCATCGCTATTAGGCCGAAATTTAATAAAGCTGTGGGTTCGCGATTTTGCACGAGTTTGGCATTTAGTGCCGAAACGAGGGTCATTCCAAGAGCGTTTATGCCGAATACTGCGCCGAAAGCGCGCTCGCTAAGCCCGTAATAATCCAAAAATATAAAGCTCGAGCCCGTGATATAAGCAAAAAGTGCGCTCATCGCAACCGCAAATCCTAGCGTATAGCGCATAAATTCTTTATTTCGCAAGATTATGCCGTATTCGCCAAGCACGCCTTTTACGCTAAGTGTAGCAACCACATCTATCTGCGCGCTCTCGCCAAGTCCGAAAAATATAAATGCAAAAAGCAAAATTCCAAGCGCAAACAAAATCGCAAAAATCGCTTGCCACGAAAAAAAATCTAGCACAAATCCACCTAGAGTTGGTGCTAGCATCGGCGCTAGCGAGCCAACGACCATCATCAGCGCAAACATCGCCGCAGCCTCGCGCAGCTCGAATTTGTCATTAATAACAGCTCGCGCAAGTACCACTCCCGCGCACCCGCCTAAAGCTTGCAAAAACCTAAAAAATATAAACGCGTAAACGCTATCAAAGCTTACGCAAGCAAGCGACGCACATATAAAAAGCAAAATGCCTGCGTATAACGGCTTTTTACGACCGAATTTATCGCTTAGCGGCCCATAAACGAGCTGTCCTAGCGCAAAAGCGATGAAAAAACTCGCAACCGATAGCTGAGTGTAAAACTCGCTCGTGGCGAAGCTTTGCTTGACCCTTTCTAGTGCGGGCAGATACATATCGGTAGACAAGGGCGCCAGAGCGGACATATAGGCGAGTATAATCACCAGTTTAAATTTAGCGAATTTACTTTGTTTGACCATCGTTTTCCTCAATTATTTTTAGGCAGAGCTCAAACGTGCGCACGAGCGCGTTTAGATCTTTAAATTTTTGCGGCAAGAGCCTGGCGATAAAATATATCGGACGCAGCGCAAGTACCATAGCCCACGCACTTTGCACTACGCCCTGCCCGCCGTTTGCGGCGTAGGCGCAAATGCTTGCGCGCACCAAACCTTCGCTTAGCCCTTCGCGACAAAGATCATAGACAAACAGCAAAAAATCTCGCATTTTGGCTTTTTGCAGATCACCGCGCTCGCCGCGATTTTCAAAATCTATAAATTTCATCTCGCCGTTTTTTACTAAAACGTCGCGCAGCGCGGGTCTGCCGTGTATGAAGCCGCGCGAATGCAGCTGTGCTAACGCCGCAGCGTAGCCCTGAATGAGCGCCACACAAGATGCCTCATCCGAGCTTTTTAGCACCTCGTCCACCGGCGTGCCGCCGTCTTTGAGTACGAAAAAGTTCTCGTCTCGCAGCACCAGCTGCGGCACAGGCGCGCCGGCTGCGTACAGGCTCTCGCATTTTAGCGCTTCGTAATCGAAAGCGGCTTTCGGATTTGCTTTGAATATTTTCGTAAGCAATCCACCGCGGATGCGCAGCTCCGGCTGCTTGAGCCAGTATTTCTCGCCCTCGAAACTAAAGCTCGTGACGCGCTCGCCAGGATGATTTTTTAGAATTTCATTTACATATTCTTTAAAATTTTGCATTCAATAAATTTAGCGAATTTTTTTTAGAAAGAGCTAAATTTGCGAGTTTTATTTCATTAAGTTCCATATGTCCGCATAAAATTTATTACGTAAATTCGGCGGGGATAAATTTTAAAATTATCAGGTAGAATTTATTGCAGTCTTGGAATTTTGTAGCGCAGGAGGCAGCAAAAGCGCATAATTTCAGAATTTTACAAAAACTAAGATTTGCGTCAAAAAATTTTTAAGCTAGAAGTGGCGACCCCTACGAGATTCGAACTCGTTTTACCGCCGTGAAAGGGCGATGTCCTAACCGTTAGACGAAGGGGCCACTTAATCTGGTATTAAGATTAAAGGCGGTATTCTACTCAAGACGCACTTAAACCCAACTTAAATTAAGGATTATTTATGAAATGCTCTTTTCTGGCGCCGCTTGCACTTTCGCTTCTGCTCGCGGGCTGCGCTACCACCGCACTCAAGCCCGCTTCCACGCAAGCTGTAAATTTCACCGTCATTTCGCCGCTTACTCGCACCAGCGACGCGGGCTTTATGCGTAAATTTAAGAACCAAACCGAGGTTCAAATTTACGCAAGCGGCATCAGCGTGCTGAGCCTGGTTTTAAAAGGCGATAAAATTTGCATGAACGGCGCGTGCGACGACGAGCTCATTTTCAATAAAAAATTCTTCGGCGCCGAGCACTACCGCGGGCTTCTGAGCGAAATCCTAGAAGGCAAACCGATCTTTGGCGGTAGCGATACGGGCGGTCACTGCTTTGAACAAAGCCTGCAAGAAGGCTCTATCGATTATAAAGTTTGCCGCGGCAAGGACGGCGGCGGAAGATCCATAAGCTTCGCCGACGCAAAACGCGGCGTAAAGATCAGAATCCGCGAGTTGCAATAAAATTTCGCGCGGTGGGCATTCGCAGCACGTGAAATATACTCCACAGGGCGGCGCGAGCAAATCGCGAACGAATAAAACGCGCGGTGAGATGTCTGTAAGTGCGCGGAAATAATGCGCTTCGGTCGCCGCCTCAAAACACGGCGCGAGCGGTCAAAATTCCATTACTCGGCTGGGTAATTTTCAGCTTGCGCAAATAGCGCGGTTTTATTGGCGCTCTGCGCCGGCTCTTTGCGACGAAATTTACTAAGCAGCGCGTATTTGCGAAAGAAAAAGCGCGCATTTAAATTTAAAAAATCCGCGCGCGGTTCGGGTTTATGAAATTTTGCCGCACGCGGCGTAAAATAAAATTTAGGAGGTAAAATGAAGCGGATCGGAGCGCACGTGAGCGCTAGCGGCGGGGCTTCCAACGCACCGTTAAACGCCGCAAAGATCGGGGCGGACGCGTTTGCGATGTTCGTCAAAAATCAGCGCAGATGGGACGCGCCGCCGCTTAGCGCGGAGGAGATCGCCGCATTTAAAGACGCGCTGAGGCAAAGCGGCATCAGCGCGGAGTATGTCTTGGTGCACGACAGCTACCTCATAAATTTGGGCCATCCGCGCGAGGCGGAGCGCGAAAAGTCCCTAAACGCCTTCGTGGACGAGATCCGCCGCTGCGAGGCGCTCGGGCTTAAGCTTTTGAACTTTCATCCGGGCTCGCATCTAAATGAAATTTCAGCTCAAGAGTGTCTGGATAATATCGCAGGGTCGCTAAATTTCGCCATCGCAAACACTAGTGGCGTCAAGCTCGTGCTCGAAAACACCGCCGGCCAGGGCTCCAATCTCGGCTATGATTTCGCTCAGCTCGCTTACGTGATCGATAAAATTTCAAACAAAGATCGCATCGGCGTCTGCATCGACACCTGTCACGCGTTCGCCGCAGGATACGACCTCCGCAGCCCGCAGGCCTACGAGCGCACGATGAGCGAGTTTGACCGCGCGATCGGCTATAAATTTTTAAGTGGCATGCACCTAAACGACACGAAAAACGAGCTTGGCGTGCGTAAGGATCGGCACGAGAGCCTCGGGCGCGGATTTTTGGGGCTCGCGGCGTTTGAAAACATCATGAACGACCCGAACATCGATGAGATCCCGCTGATTTTAGAAACGATCGACGATAGCCTCTGGGCGGAGGAGATCGCACTTTTGCGCAGTATGCAAGGGCGCCGTAAAGCCTAATCAGGCAACCCTTTGCGCCACGTAGAATTTATCTCATTTCGCTTTAAAGTGGCGCCAGCGATAAGAGCCTTATGCCGTGCAAATTTAACATCGTGGGATTTATCGCTTAAATTTTAACAAGCAAAAATAATGAGAAACTTCGCGCTAAAAATTCTGCGCCGTAAAAAGTCGCGAAATTCTACGACGAAAACACATCGTCATAGCAAAAGAGAAAAATTTTTATAGAAAAACACAGCGCCCCGGCAGAAATGAAAAATTTTACGCTGCATAATTAAAATTTTCAAGCAAGATTTTTAAAGCGATGCGGCGGCAAATTTTAAAATTCTATCGCTACGATATTTCAAGGCTCGGCGCCAAATTCGAAGCTCTATGAATTTTAAAATTCTAAATTCCACATCAAAAAATTGGCGCGGAGCTTTATGCGCGCGACTGCGTAAATTCCAACATCACAATTCTACTTTCACTTGATACTTGCAGAGGCGCAAGCGCATAAGGCTACGTAATTCTAACTTAAAATTCTGCTGCGTGCCAATCTATGCTTTTGGCACGCATTTGCTTATGACAAATCTGCCTCTTTATTTTAGCGCTTTGCTTGCGCTAAAATCTATGCAGGATCCGTGTAAATTTACGCTAAATTCTGCCGCATATCGCCCGATCAATTTAAAATTTTATCGTCGCTTTAAATTTACTTGCGTTTTAAATTTAGACGCGTTTATATACAGCCGAATTTTGAGCCGCAGCCGATGCATATTGTACCGACCGCAGCTCGGCGCGCTATTTTAGCAGCTCATACATATCGCAGGATTTTTGCCAAGTTTCTTTAAACTCGGGCAGATTCTTAAAAAGAGAATTTTTATTTTTGCCTAGATCGCAAGCTTTTTTATAATACCGCGCAGCTTTACTTTTATCGTTAGAGTTGTAGTTAAATAGCGCAAAATTATAGCAACTCGCTAGCTCGTCCGTTATGTCGCAACCTTTTTTATCATAAACCGCCGCTTTCATTAAATTTATTTTTACACCGTCTCCTTTACGATACATCTCTGCCAACATACCGCATGATAGCGCTGATAGCTTTTGCCCTAGATTGCAAGCTTTGTCATGGTAGATTATAGCCTTTGATATATCTTTTTCGACTCCGTCTCCGTCCTTATACATGGCCCCTAATAATGCGCAATCAAGAGCGTCTCCAGAGTCGCATTTTTTTTCAAAATACTCGACGGCTTTTTTTGGATCTTCTTGCATCATTACGCCCGAGACCCCGAGACAACCGAGCTTATTTCCGCCGTTACAAGCTTTTTCAAATAGTTTTAGCTTTTTTGCGTTATCCTTACATTGCAATCCTGCCTCGGCGCAAGATTTCATATTGCCGTCATTGCACTCTTTTTCTAGCGTCTCAAGCTCGGACGCTCCTAACGCAAAGCAAGCGGCGAGCGCCAACGCAAATAGCGATTTTTTCATTTAGTATCCTTTCCGGGTAAAATTTGG
>NZ_CALIJA010000060.1 GCF_938017615.1 uncultured Campylobacter sp. | reverse complement strand
TGGCTATAATCCCCGTCTCACCCCAACCGGAGTAAAACATGAACATCCTCCTCATTAACGGCGGCAAAGCCTTTGGCGCATCTGCAGGCCGCCTCAACCACACCCTGCACGCCCACGCGCGCGGCGTCCTCACCGCGCTCGGCCACTCCATCCAGGAAACCGTCATTGACGACGGCTACGACGCCGCCGCCGAAGTGGAAAAATTCCTGTGGATGGACGCCGTTATCTGGCAGATGCCCGGCTGGTGGATGGGGCTGCCGTGGAAAGTGAAAGAATACGTCGATCTCGTATTCACCGCCGGCGCCAACATTCTGGTGGCTAACGACGGCCGCCACCGCGCCACCCCCACCGAAGGCTACGGCACCGGCGGCCTGCTGCACGGCAAGCGCCACATGCTCTCGCTCACCTGGAACGCCCCCATCGAAGCCTTTACCCGCCCCAGCGATTTCTTCGAAGGCGTCGGCGTGGACGGCGTTTATCTGCATTTTCATAAAGCCAACGAGTTTTTAGGCACGAAAAGGCTGCCTACTTTTATGTGCAACGACGTCGTTAAAAATCCTGATGTGGAGCGTTTTATGAGAGATTACGAAGCGCATCTAAAAAGGGTTTTCGGCTAGTCTTAACGGACTCAAACGAGTTTATCTATTCGCAATACAGCACCAGACGAGCTAAAACGGATTTATAAAACGCTTCTTAAGTTCGGATATTACGTCGTTTGTGAAATTTTAAAATAATGCCAAGCAGTACTTGTTTGAGTGAGGCTTGCGACGCGCGAGGTTTTCGCAAACGAGATTCGAGCTTTGCTTGGCTGACTGACACTGCGTGATGTGTGGGAAGTGTGAAATTTGCGGCGTTGCGGCGTGAAATTTCAAGTCTTGCGGCGCGCGATTTATGCAGTCACTATATAAAATTTCATACGGCTGTCGCAGCTTTTAAATCTGTGCGAAATAAAACTTGCGAAACAACGTGGCATTTTGCGATCGTTTTTAATTTTGCAAATGCGCTGTATTTTGGCTCGGTGCGAGATAAAATTTTACGCGGCGCACTTTTATGTGATGTACGCGTCTGGCTTGCCGTTGCTCGTTAGTGCCATGTCAGCGAGTGCCTAAGCATGGATGAGCGCGATGGCTGGCTCGTGTAACTATTAGCGTGCCGTTCAGTGCTGCTAGTGGCTTTAAGAGGCGCGATGTGTGTTTACAGGGGAAGAGATGCTAAAAATCGATATGCTAAAATTTCTTCGCTCGGGCGAGTTTGCAGGCGTAAGAAGCGGCTTGAGTTGCGCGCAGATCGCCTCGATGTTTGGCCCCGCAGACGCGAGCTTTAAGAGCGCGGGGGCTGAAATTTTAAGATACGGCGCCTTCGAGTTTCACTTTTTTCAGGACGAAATTTTTATGATTTTTTCGGATCATTTCAGAAGCGAGCCTCTAAATTTCGGCGGTAGCAGGGCGCAGCAAATCGAAATAGAGCCTTGGATATTATCGGGCTGTCCTGCTCCCATCGACCTTGCGGCGGTGAAAGGCGCTTTAAATCGTGAGCGGATCGAGTATCGCGAGCGCGCAACGGATGAGGGTTTGGAGTTAAACTTAAACAGCGGCGTTACGCTTGCGTTTGAAAGCTTGAGCGGGTTGGGTGAGCCCCGCGGATACGAGCTTACCGCGTTTTGGATAAAATTTTAGCGGAATTTAAAAAGAGAAATATTTTCTTTTGCGCGCTTTTTAAATTTAGCTTTTAAATTTACTCTTCGTCGAATGAAAATGAATGAAAATCCAAGACGAATTTCGGCAGAAGCGGCGTCTTGTATCGCGCACAGCGACGGAAAAACCGAGCCGTATTAACTGCAGAAATACGGATTTAAAGATCGCGATAGCTTATAGCGACGCAGCTCTGCTTTTCTGCCGCTACGGCGCGCCAGGATAAAACGCCGAAATAAAATTTAAACAAAAGAGATTTGATGCTTTTTTATACAAAATAAGATGAAAAAAAGATCGCTAGCTTTAATCAGATGAATGCGCTTTTAAGCTATGTGCTGCTGTTTTTTATCCTTGGCGCGGGTGCGGCGCCGTATACGTCCTACACGGCCGTGCTGCCGTCTAGCCCCGAGGATTTGCAGACCATAGAGGGGCGCGTCATATATGTGCAAACGAATAAGAGCAGAGGGCCAGTTATTATAAGTTAAATTTAGTGGATGGCGCGCTTAAACAGAGGCGTTTTTATTTAGATGTTTATAGCACCGAGATAGACGGATGCAGGACCGCGATATACGACAAAGAGGTAAAAATTTGGTACCAAAGGATCGGGGGCGATACCGACCTTGCACGGCAGATCGCCCTTAAGGACGGGCAAATGATTATGCCTTTGCAACCAGGTTTTATTACGATACCATATCCGATTCCTATAGAATCACATATTTGAAATGGGGCGGCGGTGCGCTTGCGCTTTTGATCATTCAGATCGTTTTGACTCGGATAGCGAGGAGAAAATACCGCGCCAAATGGGGCTACTACGACAAGCCTACGAATAAAATTTAAATCGCCGTCGCCGAATAAATTTTAAGCAAGATTTTGACCGGGTAAAATTTCGGATCGGCTTTTGCGCGCCGATTAAATTTACGCGTCCGCTGCGCCGCGAAATTTAAATCTTAAATTTAAAGAGCGAAATCAAAGGAGCGAAAACGCTGCTTAAATTTGGCTTTTTAAAAATCGTTTTAGTAAAAGGGCGGGCAGAGATCGGGATTTTATCACGGAATTTTGTTTTGGCATTTTGCGAGAGCGGCGGAAACGCGCCCTTTGCTTTTTTGCTTGCGCGGTCAAAGGCGGAAATTTTATTTACGTGCGGCTGAGAGGGCGGTGCGGTACCGCGCGCAAACTCATGCTTTAAATTTAGCCGCAGTGAAATGGCGGTGCGGCTTAAGCGTAAATTTTATCATAGTGCCTCGGCGGTATCTCTGCGCGGCAAAATAGTAAATTTATAAAATTTATGCTTCGTACGAGTTCAAAATTTGTTTTCGTTGCGGCTAGCGCGGTAAATTTATAAAATTTCATGCTGCGCAGTGTAGCAAAAGCGGCTCGCAAATTTCAAAATATGGTGGCAAAATTTAGCCCAAATTTAGGGCTAAATTTCATGCGCTTACTAATTTTTCTAGGCTAATTTTTTCTCGATAAGTTTTAAAATTTCATCCGCGCTTACGCTTTCGCGTTTTAGACCTGCGCGGGTGATGAACTCGACGCTTCCCTCCGCTAGGGCTTTTCCCACGAGCACTGCATACGGAAAGCCCATCAGTTCGAAGTCGTTCATCTTCACGCCGAAGCGCTCCGCGCGATCGTCTAGCAGCACGCGCACTCCGCGCGCACGGCACTGCTCGTATAGTTTCTCGGCAAATTCTACTGCCGCGGCGTCTTTGTGGTTTGAGATGATGATCTCAAGCTCGAAAGGCGCGAGCTCGCGCGGCCATACGCAGCCTCTCTCGTCGTGGCTGCTTTCGATCGCCACGGCGATAAGGCGGCTTGCGCCGATGCCGTAGCAGCCCATAAAAAACGGCTGCGCCTTTCCGTTTGCGTCCAAAAATCGCGCTCCCATCGGCTCTGAGTAGCGCGTGCCGAGCTGAAAAATATGGCCCACCTCGATGCCTTTCGTGATACCAAGCTCGCCGCCGCAGGACGGACACGCATCGCCTTCGCCCACGGCAGCGAGATCCGCAAAGCGCGATTCGTTAAAATTTATCACGCTAGCGCCCACGTAGTGGTAATCCGGCTCGTTCGCGCCCGCGATCATTTCGCGCGCTCCTTTTAGCTCGGCGTCGATGTAAAATTTAGCTCCCTCGCCGAGCCCGAAAGGTCCGCAAAAGCCCGCCGTAAAGCCTGCTCGCGCGATCTCCTCCTCGCTGGCATCGACTAACTCTAGCGCGCCGCAGGTATTTTGCGCCTTGGTCTCTTGCAGCTCGTCGCAACCGCGGATAAAAAACGCTACGATCTCGCTGCGATCCTCGTATAGCACTTTTTTGATCACTGCTTTGATAGTGTAGAATTTATCTACTTTGAAAAATTCTGCGACCGCGTCGATCGTTTTCATCGCGGGGGTTTTAAATTTCATCATGCCGTCGGTCTCGGGCGCGGCGGCGTTCGTAGTTTTTGGCGCACGGCGCGCAGCTTCGATGTTTGCGGCATACTCGCAGTGCTTGCACACGACGATATCATCCTCGCCGTTATCCGCGAGCACCATAAACTCCTTACTACCGCTGCCGCCGATCGCGCCGCTGTCCGCATCGACCGCACGGAAATTTAACCCCAGTCGCGTAAAAATCCGCGAGTACGCCTGCCTCATCACCTCAAACTCGCGCTTCATATCCGCAGCGTCCGCGTGGAAGCTATAGGCATCCTTCATCGTAAACTCGCGACCGCGCAGAAGCCCGAAGCGAGGGCGGGCCTCGTCGCGGAATTTCGTATTGATCTGATAGATATTTAGCGGCAGCTGCTTGTAGCTCGTGATCTTATCCGCTACCATCAAAACCGCCGCTTCCTCGTTAGTTGGGCTTAGCACGAAGTCGTTATCCTTGCGGTCTTTGAAGCGCAACAGCTCCTTGCCGTATTTGGCGTAGCGACCGCTTTTTTTCCACGCATCCGCAGACGTCACGACGCTAAAAGAAACCTCTTGCGCGCCCGCAGCGTCCATCTCCTGCCTGATGACGGCGCAAATCCGCTCCAGCACTATCTTTCCTAGCGGCAAAAAATTATAAAGCCCGCTGCCCAGCTGCTCGATAAATCCCGCGCGGATCAAAAGCGCGTGGCTAGGTAGTACCGCGTCTCTAGGGGCCTCTTTGAGGCTCGGAGCGAAAAGCTTGCTAAATTTCATTCTGTCTGTCCTTTTTCTCGTTTTCTTGATTTAAAAATTTTTCGTAGTTTTCTTGCAGTTCAAAAATTTCGACCAGCGCGTTTACCGTGCCGTCGGCATCGTCCGCTTCGCCGAGGTTTTTTAAATTTACCGTCGGAGCGTGCAGAAACGCTTTAAAAACCTGATGGATCAGTTTGCGCGCTTCTTCCGCATCGCTATGCTTTAGATAGCCCTTTTTAAGCGCTTTGGCTAGCTCCAGCTCGGCTACTTGCTTCGCGCTTTGGCGCAAGGCCTTGATGATCGGCGTGGATGCCGCCGCCTTGAGCCATTTGAAAAACTCGTTCGTGCATTTTGCCACGATCGAGTAAGCGATCTGCGCCTGCTCCTCGCGAAGTAGCAAATTTTTCTTTACGATCTCCTCAAGATCATCGACGCTGTAAACTTCAATATCCTCACTCTGACTAAGCTCCACGTCGCGCGGCACGGCTATATCGAAAAAATATCGCTTAAAGCTTTTGGGTTCTAACAAGCTATCGGTAATGATCGGCTCTTGCGAGCCCGTAGCGCTGAAAAACAGGCTATTTGCGTTTAGATATTTTTTCAGATTATCCAGCGCGTCGGTCTTGATGCGAGCCGCGTAACCATTTGCGCCGTCGCTTAAATTTGCGCCGCGTGCGTCATCGCGACTTGCGCGTCCACTCAAGATCGCGCCGGACTCCGCGCTGATCAAAGAATCCGCTAGCCTTCGCGCGCCGGCTAAATTTCGATTTAAGATCGTGATATTTGCGCCGCTTGCGAGCAGGTGTTTGCACGCTAGCTCGCTCATCTCTCCCGCGCCCACTACCACGGCGTCCGCGCCCTGCAAGGAGCCCAGCCTGTCTTTTGCCATCGCCACGGCGACGCTTGAGACCGAGATCGGATTTTTTGAAATTTCGGTTTGGTTGCGGATGCGCGCCGCGCACTTTAGCGCTTCATCTATCGCTCTTGCGATCTGCGCGCCGGCGCGAGCGTTTTGCATCGCGAATTTATAGGCGTCTTTGAGCTGGCCTACGATCTGCGTTTCGCCCACTACGAGGCTATCAAGAGAGGCTGCGACGGCGAAAAGGTGGTGTATCGCGCCGTAATCCTCGTAAATATCGGCGCGCTCGGCTAGCTCGTCGTAGCTCACGCCGCTTACGCGCGAAAGTGCCAAAAGCACGAACTTTTGCGCTTCATCAAAGTCGCTTACGACGGTAAAAATTTCTACTCGGTTGCAGGTGCTAAGCACCAAACACTCCTCTATCGCGGAGTTTGAAGCCAAAAGGCGCAAAATTTCTTTCTTGCGCACATCGTTTGAAAACGAAAGTTTCTCGCGAACCGTGATATCCGTGTTTTTGTGGGTGAAGCTCACGCTCATATACGCCATCAAAACTCCCTATCTATCATATCTCGCACGATTTGCTCCAGCTTGTCGTTTTTAAATTCCGCCACGGCTTCGAGCGCCTTTTGCCCGTAGGCACGAGCTTCGTTTATACAGCGCTCGATAATGTCGTGCTCGCTAAGCTTCGCTTTGATCCATGAAATTTCGCTCTGGCAAAGCTGCTTTTTAAAAAACGATTTTAGCTTTTGCCGCTGCGCATCATTTAAATTTTCGTATAAATAAATGTAGGGTAGGGTGGTTTTGCCCTCCGCAAAATCGCTCAGGCTCGGCTTACCGAGCGCTTCTGAGCTTTGCGTGACATCTAAAATATCGTCGATGATCTGAAACGCAAGCCCAAGGTTTTTGCCGTATTCGCCGAATTTTGCGCTCGCGCTTGAAATTTTATCATGATCTTTCGTGGCGCTTGGAATTTCGCCCTCGTTTTTTGCGCCGTTAATATCTGAAATTTCGCCACGATTTTCCGCGCCGCCGAATTTTAAAAACGCCCCGCAGCGCGCGACTTCCTCTATGAGAGCGGAGGTTTTTAGATAGATCATTTGCAGATATTTGCTCGCATCGTCGTTGAAATCGTTGCTTAAGCTCACGTCCATCAGCTCGCCCACGGCAAGCTTCGTGACGGCGCCCGAAAGCGCAGCGGCGATGCGGCTTTCAAATTTGCTAAGCTCAAAATACGCCTTGGAATAGAGTATGTCGCCCAGCATCACGGCGTTTTTGGAGCCGTAGGTGGCGTTGATCGAGGGTTTGCCGCGGCGCACAGAGCTTTCGTCGATGACGTCGTCGTGCAGCAGGCTCGCAGCTTGAATGAGCTCGATGATCGCGCACAGACGCAGCGATTTTTCATCTTTTTGCGCGATGTTTAACAGCAGCTTGGAGCGCAGTTTTTTGCCTGGGCTTAGCCTGTCAAACATCTCGCTAGCGGGCTCGTATCCGCAGTCTGCGATGAAGCTTTTCATAATTAAATCGATTTGATCTTGCATTATTCGTTATTGCTTAGGATATTTCCGCTCATTTGCAAAAATTTGTCGTTTAGCTCGTCTTGTAAATCCTGCTGTGCGATGAAGCTTTCGATCTCGCGCTCGCTAATACCGCGCTCTTCGCAGAGCCGCTCACAGGCGATTAGGCGGATTAGAGCTTCTTCGATTTCGTTTTGCACCAAAGTAGGGCTTGCAGCGGATAAAATTTCAAAAAATTTCTCTCTTGGGCTGCCTTCAAAAATATCCATTTACCTTCCTTAAAATTTCGCGATTATAGCAAATGTAAAATTTAATTTAGGTTAGGACGCGGCAAACTATCGGGGCTTTTAAACAGGAACGATTGCATAGATTTTGCGCTTGCGTGCGGTAAATTTTAAGCTTAAGCGCGGGATTTTGGGCTTTGAATCTCATAAATTTTAAAATTTTACTTGTTTGCGAGATAGGCAGAGCGAGCGGAATTTAAAAATTTAATCTTGGTCGCGTGGCAGATTAAACGCGAAGCTTTGCAGATAGGCGGAATTTTAAATTTGCAGATAAGCGGCTTGATTTTTGCGGAAATTTTAAAATTCTGTGGCGCGAGTGAAATTTTAGGTTTCGCTTGAGTGGATAGAATTCCGCTTTGTTTAAGCGGTAAAATTCTTGAATTTCGCGTAGGCGGAGAGGATTTTCGCTTTGCTTGTGCGGTAAAATCTTGATTTCTGAGCGGCGGATAAAATCTACTTATGCAAAATCTACTCGCGCGCGCAACATGCATCAGGCTTTTTAAAATTTTAAAATTCCGCCGCACCGCGGAACTGCACATTGCGAGCTGTCATCTA
>NZ_CALIJA010000059.1 GCF_938017615.1 uncultured Campylobacter sp. | reverse complement strand
GCGTTTATCTGGTAATCCGCGCAAACGCGATTTTCGCGCTCGCGCCCGAAGTAAGCGGCTTTATCGTCTGCTTGGGCGCTTTTGTGGCGGTCTTTGCGGCATCGATGGCGCTAGTTCATAACGATCTTAAAAAAATCATCGCCTATTCCACGCTTTCGCAGCTTGGCTATATGTTCGTAGCTGCGGGGCTCGGGGCGTATTGGATCGCGCTGTTTCATCTGGCGACGCATGCGTTTTTCAAGGCGCTTCTATTTTTGGGAGCGGGCAACGTAATGCACGCGATGAAAGACGATCTAAATATCCAAAATATGGGCGGATTATATAAGTTTATGCGACCTACGGCGATTTTAATGTGCATAGGCTCGCTCGCGCTTTGCGGATTTTATCCGTTCGCTGGTTTTTTCTCAAAAGATAAAATTTTAGAAGCGGCGTGGAGCGCGGACGCGTATTTTATCTGGGCGCTGCTATTTGCAGGTGCTGCGATGACGACGTTTTACAGCATACGGCTGATAATGCTCGTGTTTTTCGGAAAGCAAAAATTTACCCACCATCCGCACGAGGCGAAAGGCTTTGCCCTCATCGCGATGAGCGTGCTAGCCGTGCCTGCGGCAATCGCGGGCTTTTTCGAGCACGATTTTGCGGAGTTCGTGCTTAGCATACTGCCGGGCTTTAAAGCTTCGATCCCGCACGGCGTGGAGGTAATTTTGATCGCCCTAACGCTAGCGATGATAAGCGCGGTGGCGATCGGCACGATTTGGACATACGGCAAGGGTAAATTTAGCCAAAATTTAAAGAACTGCAAATTTTATAAAATTTTGATCGCTCAGTATTTTATCCCGCAAATTTACGAGCGCGTGATCGTGCGCGGATACGCTAAGCTTAGCGAGATCTGCGCTAAATGCGACGGCGCGATCATAGACGCCAGCGTCGATCTGATCGCTCGCATCGCGGTAAAAGGCGGCGAAGGTGCGGATCGCGCAAGCAATAGCGGAGATTTGAGCGCAAATTTAAGGTGGATGGTTTTGGGATCTTTCATTTTGCTGATTTTGGCGTTTGCGCTGTGAGGTGGGCATGGAATACTTTTTAAGTTTGGTTATATTTTTCCCGGCGGTAGCTGCGGTTTTAGGCTTTTTGATCGACGAAGCGAGCATTAAGACCTACGCCGTTACGATGAGCTTTATAGAGTTCGTGCTCTCGCTCGTTTTGTGGATACTCTACGAGCCGGTGGACGGCATCGCGTTTAGCGTGCTGCACCCTTTCATAAGCGAATACGGCATCAACTACTTCATCGGCGTGGACGGAATTTCGCTGTTTTTAGTGATCCTAAGCACGCTGGTTACCTTTTTGGCGCTGCTTAGTCTAAGCATTAAAGAGCGCGCCAAAAATTTAATCATCTGCATTCTATTTTTAGAGATGACGATGGTGGGCGTTTTCGTGGCGCTGGATGCGATTTTGTTTTACATCTTTTGGGAGCTTTCGCTTATTCCGATGCTCTATATTATCGGCGCGTGGGGCAGCGGCAAGAGAATTTACGCCGCGGTAAAATTTTTCATCTACACCTTCCTAGGCTCGATGTTTCTTCTTGTAGGACTCGTGGCGATGAGCTATTTCTATCACGAGGCTACGGGCGAGTATAGCTTTAATATCCTAAACTGGCAGAGCCTATCGCTGCCGCTTAGCACGCAAATTCCTCTATTTTTGGCATTTTCGGTCGCTTTTGCGATCAAGACGCCTTGCTTTCCTTTTCATACCTGGCTTCCGTACGCGCACGGGCAGGCTCCTACGATAGGCTCGGTTCTGCTTGCCGCGGTGCTTCTTAAGATGGGCACATACGGCTTCGTGCGATTTTCGCTGCCGCTATTTCCCGACGCGAGCGTGCATTTTAGTGGGGTGATGTGCGCCGTAGCGATCGTTATGATCATCTATGCAAGCTTCATCGCCTTTGCGCAGAAGGATATCAAACAGGTTATCGCGTATAGCTCGATCGCGCATATGGGCGTCATAATGCTTGGAATTTTTTCAATGAGCCGCGAAGGAATGAGCGGCGCGGTATTTTTGATGATAAGCCACGGTATCGTAAGCGGTGGGCTTTTTATGCTCGTAGGCTTTTTATACGACCGCAAGCATACGAAGCTTTTCAGCGAGTTCGGCGGGCTTGCGCGCGTGATGCCGCTTTATGCGTTTTGTTTTTGCGTCGTGCTGCTAGGCTCGATAGGGCTTCCGCTTACGATCGGCTTCGTGGGAGAATTCTTAAGCCTTGCGGGGATTTTTAAAATAAGCTTTAGCTATGCGCTTTTGGGTGGACTCGGCATCATAATGGGCGCGATCTATTCGATGAATCTTTATAAAAAGATCTTTTTCGGCGCGCTCGTGCATGAGGAGAATAAAAAGCTAAGCGATCTAAACAGAACCGAGCTTTGCTCTATCGTCCCGATCTGCGTGCTGGTCGTAGTGCTCGGCGTCGCGCCGAATCTGATGCTAAAAAGCATCGAACCTAGCGTGACGCAAAGCCTTGAGCTGATGTTTAACAAAGCCTCTCAGACCGCGACTCGCGCCTATATGGAAAAAGCAAATTTTAAGGTAAGAAGCGATGCAAAATAATCTTTTAAATTTAGCCTCGATCGCGCCTATGGCGATACTCGGAGGATTTGCCCTGCTGATGCTCGCGGTTTCGCTTTTTGCGCGCACGCTATCGTATAAATTTTACGCCGTCATCACGATACTGGCGCTAGCTCTGGGCTTCGGGCTCGTTTTTGGATACAACAGCGGCATACGCGGGCTTTTCGACGTGATGCTGGTGGACGGAATCGCGACGCTATCGATGCTTATCATGCTCGCAGGTTCGATATTTTTCATCTTTCTGTCTTTGGGCGCAAGAAGCGCGCACGAGTACCACACGGCGGAGTTTTTCGTGTTGTTTTTATTCGTGCTCGTGGGCTATGAGTTTATGGTCGCGAGCGAAAGCTTAATGATGATCCTCGTTGGGCTTGAGACGGGCTCGCTGGCGCTTTATACGCTAATCGCGCTTCACAACCGCGCCAGATCGGTCGAAGCGGCGCTAAAATACTTCATAATGGGCGCGCTGGGATCGGGCTTTTTCGCATTCGGCGCGGCGATGTTTTTTCTATCGACCGGCTCTATGGAAATTTCAAATATCGCGCAGATCGCTAAGAGTTCAAATTTACAAACCAATATCCTGCTTTTCGCCGCTTGCTCATTTATGATCGTCTCGATAGGATTTAAGCTCTCGCTGATCCCGTTTCACACCTGGACGCCAGACGTTTACGAGGGCGCGAGCTCGGCTATGGCGGGCTTTTTGTCCGTCGTGCCCAAGATCGCGGGCTTTGTCGTGGCGATCAGGCTGTTTGAAGCGCTGGGAAGCATCGGCGTGCAGTGGCTGAACATCGTGCTCTACGCCGTAGCGGTGCTTACGATGAGCTTAGCGAACCTCATGGCGCTCGTACAGCGCGACGTCAAGCGGATGCTCGCTTTCAGCTCCGTTTCGCACGCAGGCTTCGTGCTCTGCGCGATCGTGATCGGCTCGACGCAGGCAAACGCCGCACTTTTCACCTACTGGATACTATATGCCGTAGCGAATCTCGGTGCGTTTGCCTTCATCTGGTGTGTACGGCAAAGGCGCGCTCGCTCGTTAAATTTAAAATTTAAAACCCGAAGCGTCCCTTTAAATTTAAATGCAAACGACGAGGAGAAAGGGAATTTTATCTCAAACGCAAAGCTTTCTTTTTCGCAAAATCACGAGTTAGCAGACTCTGCCGATGAGTTAAATTTAGGCGCGAACGGAGAAAATTTAGCTTGCGGAGAGCGGGGCTCTAAAGCAAGCGGGCCAAATTCGAAAGCGATCGAGCCCGGCGCGGAAGTGAGCCTTTTCGGCACTAAAACTTGCGAGCCCGGCGCCGAAATTTGCGCGCAAAGCTCTAAATTTACAGCTCGCTTTGAGCATCCGTTTGAGAAATTTGACGGTCTGATCCGCACCCATCCGCTCTTTGCGCTATGCGCGGCGATCTTTATGCTCTCGCTTGCGGGCATTCCGCCGTTTAGCGTGTTTTGGGGCAAGATGTATCTGCTAAGCGCCGCGGTCAATTCGGGCTATTTCGCCCTCGCCGTCATCATGGCGGTAAATAGCGCGCTCGCGCTGTATTACTACCTGCGCCTCATCGTGCGTATGTTTTTGCACGAACCGCGGGAGGACGCGGAGCTTAATGGCTCGCTGAGCGCGGTCTCGGTGCAGATAAAATTTGCCGTCGTGCTAGCTAGCGTGGCATGCGCGCTGGCGCCGTTTTTGGTAAAATTTCTAACCGGCGCGGTAAATAATTTCGTCTTTTTAAGCGGGTATTGAGCTAAAATTTTAAGCGCGAATTGAACCCATCGCGCTTTGCCAACAAGGAGAGATATGTTTTTGGGCGAGCTAAGTGCTGACGGCTACGGTTTTGCGCTGCTTGATGTGCGCGATTTGAGTGAGTTTTTAAAGGAACGAAAATGCAGAGCAAAAAAGCTTCTAAGCTACTGGGACGCGCACAAGCAGCTGTTTTATGACGCCGTAAAGGGCGCTAAAGCTTTACCCTTCTATCCGCTTAAGGTGCGCAGCTATGAGATCTTCGTTTGCATTGACGAGGAGTTTGCGCCGTCTGCGGGCTACGAAGTAGCTTTTAAGCGCGATAGGCTGTATTTCGCCCCGCAAAGCGACTCCGCGATCCTAGCGAGCTTCGATGCTTTGCAGTATCGTTTCGATAAGCTAAAAAGCGGCGAACTCGAGCTAGGCTATGAGTGCCAAAGCGGCGCTGCGGGCAAGATGCGAAAATTTAATTCCACGCTCAAACTTGGCTTGCAAAGCGGCACTTACGAGCTTTGCGTCGTTGGGCTAAAAAACAGCTCGCAGAACTTCGAGAAATATGGCTACGCCTTTATTTTCAAGCGCAATGCAAGCGCGGAAAATCAAAATTTCAGTAGGCTTGATAACGATAAATTTAGCTTTAATATTTGCGAAGGCGATTAAATTTAACCTGAGCTTCGCGCCGCACGAGACCTTGGCGCGACCCGCAAAATTTTAAAGACGCGACTGGCACGGCAAATTTAAAATCTAAATTTTACTTCCTTGCCTCGCTGCTTTCTAGCAAGCGCACAAATTTTGATAAATTTCGATTTCAAATCTCGCGGCAGAGAAATTTTAAAATTTCACGCTCCAGCTCTTGCGGTGGCGCCGAAATTTTATCCGCGAACTGCGAGCGGTTGAAGGTGCGTTGGCGCTTTGCAAGCTGTACCGTGTGCAGGCTTACGAGCTGCTCGCACTGCGTCCGCGAGATCTGTCCGCGTAAAAGCTGCTCGCACTCCTTTAGCCCGATGCAGCCTAGCGCCCTGTACTCTGCGCCGTAGCGAGCGAATAAAAACTCCGCCTCCTCTAAAAGCCCGCGCTCAAACATCGCCTTCGTGCGCGCTTCGATACGTCCTGCAAGCCACTGCTTAGGCGCGTCGATCTCAAAAATTTTAATATCTGAAATCACGGGCGGGGCGGTGTTTTCGCGCAGAAATTTACTCGGCGCCTCGCCGCAAAATTTATAGATGCTTAGCCATTTTTTTAACCGAAAGCTGTCCGTCGCGCTAAATTTCGCGGCAAATTCCGGATCGATGCGCTGCGCTAGGGCGTAAATTTCATTGTTTGAAATTTCGCTTTTAAAATCGGGAACCTTCGGCACCAGCCCGCTTAGCATCGCTTTGAGATAAAACCCGCTGCCGCCCGTGATTATCAAAGGCGCGCCGCTACGATCTGCAAAAGCCCGCGCGGATGCGTATTCTTTGATAAACTCGCCGACGCTGAAGTATTCGTTTGGATAGATTAAATTTACGCCGAAGTGCCTGATCTCGCGCAGCTGCTCCTCGCTTGGCTTGGCGCTTGCGATGTCGATTTGCCGGTAAATGCAGAGCGAATCGAGGCTCAAAATCACGGCGTCCATTTCGCGCGCGATGCTTAGCGCAAGATCGCTTTTGCCGCTTGCGGTGGTGCCGATGATCGCGATCTGTGGGCTTGCATGCGGGTTTTGATTTTGGCTCAAGGCGTTTCCTTTCGTAAATTTTTCGTTCAAATTATATCAAATTTAGAGTTATTCTTACTTTTTTTTGATACAATGGTGCCCAAAATAAGGGGCGAAATGGCTAAATTTAAAGAAATTTTATCCGATATCAACGAATTAATAGTTTTTAAACACTCGGTTTTCGCGCTGCCGTTTATCTTTACGGCGATGATTACCGCGAGCAAGCTGCAAAGCGGCTCGGTATGGTTCGGCTGGAAATTGCTTTTTTTGGGAATTTTATGCGCGGTGAGCGCCAGAAGCTTCGCAATGGCGCTAAATCGCTACCTGGACGAGGATATCGACCGCGCCAATCCGCGTTGTGCTTCGCGCCCCAGCGTGGATGGACGGATCGGACGCGGGAATTTGCTGCTTTTCATTATCGCAAACGCGGTAGTTTTCATAGCGGTTTCGGCGCTTATAAATTCTTTGGCGCTTAAGCTTTCGGTGCCGATTTTAGCGGCATTGGGCGGGTATTCATATTTTAAACGCTTTAGCGAGACCGCGCATTTAATGCTCGGTTTTTGCCTAGGGCTTGCGCCGATTGCGGGAGCGATCGCCGTTAGCGGCGGAATTCCGCTATGGTCGGTGCTACTATGCTTTGGAGTAGTATTTTGGGTAGGCGGCTTTGACGTGCTGTATTCGCTTCAAGATATGGAATTTGACCGCACGGCTGGGCTTTACAGCATTCCTGCGCTTTACGGCAAGGAAGCCTCGATGTTTATCTCTAAAATTTTTCATGCCGTGGCGGTGCTTTTTTGGCTGCTGTTTTGCGCGGCGGCAAATTTAGGCTTTTTTGCCTATCTGGGCGTGGCTGCGTGCGCGACGATCCTGTACTTCGAGCATAGGATCGTGCAGAAAGATTTTAGCAAGATTGATCGCGCGTTTTTTACGCTGAATGGCTACTTGGGCATTGCGTTTTTCGCTTTTGTTTTTGTAAATTTATTTTAAGGAACCCCTATGGATCTTAACACTATCATCATTTTAGGACTTTGCGTCGTTATATTTTTGATGTTTTTCGTCATATATTTTAAGGATAAGCAAGCGGATAAAAAATTCGAGCGCTTCGATCAGGTGCTGACCGATGCTATGCAGGAAAACTATCTGCTTAAAAAGAAGGTCGAGGAGCTAAAAGAGATGATCGATTCGGGCGGCAAAGTCGCTCCCAATATCGATATAAACGCGATTGCCGACGTAATCGACGAGACGATAGAACAAAGACTAGACGTAGTGCCTACGATGATCGACGAGCGGGTAGAAAAGCAGATCAGACCGCTTCTGGATCAGCTTAAAGAGCTCATCGGCTCGGTAAGAAAATAGCCAGAGCAATATAAAAATAAAATTTTGCAAAATCGCTTTGTTTTTTATATAATCGCCGCAAATTGATATTAAGGCAAAATATGCTAATTGATAAATTTGGACGAACGATCGATTATTTGCGCATTTCGGTTACGCAGCGGTGTAATTTCAGATGCAGATATTGCATGCCGAGTACGCCGTTTAATTGGGTGCCGCGAGAGAATATTTTAAGCTTTGAGGAGATGTTTTTATTCGTCAAAGTTGCGATCGACAGCGGCGTGAAAAAGATCCGTATCACCGGCGGCGAACCGCTGGTGCGAAAGGGGATCGAAGATTTTATAAAGATGATCGCGGATTACGCTCCGGGTATCGATCTTGCGCTTACTACCAACGGATATTATCTCAAAAACTACGCGCGCGCCTTGAAAAATGCGGGGCTAAAACGCATCAATATGTCGCTTGACTCGTTGCGCCCGGAGCGAGCTAAATTTATAGCTCAGCGCGGCGTGCTTTATAACGTCCTGGAGAGCCTTGATGCCGCGCTTGAAGCGGGACTAAAAGTCAAGCTAAACACCGTCGTGCTAAAGGGGATCAACGACGACGAGCTTATTTATTTGCTGGAATTTGCCCGCGAGAAGGACTGTCAGATTCGCTTCATAGAATTTATGGAAAACACCCATGCCGGCGATCTTACAGGCTTAAAATCGAGTGAAATTTTAGATATTTTAAGGCGTAAATTTATCTTTACCGCTCTGCCGAAATCGCAAAGCTCGCCCGCGTCGCTTTACGCGCTCGGGGACGGCTACACTTTCGGCATCATCGATCCGCACAAGCATGATTTTTGCGAGAGCTGCAACCGCATCAGACTAAGCGCCGAGGGGCTTTTGATCCCGTGTCTTTACTTCGAGGATGCGCTAAGTATCAAAAAGGCGGTCAAAGAGGGCGACATTGCCGCAGCCGCCGAAATTTTGGCTAAAATTTTAGCGAATAAGCCCGAAAAAAATCGCTGGCAAGCGGACGCTTCGAATGAAATTTCAAGCCGTGCATTTTACGAGACGGGCGGATGAGGCTTGTTGAGAGCTTTTTAAGTATTCAGGGCGAGGGCAAATACGCAGGCAGGCTCGCGTTTTTCTTTCGCTTTGCGGGCTGCAATCTGCGCTGCGAGGGCTTCGGCGGCGAGCGCGTTTCGCCAAAGACTGGCGAGATCTTGCGCGGTTGCGATACGATCCGCGCGGTTTTTACGAGCCACTTCGAGCACGAAGAAATTTTAAATTTATCGCAGCTTTTGAATAAAATTCCAAATTTATCAGGTTTGTCCTGTTCCGCGCCCGCATGCTCTGCGCCGGGTTTTTGCGCCGCCGAGTCTTTTTCTGAAAGCAATACGTTAAATTCCGTCGCCGCACAAACGCCTCCCCGTCCAAACGGTAACGCAGAAAAATCTTTAAATTTAACGAGCGAAAATTCTTTAAATTTCGCAACGCAGAATTCTTTAAATTTAAATCCGCAAAGCTTCGCCTTGCCGCAGAGCGCTAAGCTTTATCAAAAGCCGATCGTCGTTATCACCGGCGGCGAGCCGATGTTGCATCACAAAGAGGCGCTATTTTACGAGTTCGTCTGCGAGCTGCTCGCGCGCGGACACGCAGTGCACTTCGAAACCAACGGCACGATTTTCGTGGATTTTGAAAAATTTCCCGCCTACAAAAGCTGCGTCTTTGCGGTCTCGCCTAAGCTTTCAAACTCCGCCGAGCCGCGAGAGCGCAGGTTAAACTTCGCCGCGCTGCGAAGCTTAAAACAAAACGCAAAGGATAGCTTTTACAAGTTCGTCATCTCGCCCGAGTTTGACGCGCAGCCCGAGATCACTGAAATTTTAGCGGCGTGCGAGAGCGAGGTTTATTGTATGCCGCGCAGCGCAGATCGTCGCGAGCTGGAAAGCGGCGCGCAATTTTGCGTGGATTTTTGCCTAAAAAACGGCTATAATTACTCCGATCGCCTGCACATTAGAATTTGGGGCGAGAAGGACGGGGTATGATAATCAGGAAATTATACGAATTCGAAAACGCTCACATCGTGCGCCTGTGCGGCTCGAAGCGGTGCCGCACGAGCATCCACGGTCACTCCTACAGATGCGAAATTTTGCTTAGCTCAAATTTTTTGGATGAAGCGGGTATGGTTTATGACTTCGGCTACATGAAGCTCGGTATCCGCGAGCTTATCGATAGTTTCGATCACGCTACGACGATCTACGCGCACGATGATGCGGGCTATATCGCGGATCTTAAAAAACACAGCGCGCGCTGGGTACAGATACCGCTAAATCCAAGCGCGGAGCAGTTTTGTAGAATTTTTTTCGTCCTTGTGGACCGACTTTTGAGCCTGACTCAGATGCAAAACGGCGAGCGCGAAGTAAAGCTTCACAGCGTCATCGTGCACGAAACTACCACCGGCTATGCGCAGTGCTTCCGCGAGGACGCCTACAATCCGCAGATGGGCGAGATCGCGCTGGATGAGATAGAATTCTCGCCCGCCGTGCGCGAGGAGTGGAGGCAGCCCGAGCTTTGGCAAAAGCTGCTGCGCGGCGAAAAAATCATCTATCCAAAGGACTGCTGATGAGAAATTTCTTTAAATTTGGCGCGGGGCTTATGCGCGTTTTTGCCACGTGCGCGATCTTTGTCTGCGCGCTTGCTTTGGGCGGTTGCGACGATGAGAAAAAGGACACCTTGCAAAAGCCGCCGGTAGATAGCGAAGTGCCGAAGGACGTGCCTATCGCGCCTAGCGAGCCAAAAGTCGATATAAACGCCGATATGCCGCCGCTTCCGGTGACCGAATAAGGCGGAGTGTTGAAAAATCCGCGTCTAAATTTGAAAATTTTTAAAATTTACGTGGTTCGTATGCGGCGCGCGAGCGCGATTTTGGCGCCATTTTTGCCAGTGCGATCTGCGCAAAGAAATTTTAAATTTTATAAAGCCCTATCCGCAAAATTTCATTCTTGGCGCGAGAGATACGGCGCAAAACCGGAGTTGAGAGAGCGCGCGGTAAATTTTAGCGCAATAAATATCCGCGACCGCTTTGAAAGGTTTTTAAAATTTCAAAGGCGCGGAACAGGTCTGTCTTATCTCGCGCCGAAAAAATTTGCGTTGAAATTCGGTCGTTTCGGCTCTAGCCGCGCAAAATTTTATCCTGCAAATTTAACCCTCCGGCGGAAGTAATGGATTATCTGTATCAAAGTGCCCTGAGCTTTCATAAATTTTTCGCGCTAGCTGCGGCGATTTTAACGATAATTTATCTGATCTTTACCCAGCTTAAGATCGATGCGGCGGCGGAATTTTGCCCTCGCAGCGAGGCTTTAAATTCCGCCGCCTCCGCGCCGCAAGCTGAAAATTTAAAGCAAAAGAGCAGATCTGGGCTTAGATTTCTTAGGCGCATCAGGCTGTTTTTGCCGATATATTATGCGACTCTCGCGGCGCTGATAATTAGCGGAAGCGTGATGCTGCCGGTGCTGCGCTTTGATCTGAGCTTTAAAATTTACTTTATGGCGGTCGGATCGCTAGCGATGATCGCGCTTAGCGCGGTATCGTACAAGCGGCTGAAAATCGCGTATCTAAGTCAAAACTTTGCGTCGTATCAGCGCAAAATGCGGGTGATTTTGGGGCTAAGCTTAGCGATAATTTTGATAGCGAGTGTTATTTGATGGTATATTTTTACGATAAGCTTGCAGGCGAACAGAGCCTGATTTTGCAGAATGATCAGTTTTTGCACCTAAAGGCCAGACGAGCAAGGGCGGGCGAGCGCATAGACGTGCGAAATCTAAAGGACGGGGCGAGTTATCTATATGAGATCGCCGAAATTTCGCGCAAAGGTGCGGCTCTGAATTTAGTTTTTAAAAGCTCGGTTTTTACGCCGAGCCACGATTTTTGCGTCGCTTGGGCGGTCGTCGAGAGCGCCGTGATCGAAAAGAGCCTGCCTGTACTAAATGAGATGGGCGTCGGGCGGCTTGTTTTGGTATATGCCGATCTGTCGCAGAAAAACGTGCGGCTCGATATGCAGAGGATGGAGCGGATTTTGATCAACTCATCTCAACAATGCGGGCGAAATTCCATCATGCAGATCGAGGTTTTGGGCGGCTCGGACGAGCTCGCGCAAAGATATGAAAACGTAAGCCTGATCGATTTTGGCGGCAAGAACATCGACATTTTCGGCGGCGATGAGATCGCGTTCGTCGGCCCGGAGGGCGGATTTTCGCCGCGCGAAAGGGAGAAATTTAAAAACGTCTATGCGCTTAATAGCCCTTATATTTTGCGCTCAAACACCGCGCTGATCGCAACTTGCGCGAAGTTGATGTTTTAAACGCTCGGCAAATTTTAAAATTTAAAAAAGTCGTGCGCTTTAAATTTTGGAATTTAAAATTTAT
>NZ_CALIJA010000058.1 GCF_938017615.1 uncultured Campylobacter sp. | reverse complement strand
TCAACTCGCAGGTTAAATTTGGGCAAATTTCAAGCTATGCTTCAAAATAAAATTTAAGGAAAGGGCGTGAGCAAAATCTGCTCGGCTTTGCGCTGATGGAGTTGCGAGACGAGCTGCGTAGGCTGTATAAAAACTACGATCTGATCGATAAGAAATTTTTGCAAGATTAGGCAGCTAAATTTTACCGCTCTCGCCGGGTGCATTCGGCATGGACATAACGCAGCAGCGAGGCGAGGCGGCGCCAAATTTATAAAATTTTAAAATTTACGCACGATTTTTTGAGCGCGAACGGATATGAGATGATCGGCATGGATCACTACTCAAAGCCCGCGGACGAGCTTCATGCCGCGCTTAAAAACGGCTCGCTGCACCGTAATTTCCAAGGCTATACGACCAAGGGCGGCGCCGATCTGATCGGCATCGGGCTAACCAGCATCGGCGAGGGCGCGCGCCACTACGCGCAAAATTTCAAAGATATGGACGCTTACGAGGCTGCGATCGATGAAGGCAGGCTGCCGTATTGCAGGGGTATTTTGCTAAATGAAGAGGATCTGCTGCGCAAAGAGGTGATTATGGGGCTGATGAGTAATTTCTGCGTCGATATAGAGGCGATCGAGGAGAAATTTAAGATAAAATTTTTCGAGCATTTTGGTGCTAGCCTAAAACAGCTTGAGGCGCTAAAGGATTTCGTACAAGTCTCGCCGCATAGAATTTCCGTAACGCCCACCGGTACGCTTTTGATCCGCAATATCGCGATGTGCTTTGATGAGTATATGGTTAAAAATTTGGGCGAAAAGCGCTTTTCTAAAACCGTCTAAGCAGTGTGGCTATGAGTAGGGCAAAGCTTGGAGCGTTCGATTTTGCGGCACTTAGCGAGCGTTGCGTAAAATGTGGTAAATGTATCCAAGTCTGCACGATTCATGGCATTAACGGCGATGAAGTAACGAGCCCGCGCGGTTTTGTGGATCTTTTGGGCGCTTACGGCAGGAATGAACTAAAGCTTGATAAAAACGCTAAGAAAATTTTTGAAAGCTGCTTTTTATGCACCAACTGCGTAGATATTTGCGGCGAGTCTTTGCCCATAGATACGGCAATCGAGAATGTTCGCGCGCGCATTGCGGAAAAATTTGGCATCGCGTGGTACAAAAAAGCTGCGTTTTGGCTGCTCGGGCACCGCAAAGCACTGGATCTAGCAGCAGCGCTTGGATACGTGTTTCTTAGCTGTGGCTTTAAGATGCGAAAAGATACGCAAAGCTCTATGTCGCCTAGATTTGACTTGCCACTACTTAAAAAAGAGCGCCTGCTGCCTGCTCCTGCGAAAAAAAGCTTTATGAACTCTCATGCAGAGCTTATCGACAACGGCGGCGAAAAAACTATCGGAATTTTTATAGGCTGCATGGCAAACTACGCTTACACGGGCGTAGGCGAGGCGGTTCTACATATCGCGCGAGCGCTAAAGCTAAACGTAAATTTGATGAAGGAACAAGCCTGTTGCGGCGCCCCTGCGTATTTTACGGGAGATTTTGCAGCGGTTGAACGCGTGGCAAAATTTAATATAGCATATTTCGAAAAAGCTCTGCCTGCTCTTGATGCGATTATAGTGCCTGAGGCTACGTGCTCTGCAATGCTGCGGGTGGATTACGCGCATTTTTTTGAAAACGAGCCGCAATGGAAAGCCCGTGCGCAAAAGCTTGCGAGTAAAATTTTTATGGCGAGCGAATACTTTTATAAATTTACAAACTTAAGTGATCTTTTGATGCGCCGCGGCAAAAGGGCTTTAGCGATTACCTATCACGATCCGTGCCATGCCCGCAAAATGCAGGGTATTTGGAAAGAGCCGCGCGGCTTGCTCGCTCAAAACTACGAAATAACCGAGATGGATGAACTTAATAAATGCTGCGGATTTGGCGGTGTGACGATGCAGACCGAGCGTTACGAGCTCGCGCGTGAAGCAGGATTAGCTAAGGTGCGCGCAATGGCGGATCTACCCGTGCGCGTAGTCTCTGCTGAGTGCAGTGCGTGCAGGATGCAGCTAAATAACTCGCTTTCTTTAAATGGCTCGCAGATGAGGTGCGTAAATCCGCTGGAGCTCATCGCTGAAGCGCTTGTGAGCGAGGAAAATTCCAATGGATAAAATTTAACATTTGTGAAATTCCTGCATTTCGTTAGCTTTTTACTCAATTCACATCCTGGGACAAAATTCCGTGCTTTTGAAATTTTGGTTTTTAAAAATTATGATTAAATTTTATCATTAGCTTGTAAAGGTTGCGGTTTGCGTCTTTGAGCTTTTGGACAAAGCAGCCTGAAGCGGTGCACGGGGGGCAAGCCCACAGGTTTTGCTCTACGGCGGGGTTGAGTAATGTGATTTTAAATACTAAAATTTTGTAGTTTAGAATTTTAGCTGAGGGATTTGCGCAAAATTTTAAGAAGTTGAATTGAGGGATGGATTTTGGCAGGAATTCTAATTTTACGCGGTATTATTTGAAATTCTATGGAATTTGCGGCTAATGGCTGGAATTTTGATTTATTAATTCGCGTGGATTTGCTTATCGTTGCAGGATTAAAGCGCGAATTTTAAATTTCGTAAAATTTCAAATTAGTTACGCATGGGCTTCTTGCACTTTGTGGTTTTGACGTTGGGGCAAAATTTCTTTCAAAAATGTCAAAGTGCGTATAAAAATATATTCGTAATTTTTAGCACGAGATATTTGGCAAAAAGGCTAAGCTAGCGAGATCATGGATTTAAATTTAATTTTATTCTTGCTCTTTTGCGTCATCTTCAGAGTCCAGCTTTGCTTCTTCGATCAAAAGCCTGTTGGCTTCGGTAGCCTTTTTTATCTCGCTTAAGTTTTCTTCTATCTTATTTAAGCGCTTTTCAAGGGTATTTAGACGCTTTTCGGAGCGGGAGATAAAATAATAAATCAAATAAATCATAAAAACTATGATAATCCAAGGTACGATTTTCATATAAAATTCCTTAAAATTTAAAATTGCGCGCATTATAGCAGAAATTTTATGAAATTTTAAAATAGGCTGTTTTAGCCTTGACAATTGGGGATTTTTCGGTTATAATTGCCACTTCAATTTCAAAATGCTGGTGTAGCTCAGCTGGTAGAGCTACTGCCTTGTAAGCAGTGGGTCGGCGGTTCGATCCCGTCCACCAGCTCCATTTTTTGTAACAGTGTTTGACCAGATTTCATCAAAGGGTGAGATACTCAAGTGGCCAACGAGGGCAGACTGTAAATCTGCTGGCTTTGCCTTCCGTGGTTCGAATCCACGTCTCACCACCATGAATTTTTGATGCGGGATTAGCTCAGTTGGCTAGAGCATCAGCCTTCCAAGCTGAGGGTCGCGGGTTCGAGCCCCGTTTCCCGCTCCACCATTTAGGTTTACTGGGAGCTGTAAAACTTAACTGCTTTTATATGCTTACATAATCTAAATTTTGGTCGCATTGTTGGGTATTGGTAGCGATTTCTCTTTGCCTGAGTTTAGGCTCATATGGCTCAGAGGTAGAGCACTTCCTTGGTAAGGAAGAGGTCGCGGGTTCAAGTCCCGCTATGAGCTCCATAAAATAGAGTCGCTTAGTTTGTTGTGTAATCCACAAATCAATAACGGAGGATATGATGGCTAAAGAAAAATTTAATCGTAACAAGCCACACGTAAACATTGGTACCATCGGTCACGTTGACCATGGTAAGACTACTTTGACAGCTGCTATTTCTGCTGTTCTTTCCAGGAAGGGTCTAGCCGAGCTAAAAGACTACGACAATATCGATAACGCTCCAGAGGAAAAAGAGCGCGGTATTACTATCGCTACGTCTCACATCGAATATGAGACCGAGAAACGTCACTATGCTCACGTTGACTGCCCTGGTCACGCCGACTACGTAAAAAATATGATTACCGGCGCGGCTCAGATGGACGGCGCTATTTTAGTTGTCTCTGCTGCAGATGGTCCTATGCCTCAAACTCGCGAGCACATCTTGCTTTCTCGCCAGGTAGGCGTTCCTTATATCGTAGTTTTCCTAAACAAAACCGATATGGTCGATGATCCGGATCTTTTAGAGCTAGTCGAAGAGGAAGTTAGAGATCTTTTAAAAGAGTATAAATTCCCTGGCGACGAGACTCCGATCATTAAAGGTTCTGCGCTTAAGGCTCTTGAAGAGGCTAAAGCCGGACAAGATGGTGAGTGGTCTGCAAAGATTATGGAGCTTATGGATGCCGTTGATAGCTATATTCCAACTCCTGTTCGCGATACCGATAAAGATTTCCTTCTTCCGATCGAAGATATTTTCTCGATTTCCGGTCGTGGTACCGTTGTAACCGGTAGAATCGAAAAAGGTATAGTTAAAGTTGGCGATACTATCGAGATCGTAGGTATTAAACCTACTCAAACTACTACCGTTACCGGCGTTGAGATGTTTAGAAAAGAGATGGATCAAGGTGAAGCCGGCGATAACGTAGGTGTTTTATTGCGCGGTACTAAGAAAGAGGAAGTAGAGCGCGGTATGGTTTTATGCAAACCAAAATCTATCACTCCTCATACTAAATTTGAGGGCGAGGTTTATATCCTAACTAAAGAAGAGGGCGGACGCCATACTCCATTCTTTAATAATTATAGACCGCAGTTTTACGTTCGTACGACAGATGTTACCGGTTCGATTACCCTTCCTGAGGGAACGGAGATGGTAATGCCTGGCGATAACGTTAAAATCACCGTTGAGCTAATTGCTCCGATCGCTCTTGAGCAAGGTACTCGCTTCGCGATTCGCGAAGGCGGTCATACCGTAGGTTCAGGCGTCGTTTCGAAAATCATCGCTTAATTTTTTTGCAAGCGGAATTTTAAAATTCCGCTTGCTTTTTTATTCAAGGAAACCAAATGGCAAAGAATTCAAGTAGAGTAAAGGTCGGATTAAAATGCTCCGAAAGTGGCGATATTAACTATACTACTTATAAAAATAGCAAAACTACGACCGAAAAACTAGAACTTAAAAAATATTGCCCTAGATTAAAAAAGCACACGCTTCATAAAGAAGTAAAGTTAAAAGGCTAATTGTTTATAGGGCAATAGCTCCAACGGTAGAGCGCCGGATTCCAAATCCGATGGTTGGGGGTTCGAATCCCTCTTGCCCTGCCACGAGGATTGGGTATGGAAAAAGTAAAAGAGTATTATAAACAAGCAAAAGTAGAGTTAGATAAGGTAATTTTCCCGACTAAAGATCAAACTAAAACAGCATATATCTCTGTAGTAGTCGTAGTCGTAGTTATTGCACTGTTTTTAGCGCTAGTGGATCTTATTATGTCCGCTTTGATAACTGCTTAAGTAAGGATCGCAATATGGCAAATAAATGGTATGCGATACAAACTTACGCCGGCAGCGAGATGGCGGTAAAGCGTGCAATAGAAGCGCTAAAGCAAGACGAAGCACTTGAGGCTAAGATCGGCGAAGTGCTAGTGCCTACCGAAGATGTTATAGAGGTCAAAAATACAAAGCAAACCATTAAAGAGCGTAGCTTATATCCAGGGTATTGTTTTGCAAATTTAGATTTGGATACCACTTTATGGCATAGAATTCAGATGCTGCCTAAGGTCAGTCGCTTTATCGGCGAGGCGAAAAAACCCTCTCCGCTACCGGAAAAAGATATCGAAATAATTCTAGAAAAGATCAATAATCGCGAGGCTCCTAAGCCGAAGATAAATTTTGAAGACGGAGAGACGGTTAGGATCGTCGACGGACCTTTTGCTAATTTCAACGGCATCGTAGAAGAGTATGATATGATCCACGGCAAGCTTCGCCTTAATGTTTCGATCTTCGGACGAAGTACGCCGATTGAAATTTCATACTCGCAAGTTGAAAAGATTATTTAAATTTTATAAGGAGTAAATTTATGGCTAAGAAAGTTGTTGGCGAAATCAAGCTGCAAATAGCGGCCGCAAAAGCAAATCCAAGCCCGCCGGTAGGTCCTGCACTAGGTCAAAAGGGCGTTAATATTATGGAATTTTGCAAAGCGTTTAACGAGCGAACCAAAGATATGGCAGGCTTCAACATTCCTGTTATCATCACGGTTTACGCCGATAAAAGCTTTACTTTCATCACTAAGCAACCGCCTGCGACGGATTTGATCAAAAAAGCGGCGAAGATAGATAAAGGTTCGGATAACCCTCTTAAAAAGAAGGTAGCGTCCTTAACGAAAGCTCAGGTTTTAGAGATCGTCGAGAAAAAGATCGCCGATCTGAATACCAAAGATAGAGAGCAGGCTGCTAGGATTATAGCGGGTTCGGCTCGTTCTATGGGTATTACGGTCACTGACTAGACCTTTTGACCGCTAAGGTTTAAAAAAGCGGTAGCACTTTAATTGCGGAGAAATATATGCCAAAAAATTCAAAAAGATTCAACGAACTTTTAAAAAAAGTTGACGTAAATAAAATTTATAGTGTAGACGAAGCGGTAAGCACGGTAAAAACTTTAGCTTCTGCTAAATTTGACGAGACGGTGGAGATCGCTCTTAAACTAAACGTAGATCCAAGACATGCCGATCAGATGGTGCGCGGCTCGGTCGTTTTACCTGCGGGTACGGGAAAAAGCGTTCGCGTAGCCGTGATCGCAAAAGACGCAAAGGCTAGCGAGGCTAGCGAAGCGGGTGCCGATATCGTGGGTGCCGATGATCTGATTGAAGAGATTCAAAAAGGAAATATAAATTTCGATGTTCTTATCGCTACTCCAAATTTAATGGGACTAGTCGGTAAGGTAGGTCGTATTCTTGGTCCAAAAGGCGTTATGCCGAACCCTAAAACCGGTACCGTTACTATGGATGTCGCTCAGGCCGTTAAAAATGCTAAGGGTGGACAGGTAAATTTCCGCGTCGATAAGCAGGGAAATATCCACGCGGGCCTTGGCAAGGCTAGCTTTAGCAAAGAGCAGATTTTAGACAATCTTACGACGTTTATTAAAACCATAAATAAGCATAAGCCAGCGACTGCGAAGGGTAGATACGTAACTCATGCATCGCTTTCACTTACTATGAGCCCTGCAGTTACACTGGATAATCAAGAAATAATCGATTTAAAATAAAATTTTAAATTTTTATCTTAGATTGGAGATAGCTCAAGGTTTTTAACTTAATTGATCGAAATTTCAAAATTTCGATCGCTTGGCTTGAAATCACCGATCGGAAAGGAGACCTAATGACGAGAGACGAAAAATCAAAGATAGTAGCGGAGCTTGGCGAGGCTTTCAAAGCTAGCGAAGCTATAGTAATTTCCGATTTTAAAGGCCTTAGCGTTAAGCAGCTTGAAGATCTTAGAAATAGCGCGCGCGAAGCGGGCGTAAAGGTTCGGGTTATCAAAAACACCCTAGCCAATATCGCTTTAAAAAATGCCGAAAAAAACGGACTTAGCTTTAAAGATACCAATATCTTCTTATGGGGCGAGCAGCTTTCTGTATGTAAAGTAGCGGCTAAATTTGAAGAGAAAAATGAAATTTTTAAGCTCAAGACTGCTCATATCGATGGGGAAGTAGCGGGCGTAGATAAGGTTAGAGCGCTTTCGAAGATACCTTCGAGAGACGAGCTTATCGCGATGTTACTTCAAGTATGGAATGCGCCGATTCAAAATTTTACGATCGGCTTAAATGCGCTTAAGCAGAAAAAAGAAGCTAGCGCTTAATTAAAATTTAGGAGAATAAAATGGCAATTTCAAAAGAAGATGTTTTAGAGTATATCTCTAATCTTTCGGTGCTAGAGCTTAGCGAGTTAGTTAAAGAATTCGAAGAAAAATTCGGCGTAAGCGCAGCTCCAGTTATGGTAGCAGGCGGCGCAGGTGCTGGCGGCGCAGGTGCGGCAGCGGCTGAAGAGAAAACGGAATTCGACGTCGTATTGCTTGATGCGGGCGATAAGAAAATCAATGTAATTAAGGTTGTTCGCGCCTTAACGGGCCTTGGTCTAAAAGAAGCCAAAGACGCTACCGAGGCTACTCCGTCCGTTCTTAAAGAGGGACTTAACAAAGAAGACGCCGAGAAGGCTAAAAAAGAGCTTGAAGAAGCAGGCGCTAAAGTCGAACTCAAATAAATCGCGGAATTTTAAAATTTCGCATACAAATGTGTGCCGGTGCGTCGTATCGGCACTTCTTTCTTTAAAATACAACTACGAGGTAGTGGAATGTTAAACAGCCTATATTCAGGAAATCGTCTTAGGGTGGATTTTTCAAAGGTTCCCAAAGACATCGAAATTCCGAATTTATTACAACTACAAAAGAAAAGTTTTGATCATTTTTTAAATCTTGATAACTCGGGTGGAGAAAGCGGCATAGAAAAGGTTTTCAAAGCTATTTTTCCTATCCATGACGCACAGAATAGACTAAGCATCGAGTATGTAAGCAGCGAAATTTCAAAGCCAAAGTATTCGATCAGAGAATGCATGGAAAGAGGACTTACTTATTCGGTAAATTTAAAGATGAAGCTTCGTCTGCTCGTGCATGAGCGCGATGAAAAGACGGGCAAAAAAATCGGCGTAAAAGAGATCAAAGAGCAAGATATATTCATTCGCGACATTCCTCTAATGACCGATAGAATTTCATTTATCATAAACGGCGTAGAGCGCGTAGTCGTAAATCAGCTGCACAGAAGCCCGGGCGTAATCTTCAAAGAAGAAGAGAGCCCGACGGTTCTAAATAAACTCATCTACACCGCTCAAATAATACCTGATCGCGGCAGCTGGCTATACTTCGAATACGACGTAAAAGACGTACTATACGTACGCATAAATAAAAGGCGCAAGGTTCCGATCACGATCCTATTTCGCGCGCTCGGCTACAAAAAACAAGACATTATAAAATTATTTTATCCTATTAAGACGATCTATATCAAAAAAGGAAAATTCCTAACCGATTTCGATCCTAAAGAGTATTCCGGTAGGCTCGATTACGACATTATAAACGAAAAGGGCGAGGTGTTTCATCAAGCAAGCAAGCGCCTAACATCCAAAAAAGCGGAGAAACTAGCGGAGGACGGACTAAAGCTCATCGAGTATCCGGCTGAAATTTTAGCCGAGCGCTACCTAGCCGACGCCATCGTCGATAAAAACAGCGGCGAAGTGCTTTTTGATTCGCTAACCGCGCTTGATGAGGGCAAGCTAGCCAAGATCGCCAACACCGAGAAAAAATTTACGATCGCCAACGACCTAGCTAGCGGCGTAGATACTTCGATCATAAATTCCTTCATCCAAGATGCCGACGCGCTTAAACTCTTGCAACAAAGCGAAGGCATAGACGATGAGAACGATCTGGCTGCGATTAGAATTTACAAAGTAATGCGCCCCGGCGAGCCGGTGGTAAAAGAGGCGGCAAAGAGCTTCGTAAACGATCTGTTTTTTAATCCGGAGCGCTACGATCTGACCAAAGTCGGTCGTATGAAGATGAACCACAAGCTGGGTATCGAGGCGCCGGAGTACGTAACCGTGCTAACCAGCGAGGATATCATCAAAACCGCGAAATATCTAATCAGGGTCAAAAACGGCGACGGTTTCATCGACGATCGCGATAATCTTGGAAACCGCCGCATCCGCTCGATCGGAGAGCTTTTGGCAAACGAGATGCATCTTGGATTTATCAAGGTTCAAAAGGCGATCAAGGATAAATTTACCGGCATCAGCGGCAACCTCGACGAGCTTATGCCGTATGATTTCGTAAACCCTAAAATCATCACCACTACGCTTATGGAATTTTTCACCGGCGGCCAGCTAAGCCAGTTTATGGATCAGACCAACCCGCTTAGCGAGGTTACGCATAAGCGTCGTCTATCTGCGCTGGGCGAAGGCGGACTAGTTAAAGAGCGCGCAGGCTTTGAGGTGCGTGACGTCCATCCTACGCACTACGGTAGAATTTGTCCTATCGAGACGCCTGAGGGTCAAAACATCGGCCTGATCAACACCCTAGCGACCTATGCGAAGGTAAATGATCTAGGCTTCGTCGAGGCTCCGTATAAAAAGGTCGTAGACGGCAAGGTCACCGACGAGATCGTCTATCTTACCGCTACGCAGGAAGAGGGGCTCGTAATCGCTCCGGCGTCCGCTAAATTGGACGAGGAGGGTAATATCGTAGAGGAGCTTTTAGAGGTCAGAAAAGATGGCGAAAATATCATGGCTAAACGTGAGGATATTTCGCTAATTGATCTTTGCTCCGGTATGGTCGCGGGCGTAGCGGCGTCGCTGATTCCGTTTTTGGAACACGACGATGCTAACCGCGCGCTTATGGGCTCGAACATGCAGCGTCAAGCCGTGCCGCTTCTACACTCTACCGCTCCTATCGTTGGAACGGGTATGGAAGCGATCATCGCGCGCGATTCGTGGGAAGCGATTAAAGCTAATCGCGACGGCGTCGTAGAAAAGGTCGATAATAAAAATATATTCATTTTGGGCGAAGACGAAAAAGGTCCGTTTATCGATCACTACTCGATGGAGAAAAATTTACGCACTAACCAAAACACTACCTTTTCACAGCGCCCTATTGTGCGAAAAGGCGACGTGATAAAGGCAGGTCAAATCATAGCCGACGGTCCTAGCATGGACGGCGGCGAGCTTGCGATCGGCAAAAACGCTCTTATAGCTTTCATGCCGTGGCACGGTTATAATTACGAGGACGCCGTAGTCATGAGCGAAAAGATGATTCGTGCTGATGAATACACCAGCGTGCATGTTTATGAAAAAGAGATCGAGGCTAGAGAGCTTAAAGACGGCGTGGAGGAGATCACGCGCGATATCCCTAATATCAAAGAGGAGGAGCTTACCCACCTCGATGATAGCGGTATCGTAAAGATCGGTACTCACGTCAAACCTGGCATGATCCTAGTAGGCAAGGTAACTCCGAAGGGCGAGGTTAAACCGACGCCTGAAGAGAGGCTTTTACGCGCGATCTTCGGCGAGAAGGCGGGACATGTGGTAAATAAATCTCTCTACGCTACCGCTTCGATGGAAGGCGTGGTGATCGACGTTAAAATTTTTACCAAAAAGGGCTATGAGAAGGATCCGCGCACAAACAAAGCCTATGAGGATGAAAAAACCGAGCTCGAAAGGGAGCATCACGACAGGCTTTTGATGCTCGATCGCGAGGAGATGCTAAAGGTAGTGGCGCTACTTTCTAAAAGCGCTTTACAAAGCGATCAAAGCCTAAATAAAAAAGATTATAAAAAGGGCGATAAGGTTAAAAAAGAGGAGCTTGAAAGCTCCAACCGCTTTACGTTAAATTCCTTCGTCAAGGCTTATTCTAAAGCTGTTCAGAAGGAATACGAGGAGCTAAAAAACCACTTCCAAAACGAGAAGCGCAAGCTCAAAGAGGAGCATGACGAAAAGATCGAAATTTTAGAAAAAGACGATATCTTGCCAAGCGGCGTCGTTAAGCTCGTAAAGGTCTATATAGCGACTAAGCGCAAGCTAAAAGTGGGCGATAAGATGGCGGGCCGCCACGGAAATAAGGGCATCGTTTCAAATATCGTCCCTGAGGTCGATATGCCGTATCTGCCTAGTGGACAGCGCGTGGATATCGTGCTAAATCCTCTCGGTGTTCCAAGCCGTATGAATATCGGTCAGATAATGGAGAGCCACTTAGGTCTTGTGGGTTGGCGCTTAGGCGAGCAGATCGCTAAAATTTTAGAGGAGAAAACGGGCGAATGGATAAAAACCCTTCGCGCCAAAATGATTGAGATCGCAGGCGTTTCCAAACTAATGCAGGCTAAAAAAACGCTTGAGAAAATCAGCGACGAAGATCTTTTAAAATACGCTAGAGACTGGGCTAAGGGCGTTAGATTTTCCGCTCCGATATTTGAAGGCATCGTGCCGGAGGATTTCAAAAAGCTATTTGAAATGGCGGGTATCGATCAGGACGGCAAGACCGAGCTTTACGACGGCCGCACAGGCGAAAAGATCAAAGAGCGCGTAAACGTGGGCTGCATGTATTATCTCAAACTACACCACCTAGTCGACGAGAAGGTTCACGCAAGAAGCACCGGTCCTTACAGCCTAGTTACGCAGCAGCCGGTCGGCGGCAAGGCGCTATTCGGCGGTCAAAGATTCGGCGAGATGGAAGTTTGGGCTCTGGAGGCATACGGCGCGGCATATACGCTTCGCGAGATGCTAACGATCAAATCCGACGACGTCGACGGACGCTTGGCTGCGTATAAGGCGCTGACAAAAGGCGAAAACGTTCCGTCTACCGGAATTCCTGAGACATTTTTTGTTTTAACAAACGAGCTTAAATCGCTTGCTCTAGACGTTGAAATTTACGAGAATGGAGAGAATAAATGAGCGATAATTCAAATTTAGAAAGAATAGAAATAAAAGAGGACGCCAGAGTCCACGATTTCGATGCGTTTGCAATCAGGCTTGCTAGTCCCGAGCAGATCAAAGCCTGGAGCCACGGCGAGGTAAAAAAGCCGGAGACTATCAACTACCGCACGCTCAAGCCGGAGCGCGACGGACTTTTTTGCGCTAAAATTTTCGGCCCCGTAAGAGACTATGAGTGCATCTGCGGCAAGTATAAAAAGATGCGCTACAAAGGCTGGAAGTGCGAAAAATGCGGCGTCGAGATCACGAGCTCGAAGGTTCGCCGTACTAGAATGGGACATATCGAGCTGGTAACGCCGGTGGCGCATATTTGGTACGTAAATTCCTTGCCTAGCCGCATCGGTACGCTGCTAAACATCAAGATGAAAGATCTTGAGCGCGTGCTTTACTATGAGGCGTATATCGTGGAAAGTGCAGGCGAGGCATTTTACGACAACGAAAATTCTAAAAAGGTCGAAAAATATGACGTTTTAAACGAAGAGCAGTACCAGAGCCTAAAAGAGCGCTTTTCGCAGACGGGCTTCGTCGCTAAAATGGGCGGTCAGGTGATCCGCGATATGTTAGCTGAGCTTGATTTGGTCGAAATTTTATCCGCCCTTAAGCAGGAGATGGAAAATACAAACTCCGAAGCGAAGAAAAAAACCATCGTCAAGCGTCTAAAGGTCGTCGAGAGCTTTTTAAATTCCGGCAATAAGCCCGAGTGGATGATGATTACAAATCTTCCCGTACTGCCTGCCGATCTACGCCCGCTCGTTAGCCTTGAGGGCGGAAAATTTGCGGTTTCTGACGTAAACGATCTGTATCGCCGCGTCATAAATCGAAATTCTAGGCTCAAAAGGCTGATGGAGCTCGATGCACCCGAGATCATCATCCGTAATGAGAAACGAATGCTTCAAGAGGCGGTGGATGCGCTTTTTGACAACGGACGTCGCGCTAACGCCGTAAAGGGCGCCAATAAGCGACCGCTTAAATCTCTAAGCGAGATCATTAAAGGTAAACAAGGTCGCTTCCGTCAAAATTTACTCGGAAAGCGTGTGGATTTTTCGGGTCGCTCCGTCATCGTCGTAGGTCCAAATTTACGCATGGATCAGTGCGGTCTGCCTAAGACGATGGCGCTTGAGTTATTCAAGCCGCATCTAATCGCTCGCCTTCAAGAGAAGGGCTATGCTACGACCGTTAAGCAGGCTAAAAAGATGATTGAAAATAGGATCAATGAAGTTTGGGAGTGCTTGGAGGAGGTCGTTAAAGATCACCCGGTTATGCTAAACCGCGCGCCGACGCTTCATAAGATGTCTATTCAGGCGTTTCATCCCGTGCTCGTCGAGGGCAAGGCGATCAGGCTGCATCCGTTAGTCTGCGCCGCGTTTAACGCGGACTTCGACGGTGATCAGATGGCGGTGCACGTGCCGCTTAGCCAAGAGGCGATTGCAGAGTGCAAAATTTTAATGCTTAGCTCGATGAACATCTTGCTTCCTGCGAGCGGAAAGCCCGTCGCAGTGCCTAGCCAGGATATGGTTTTAGGAATTTATTATCTAAGCCTCGAAAAGCCGGGTGCAAAAGGAACGAATAAAATTTTTGCAAACGTCGATGAGGTAATGCTCGCCGTGGAGGCAAACGCGCTAGATATCCACGCTAAAATCAAAACGATGATCGATCGCCGCATTATCTTTACGACCGCGGGCCGCTTGATCATCAAATCGATCCTGCCTAGCTTTATTCCGGATCATCTTTGGAATAAGATTATGAAGAAAAAGGATATCGCCGAGCTTGTCGATTACGTCTATAAAAACGGCGGTCTTGAGATAAGCGCGGAATTTTTGGATAATCTTAAAAATTTAGGCTTTGAATCCGCGACTAAAGCGGGCGTTTCGATCTCCGTTTCGGATATCATCGTGCCGAAGTCCAAAGCAAGCCTCGTCGAAGAGGCTAAAAAGCAGGTCAGAGAAGTTCAGAACCAATACGGCGCGGGCTTGCTAACCGACGGCGAGCGCTATAACAAAACGATCGACATCTGGACCAGCACCAGCAAGAAGCTAGCTGATGAGATGATGAAGATGATGGAGAAGGATAAGGACGGCTTTAATTCTATTTATATGATGGCCGATAGCGGCGCGCGAGGTAGCGCGGAGCAGATCAAACAGCTAGCGGGCATGAGAGGTCTGATGAGTAAGCCGGACGGCTCGATCATCGAGACGCCGATCACTTCAAATTTTAGAGAGGGTCTAAACGTAAATGAGTACTTCATCTCGACTCACGGCGCGCGTAAAGGTCTTGCCGATACTGCGCTTAAGACCGCAAACGCGGGCTATCTGACGCGAAAGCTGATCGATGTCGCGCAAAATGTCAGGGTTACGATGCACGATTGCGGTACGCACGAGGGTATCGAGGTTACTGAGATCGTAGAAAACGGAACGCAAATAGAAAGCTTAGCCGATAGGATTATGGGTAGGGTGCTAAGCTCGGATGTGATTGATCCGGTGTCGAATGAAATTTTATTCACCGAAGGCACGCTTCTGGGCGTTAACGAGGTACGCACCATAGTCGATGCCGGCATCAAATCCGTAAGCATCCGTACGCCTATTACGTGCAAGGCTGAAAAAGGGGTTTGCGCGAAGTGCTACGGTGTAAATTTAGGCGAGGGCAAGCTGGTAAAACCGGGTGAAGCGGTCGGTATCATCTCTGCGCAATCAATCGGTGAGCCGGGCACGCAGCTTACGCTACGAACCTTCCATGCCGGCGGTACCGCATCTACCGAGCAGCAAGATCGCCAAGTAATCGCCGATAAGGAAGGCTTTATCAGATATTACAACGTAAAGACCTATGAAAACGGCGGCAAAAATATCGTGATGAACCGCAGAAACGCCGCGGTGCTTTTGGTCGAGCCAAAGATCAAAGCCCCAATTACCGGCAAGGTAAGCATCGATATAACTCACGATGATGTGAATATTACGCTAAAAGGTAAGAAAGAAGAATTTAAATATACTATCCGACGTCATGATCTAGCTAAGCCTACTGAGCTTGCTGGCGTAAGCGGTAAAGTTGAGGGAAAATTCTACATCGTTTTCAAAGACGGCGAAACCGTTGGAGAAAATGATAGTTTAGTAGAGGTTATAAAAGAAGACTGGAATATCCCTACTCGAATTCCGTTTGCAAGCGAACTTCGCGTCAAAGACGGCGAGCCGGTAACTCAAAAGATCAAAGCGGGAGCAAATGGTACGCTTAAGTATTTCATCCTAAAGGGCGATTATTTAGAGAGACTAAGAGATATCAAAAAAGGCCACGTCGTAAGCGAAAAGGGCATGTACGTAGTCATCTCCGATGAAAACGGTAGAGAGGCGATCCGTCACTATATACCGCGTGAATCTGTCATTACCTATGATGATAATAGCGTCGTAAAAAGCGATGATCTTATAGCCAAGCCTAAAAAAGACGATCGATTGATCATTGCGGAGTGGGATCCGTATTCCATCCCGGTAGCTGCAGAGTGTGAAGGTAAGATCAGCTTTGAGGATATCGAGCCTGGATATACCGCTACAGAGCAATATGACGAGACTACCGGTCAAAGCCGTTTGGTTATCAACGAGTATCTACCTCAGGGCGTTAAACCGGCCATTATCGTAACTCCTAGCAAGGGAGAGCCTATCAAATATAATCTAGGACCGAAGACTGCGATTTTTACGAATAAGGGCGATCAGGTAGCGATTGCAGATATTTTGGCTAGGACACCGAAGGCTGCTGCGAAATCAAAAGATATCACCGGCGGTTTGCCGCGCGTATCGGAGCTATTTGAGGCGCGCCGTCCGAAAAATACCGCGATTATCGCGGACATAGACGGAACCGTCCGCTTTGATAAAGCTTTGCGCGCGAAAGAGCGCATTATAATAGAGGGCGAGGATGGAACGAGCGCCGAGTATCTAATCGATAAGAGCCGCCAGATCCAGGTGCGAAACGGCGAGTTCGTCCACGCAGGCGAGAAACTTACCGACGGAGTTATCAGCTCGCACGATGTGCTTAGAATTTTAGGCGAAAAGGCGCTGCATTATTATCTAATAAGCGAAATTCAACAGGTTTATCGCTCTCAAGGCGTCGTCATCAGCGACAAACATATCGAGATCATCGTATCTCAGATGCTCCGTCAGGTCCGAATCGTCGATAGCGGCGATACTCAGCTAATCGTCGGCGATCTCATTAGCCGCCGCAGATTTAGAGAAGAAAACGAGCGCATTATGAAAATTGGTGGTGAGCCTGCGATTGCTGAGTCTGTGCTACTGGGCGTAACTCGTGCAGCTGTTGGAAGCGATAGCGTCATTTCGGCAGCGTCTTTCCAAGAGACTACGAAGGTTTTAACGGAGGCTAGCATCGCGGGTAAATTTGACCGATTGGAGGATTTGAAAGAAAACGTAATTTTAGGTCGCATAATTCCGGTCGGAACCGGTTTGTATAAAGACAAGGAAGTTAAACTTAAAAAATAATTTAGGGCAAAAAGCCCTAAATTTACCTAAATTTAAAGGATGAGACATGAATATGATCAACATAAATTTCGGTCTGTTGTTTATCAGGTTGGGGCTTGGAGTTTGTCTTTTAATGCACGGAATTTTTAAGCTCACTCACGGCATAGACGGCGTAAAATCGATGCTGGTAGCCAGAGGAATTCCGGATCTGGTGGCTTACGGCGCATACGTAGGCGAGGTGCTGGCGCCCGCGATGATAATCATAGGCGTATTTTGCCGCATAGGCGCTCTGCTTGTGATCGCAAACGTGCTCATGATAATATATGTCCTACACACTCCGTTGGGCGCGCTTACCGGCGTGGGCGGATTTGAGCTGGAGATCGTATATCTGTATCTTTCTGCTGCGATCTGCTTAGTGATCTGCGGCGGCGGAGAGTTTGTGCTGATTAGAGATTAAAATTTAGTTAAATTTACGTTTCTGTAAGTTTAAACAAAGTATAATCTAAATCTTTTTGAATAAATTTTTGTGAAAGGAAAGATGTGCCAACCATAAATCAATTGGTCAGAAAAGAGCGCAAGAAGCTTACCGAGAAATCGAAGTCTCCGGCGCTAAAGAATTGCCCTCAACGAAGAGGAGTTTGTACTAAGGTCTATACCACGACCCCTAAAAAGCCAAACTCTGCGCTTCGTAAAGTTGCCAAAGTAAGGCTTACTAGCGGATTTGAAGTCATCAGCTATATCGGCGGTGAAGGTCACAATCTGCAAGAACACTCCATCGTGCTAGTTCGCGGCGGTCGTGTAAAGGACCTACCGGGCGTTAAATACCACATCGTCCGCGGTGCACTCGATACTGCAGGCGTTGCGAAACGAACCGTTGCAAGATCAAAATACGGTGCTAAACGACCTAAAAAATAGTTTGGCCGAAACAGACCGGCACTAGATTTTGCCGAGTTTGAGTAAAATTTTAAAATTTGAAGGAATAAAATGAGAAGAAGAAAAGCTCCCGTTAGGGAAGTTATGCCTGATCCGATTTATGACAGCAAAGTAATCACAAAATTTATTAATTCGCTTATGTTCGACGGCAAAAAGAGCGTCGCTACCGAGATTATGTACGGCGCCTTAAATTTCATCGACAATAAAGGCGGCGAGAAAAAAGGTATCGAAATTTTTAACGATGCCATCGATAACGTTAAGCCTTTAATGGAAGTTAAGTCTCGTCGTGTAGGCGGCGCAACTTACCAGGTTCCGATCGAGGTACGACCGGCTCGCCAGCAGGCTTTGGCTATTCGCTGGATCATCTCTTTTGCGAGAAAAAGAAGCGAGCGCACGATGATAGAGCGCCTGGCTTACGAGCTTATGGACGCTGCAAATTCTAAAGGCTCTTCATTTAAAAAGAAAGAAGACACCTACAAGATGGCGGAAGCCAACAAAGCTTTCGCGCATTATCGTTGGTAGGAGGGCGTCATGGCAAGAAAGACCCCTTTACATATGGTTAGAAATATCGGAATTGCCGCTCACATCGACGCCGGAAAGACGACTACGAGCGAAAGAATTCTATTTTTTACCGGTATGAGCCATAAGATTGGCGAGGTTCACGAGGGCGCTGCTACTATGGACTGGATGGAGCAGGAGCGCGAGCGCGGCATCACGATCACATCTGCCGCTACCACATGCTTTTGGAATAATCATCAGATAAATTTGATCGACACTCCGGGTCACGTTGATTTTACTATCGAAGTCGAGCGCTCGATGCGCGTTTTAGATGGTGCGGTAGCAGTATTTTGCTCTGTAGGCGGTGTTCAGCCTCAAAGCGAGACCGTTTGGCGTCAAGCGAATAAATACCATGTTCCGCGCATTATTTTCGTAAATAAAATGGACCGCGTCGGCGCAAATTTCTATAATGTCGAACAGCAGGTAAAAGATAGGCTCAAGGCTCATCCAGTTCCTATTCAAATTCCGATCGGCGCTGAGGACGATTTTAAAGGCGTTATCGATTTAGTCACTATGAAAGCGCTCGTTTGGGATGACAGCAAGGGTCCTTCTGCTCCCGAGATCGTTGAAATTCCTGCCGAGCTACGAGAAAAAGCACAGGAATATCGCGACAAGATGATTGAGGCGGTAGCAGAGACTGATGAAGCTTTGATGGAGAAGTATTTTAACGGCGAAGAGCTAAGCGTAGAAGAGATTAAAAAAGGCATCAAGAAAGGCTGCTTAAGCCTAAGCTTCTTTCCTATGCTATGCGGTACCGCATTTAAAAATAAGGGCGTACAGCCTTTACTAGACGCGGTCGTAGATTATCTGCCTGCGCCTGATGAAGTGCCTGCGATTAAGGGTCAGTATGAGGACGGCAGTGAGGTTCATGTAAGTTCTACTGACGAGGGCGAGTTCGCGGGTCTTGGATTTAAGATTATGACCGATCCTTTCGTAGGTCAGCTTACCTTTGTACGCGTTTATCGCGGTGTTTTGGAAAGCGGCAGCTACGTCGTAAATACCGGCAAGGGTAAAAAAGAGCGCATCGGCCGCTTGTTAAGAATGCACTCAAATAAACGCGAAGAGATCAAAGAGCTATATGCGGGCGAGATCGGCGCCGTTGTGGGTTTGAAAGATACCCTTACGGGCGATACTCTAGCTAGCGAAAAAGATAAAGTAATTTTAGAGCGTATGGAATTTCCTGATCCCGTTATAAGCGTAGCTGTAGAGCCTAAAACCAAAGCCGATCAAGAAAAAATGGGTATCGCGCTTCAAAAATTGGCGCAAGAAGATCCGAGTTTTAGGGTTGCGACCGACGAAGAGAGCGGACAGACGATCATTTCGGGAATGGGTGAGCTACACCTCGAGATCATCGTAGATAGAATGCTTAGAGAATTTAAAGTCGAAGCCGAGGTCGGACAGCCGCAGGTCGCATATCGCGAGACTATCCGCAAAAAGGTCGAGCAGGAGTATAAATACGCCAAGCAATCGGGCGGTCGTGGTCAATACGGTCACGTATTTTTGCGCCTAGAGCCTTTGGAGCCGGGTACTGGATATGAGTTCGTAAACGATATTAAAGGCGGCGCTATTCCGAAAGAATACATCCCTGCGGTCGATAAAGGCTGCCAAGAGGCGATGCAAAACGGCGTTTTGGCGGGCTACCCGGTCGAGGACGTACGCGTAACGGTCTATGACGGAAGCTACCACGAAGTCGATAGCTCCGAAATGGCATTCAAACTTGCCGCTTCTATGGGCTTTAAAGAGGGCGCTAGAAAAGCGGGCGCCGTAATCTTGGAGCCTATGATGAAGGTCGAGGTAGAAACCCCTGAGGAGTATATGGGCGACGTCATCGGCGATCTAAACAAACGCCGCGGACAGGTCAATAATATGAGCGAGCGCGGCGGCAACAAGATCATCGACGCGTTTTGCCCGCTTTCTGAGATGTTCGGTTACTCGACCGACCTGCGCTCTCAGACGCAGGGTCGCGCGACCTATTCGATGGAATTTGATCACTACGACGAGGTTCCTAAGAACGTCGGCGAAGAGATCATTAAAAAGCGCAACGGCTAAGTTTAATGAGCGCTAAGGTGCGGCGATAGCTTTATCGCCAACCTCCGGCGCTTCTTTAAATTTTAAAACAGCACTTCAAATTTAACCCGCTTTACTAGCGTAAATTTAAATTCATACTCCGACTCCGAATAAAATTTCAATTCATAAATTTTAACTTCCGCCGATCGTAAATTTAGATCAAAAGAATTTCAATTAAATTTAAAAATTTAAAGGTAGCTTAAAGTATATCCAGGACGTCGCGCCTATCGTTTTACTAGAGATTTATTCTCTCACAGATAAAGCGAGCATGTTGCTATCGCGCTTTGATTTTCATTCACGGACAAGATCGCCGCAAGCTGGATCGCAAGTAGGGTAAAATTTTACTTTCGGCGCAGCCTCAAGGCGGAGCGCTATCATAGACTTATATCGGATTGCGATCATCAGTGCTTTATACATGTCGCGGTATTTTCCGCAGGCGGGATTTAAATTTTGCCGCCGCTTTGCACCGTAAAATTTGATCTTCGCAGAGCGATCTACGCGCCGATCATATCGGTCGAGCCGGCGCTCTAGCCCGCCTGTTTTCGGATTTGGCAGGCGTTTGCTTTCGCAGGCTATGATGCGTCCGTTTTAAATATTTCAAAACAAAGGAAAATCATGCAACAAACCAAATTATAAGGCGTAAGCGTCGGCCTTTCGGGCGGCGAGCTTAAGCTTGGAGATAAGGCGCCAGAGGTTAGCCTGGTCGCGGCCGATCTTAGCGAGGTCAAAGTCGGCGGCGGCACGGGCAAGGCGCAGGTCATCATCGCCGTGCCGTCCCTGGATACGGACGTGTGCGCGACCGAGACGCGCAAATTTAACGAGCGCGCCGCGAGTATAAAAAATACCGAGGTTTTCGTGGTCTCGATGGATCTACCGTTTGCCGCGGGCAGATTTTGCTCGACCGAGGGGATCAAAAATTTACGCGCCCTAAGCGATTTTCGCGATAAGGAGTTTGTGCGCGCATACGGCGTACTGATCGCAGACGGCGCGCTTGCGGGGCTAACGTGCCGCGCGGTTTTCGTCGTGGACACCGCGGGCAAGATCGCCTACAAGCAGATCACGGACGACATCGTAGATGAGCCCGATTACGACGCGGCGCTCAATGCAGCGGCGTTTGCGAGCGGAAGCGCTGCGACGCAGGGCTGATGCAATTTTTAGGTTTGCGGTGCAGACATCTGCTCGCTTAAATTTAGCGGGCTTAAAATACGCGGACGGGCGCCTTGCTCGCCCGCAACTTTAAATTCTAAAATTCCACGGCGCCCTGAAATTTAGCAGGTCATGTCTGAAATTTTGGCGGATCGCGTTTGCGATATTTCTTGTGCAGTTCGCAATAGAATTTTAAATTGCAATCCCCAATCAATTTATAAATTTATCTCATATTCGGTATGCTTTTTTATCCGTCGGCAAATATTTTGGATTTAGAAAAACAGCGCGCGAACGGGGTTAAATTTGAACGCAAAAATACAGGCGGCAGTATCGCGAGATGGATTTAAATGTTGTGCAGAAATTTTAAGTCAAGATAAGGCGAAGTATTTTTTCTTTAGACGAGGCGGAAATGAGCCGAATGAAGGAGCGTATATTATAATACGTGACTGAAATTCGGCGAAGTTTCCAACGACGTATAAAGGAAAAAGAGGGGTCGCTAAGTGTTCAAGTCCGGATAATCCCACGCATTATATTCGTCCGTCAGATTATCGTTCTCCGCCCCCTTGCAGCACAGCCACTCTAACCCGCCGCGCCTCTCCATCACGACCTCTTCGTCGAGCCCTGCGCAGTCTGAGCCGTGCACGCGGGCATTGACGCACGCCCAGTGGTAGCGATAGATGAGATCGAGCGCTTGCAAAATTTCATCCGTGCCGCGTAGCTTCACGCGCGCAGAAAAATCGCCGCCGCTAAAGGTGTCCATCACAAAGGCGCAGTCGCAGATACCCTTTGGAAAGCTAAGCTCATCCACGAGCCCCATGGCCCACATCAGAGCCCACAGCGACTCGTATTTCCAGCCCATATTCACGGCCTCGTCGCGGCTCGCCTCGCCCTGCACGACGCGGCGCTCCATGCGCGTGAGCTTGTCTATGCAGCCGTAGCGGTTATCTAGAAAGCCCTGCGCGCCCTGTTTATCCTCATCCGCGAGCTTACCCTCGTCTCTGATCGAGCAGGCGCACATTATCGCGGCGTAAGAACAGATCGCGCGAGCGATGACCTCGTCCTTTTCGCGCGGAGTGATCTCGCTCGTCTCGTATCGCAGTGGCAGATGGAGGGTAAACGGCACACCCTGCGATTTTAAAATTTCGATGCTTATATCCTTGCGCTCCTGCGCGGTCTTGCCGATCTTTGCGGCGTTTGCGCTATTTTTGCCGCCGCCTTTTTTGAAAAAATCTGAAAACGCCATGAGCTCTCCTTAAAATTTTAAACGTATTTTAAAACAATCGCGCAAAATTTCAGCTTACGGCGACGGGGCGGATTTTTAAATTTAAGCTCAAACCCAAGCTTTGCAAATCGGACGGAAATTCCGCGCCTCGTCTTGCTAATTTATACGGCGCTCGCCCGCCCGCCCGTGCCTTCTATGATGCTTCGATACATATCGTCGTAAAATACCTTTGCAGGCAATTCGGGCTCTTGCGGCGATTCCAGCGAGATAAAAAATTTTAAGCTTTGCCTCAGGTCGGTTAAGTTTCGGAGGTCATTCGAACCTGCTTTGGCGGCGCCATAGGCGCTTCTTTTTTTGCAAATATACCGTCCCGCCGCAGTCGGCAAGGATGTCCGCGATATACGGAATAAAATCGCCGAGCGGCATAAGAAGGTGGACGCGGGGCATTTTATCTGCGTTTTAAATTTTACTTTTTATGGCTTCGGCGATCGTGCGCCGCTTTAAATCGATGCTTATCTTTTGATAGCGCGTCCGCATAAGCAAAGCGCGCTTTGCTGCGTAAATTTTAAAAGCGGCGCCCGAATTTAGCCGAGCGCCGCAATTAAAAATTTAACCGATTTGCGCATTTGGCCGAGCGGTGCCGCCTGGCGCACCTATTGGTTAAATTTAAGCGGGTGCGATCAATACTTAAACGAGCTGCCCGGCTCGATCAACTTAACCTTTTGTTTATAATTCATCTTTAGCACCGCAGCAGGCCCTAGCACGGTCGCCTTCTCGCCCTCAAGCCAAAACGCCGTACCCTCCGGCATCGCATAAACGGTCGATTTTTGATTAGCGATCAAAAATTCCTCCAGCCTCTCCTCTCTGCTCTCGCCGTTGTGCCCCGCAGGCTTGCCCGAGATGAAGTGCGGATTGATCTGGTACGGGAAAATATTAAAGGTATTAAACGACTCGGGCTCGATGATCGGCATATCGTTCGTCGTCATCATCGTAGCGCCCGCGACGTTCGAGCCCGCGCTCCAGCCGATATACGGCGTGCCGTCCTCGACCATTTTGCTGATTAACGCGATGAGATCGTTTTCATACATATCGTGCACGAGCTTGAAGGTGTTGCCGCCGCCTACGAATATGCAATCCGCGCTCGCGACTTCCTTTGCGGCGTTTTTAGCGTGGTGGACGCCGACGATGTTTAAATTTAAGCTCGCAAGCGCCTCTTTGACGCGCTTTTCGTATTCGTCGTAGCTCCTGCGCAGGCTCGCGTAAGGAATAAAAACGATTTTTTTGCCCGCGAGGTTGTTCTCCTGTGCAAATTTACCGATCCACGACACCGCGTGCGATAGATACTTCGTGTCTTTGTAGCCCGAGCTTGAGAGCAGCAGCGCTCTTTGCTTGCTATGATCGCGCTTAGAGAGCTTAAACGCCTTTTCGCTCGCAGCCAGTTCGCTCGTACTGAGCATCGCAGCGCCCGCCGCCAAAGCGGCTACCTTTAGCAGGTTTCGTCTTTGATTTTGCATCTTTTCTCCTTTAAATCAAAGTTGATATCTGTTTTGAAATTATATTCCTTTGCATATAAAGAGGGGCTGAATATTCGGTTTAAATTTCGCTTGCGCGAAGGCCTCGGCAAGGTAAAATTTTAAAACTACTAAATTTTGAAATTAGGCGAGGTGCCGCGTCGTAAAATTTAAAAGCGCGGCTAAATTTAATAAAATTTACGCTTCGTCTTTCGGGGTATATGAGCCCGTATTGAAAAAATAGCATACCCCAAAAACTATTCCGCAAATCGGCGCTACGATTAAGGCGTACAAAAATATATGAGCTGCGGCGCCTTCCAATATTCCGGTAAAAATCAAGGTCGGATATAAAAGCAAAACTATACTGGCAAAATTTTCTATCGTAAAGACCAACAAACTATCTCCTTGATCCTTGATAAAAAGGTTGCTGTATCGCTTAGTCTTAGTGTATTTCAAAAAACAGATCGTCGCACATATAGGCAAAACTATTATCGCGACATCACGAATATCTCTAAAAATTTTAGACGACGATTCTATACCGATATTCGAAAAAAGCAAATCAAGAAAAAACATTAGCATTAGCGAGAAATAGATGGTTGTAGCCGCTGACGAATAATACCCTATAATCACGCGTCTAATAAATCTATGCATATCGTATCGCTTCTTTAAATTTTCAGGGATAGCGGCAAATTTCTCGTCCAGCTCTTTTATATGTGCTTGAAATTTTTCATCCACGGCTCGCTCCTTTTATAAAGCGCTAAATTTTAGAAATTATATCGAATTTAGCGCCGCAAAGTGGCTAAAATTAGGTCTAAATTTAAACGCCAAAGAGTATAATCGTACCATGGTTTTAACGCAAAATTTAATCTATGAAATTTTACCCTTGTGGAGGAGATCCCCGCGGGCAGGGTGGCATCATACGGACAGATCGCGCGCCTGATAGGGCTGCCCGCTTGCTCGCGGCTCGTGGGGCGCGTGCTCTCGCAAGCAGAGCTCTACGGCGACTACCCGTGCCATCGCGCCCTTTATCACGCGGGCGCTTTGGCGGCGAGCTTTGCGCGGCTCAGCGCGAACTGCTAGAAGCCGAAGGCGTGGAATTTAGAGGCGAGCGCGCCCGTATGAAAAAGCACCGCTAGGAGTGCTAAGGCCTAATCGCCGCAGACTGAAGCACGGAATTTGCGGATCGTTTGAAGCGCGAAATTTTGAATTGTCCGCGACATGGAATTTTAATTTATAAAATTTTAGATCCGCGCAGGTTTAAGCGGCGTAGCGGCAGCGCTACCGATCGCTAAGAGCCTGCGAGCTTTATTTGCTTGTAGATGCGACGCAAATCATCATGCGCGAAAAGATAGAATTTTATCTTTTTTGCGTGGCGGTTTAAAACGCTAATTTAAGCGGGCTCCTTGGCAATCAACCCCGCCGCAGTTTTACGAAGCAGATGCGACGCCGCTTATTAGTTTTTTCGCTGCAGGCTTTCGCGCCCGTTTCGGCACCGCTTATAGATTTTAGCTATCGCAAATTTTGCAGCGACTGATCTGTCCGTCCTCGGCGCGTTAAAATTTTAAATCGATGCGGCTTCTGCGGAAGGCGGAGAAAAAGCGGCGAAATTTTAAAATTTATTTCAGATTAAACGAAAGCCTATATAATCGGCAAAGTTTCATTTGAAAGGTTAAATATGTCTAAACTATCAAAACTCCCGACTCCCGATATCGCCGAGCACGGCGCGTTTTTCCCGTCGCCGTTTTCGCTGTCACAGTTTACGGCGCCCGTGAGCGATCTGGCGGATTTTAATTACGAGAAAAAATACGACGGCGATAAAAAAATCCTCATCATCGCGGCCGACGAGCGGTATTTGCTGATGGACAACGGGACTTTTTTCTCCACTGGCAACCACCCCGTCGAGACGCTCGTGCCGATGTATCATCTGGCGCAGGCGGGCTGGGACTTCGAGATCGCGACGCTCTCTGGAAATCCCGTAAAATTCGAGTTTTGGGCGATGCCTGCGAAGGACGAGCGGCTCAAGGGCTTTTTTTGAGAGCTACGCGACTAAATTTAAAGAGCCTAAAAAGCTCGCTGATATCGTAAAGAAGGGATTTGACGAGTATTTTGCGCTCTACATCCCGGGCGGTCACGGCGCGCTGATCGGGCTTGACGAGAGTCGCGACGCAAAGGCCGCGCTAAAATGGTTTCATGAGCAGGGCAAATACATCATCACGATCTGCCACGGCCCAGCCGGGCTGCTAGCCGCGGCGCTTGACGAGGGTAAGTTTTTATTCGAAGGCTACGAGCTCGTGCTGCTGCCCGACGCCATTGACCGCACCTCGCCGGGTATTGGCTACATGCCGGGCCATCTGCGCTGGTATATGGGCTCGCGGCTAGCAAAACTTGGGATGAAAATCCTAAACGAAGGTATCGACGGCGCCGTGCACAAAGACCGCAACCTTCTCTCGGGCGATAGTCCGCTAGCAGCCAATAACCTCGGCAAACTGGCGGCTAGGACGTTTTTGGAGTCGCTGTAAATTTTACGCCGCTAAGGTCGGCATCTCGGCATAAAATTTTAATTTTTACGCGGCGGAAAAATTTAAAATTTCAAAGTGTGCCCGCTTCGGCTTTAAATTTAATGATCGCCGTCCTGCGCGCAGTGTAATCGTTTAAAATCGCCGCTCGCCTTCGATTTGCAAGCGATGCGCTGTGCAGCGTCTAAATTTAAGTATTCAAATTTTATCGCACTTTTGCGCGCGAGTATTAAAATCTTTTGCGGCCTTTTAAATTTGCCGCTTTACGGCGCCGTGCTCTTCGCGGGCGTAAAAAAATCCTCGCATATCGACGCCCCCTGGCTGTAGCAGCTTTATTTTCCTGTCGATGCCGCCTGCGTAGCCCGTGAGGCTGCCGTGCGTGCCTATGACGCGGTGGCAGGGGGATGATGATCGAGATTTCGTTGTGCCCTACGGCGCCGCCCACGGCTTGCGCGGACATCTTCGCCAGCCCGCGTGCCGAGGCGATTTCGCGCGCGATCTGCCCGTAGGTCGTGGTTTTGCCGTATGGAATTTTAAGCAAAATCTCCCACACGACGCGCCTAAACGCCGAGCCCGCGGGATTTAGAGCGGGCGTAAAACTGGGCTCACGTCCGCTAAAATACAGATCGAGCCAGCGCCTAGTTTGATCGAAAACGGCCAGATTTTTCTCCTCGAAGTCCGCGCTTTGCTCGTTCGCGCAGAATTTTCCGCTCCCGCCTTGCACCGAAAGATTGGTGGCGCGAGGTTTTTTGCCCGTGTCTTTAACTGCAAAACCGCGCGTGAAGAATTTTTCACTTGCTATAAGTGTGTGTGCGCAGAATTTGCCGTCCGCGCCGTTCGCCGCTTTTGTCGCAGTATCACTTTTTTTCAATGTCGCAAAATCGCACTGTGTTTCGCTCGCGGCGCGCTGCTCTTTTGCGAGCAGATCAGTGCTACTCCGCCTTTTATCCGCACCGCTTTTCGTCTCTAGCGCGCCGCTTTTCTCGTAGCAACCCTCTCCTGCAGCGGCATCTGTTTTTGCCGCAATATCGCGCGCGCAGAATTTGCCGTCCGTGCTGCTCGCCGCAAGAGCGTGCGCGTAGTATTTCTCGCCCTCGAACCACAGTCCGCAAAGCCCCGCCCCATCGCCTGCGAGCGTGATTTTGCCAAGCGGCGAGTCGTAATATGCGATAAATTTCATCGTTGCTCCTGTTTTGCGATTAAATTTAGGCGCCGCAAGCAGCGCCTAAATTTCCCAAATTTCTAAAATTTGCGGACAGATTTTAGCTACGCTTTGCCGAAATTCCGCCTTTTGCGCGCTGTTCGGGTTGCTAATAGCTTCAAATTTGCAAAAAAGCTCGGCGATCTTTAGCCAGCCCGCAAGATTTAGATCGAATTTTTTCAAATTTGCCTTGGATAAAAACTCCAAATCATGGTCGTAAAACGCGATCTCGCCGCCAGAGCTTAGCAACCAAAGATCGCCGGTGCCGCCCTCTGCAAAGATATAAAACTCGCGCAGCAGCCCGCTATCGCCCTCAAAAGGAAATTTCGCCGCGTCGTTGCAGAGCGCGATATCGTGCTCTTTCAGCACTCTAAAATCGCCCGCAATCTCCCTGCCGAGGTATCCGCCCAGGATATTTTTAAGCTCGTTTTTGTTCAAAATTTAACTCCTCCGCTTTAGTTTCGTTTTTTGGCGTAGAGCATAAAAAAGCCTACCATCGCTGCGAAAATCACGCACATCGCAAGCGTCACGATGAGCGTGCCGTGCTGCGAGCCGCTTAAAAACAGCCCCGTCGTGTTCATCCCGAAAAAGCTCGTGATGAAATTTAGCGGCAAAAGTAGCGACGAGATGATCGTGAGAATGTAGATGTTGCGGCTGATCTTGTCGTTTTTGAGGCTCTGGATGAACTGATAGATATCCTCGATCCTGACGGCGTATTCGCTCATCACGCCCTTGAAAACGCCCGCTTCGTAGGCGTAGTTTTTCAGCCGCTTTTTAAGCGCCGGCTGCTCATTTCCGCAGATGAGCAGCGCCTCGTAGAAATGCGAAATTTTGTTTTGAAATTTGCGGATTTCGTATTTTAGGACAGAGTGCCTTTTCATAAATTTTGAAAAATCGCCGCGGCGCGTGTAGATTTTTTCGTAATTCTCAAGCTCTGCGGAATGCTCTAAAATTTTATCGCGGTACTGTGCTAGGATCTTTTTAACGATCGCGAAAAACTCCGCCTCGCTGCTGGGCCGCACTTCACCGTCCGCGTCATCTTGCAAATAGATCGCGCCCGAATCAAAAATAAAGCGGTAGTTTTGCTCGCGCGGCGCGTCCGTCACGAAGTACACATACTCGCGATCCTCGGCGTAGTAGTAGCCCGAAACGCTGCGCTTTTCGGTAATCGGGTTCAATGAGGCCTCCTTATTCAATCGTTTTAAATTTACGAAATTTCAGAATTTCGCTGCCACTTAAATTTTATCGTATTTGGAATTTCAAAATTCTTTTGCGCTTGGAATTTTAAAATTTTGAACTTCATAAAATTTTATCCATAAATCCGCTATTAAATTTTAAATTTAGCTCTCACTTCATTTGCCAAGCCAATCCTAGCTATAAGGCGCGCCATAAGTTCGCGATAAAACCGCGTAGTATTTGTCAAGATAAATTCCGTATTAAAACAACAGCTTGCTAAATCAAAATTTATCGCCTTACGAAGGCGATCTTTGGCTCGTAAATTTAAAAAGGCTAGCTATAAAGCTGCGACGAAATGAGATTAGAATTTTATCCTCGAGGGCTCCATCGGCTTGCTGTAGAAGTAGCCCTGCATATATTTAATCCCCATCTCCTCTAAGATGATTGAAATTTCATGATTTTCTACGTATTCGGCGATGAGCTCGTAGCCCTGCTTGCGCGCGAAGTTAGCGATGGTTTCGACGATGGCGCGCGAGTTTTTGTCGTTTGCGATGTTTTTGATGAGCGCTCCGTCGATCTTTATGTAATCCACGTCGAGCGTTAAAATTCTATAGTAGTTGGAGTATCCGCTGCCAAAATCGTCTATCGCGACCTTGCAGCCGTAGTTTTTGGCTACGGCGATGAAGCTGCGTAGACTCTCGTAATCGTCGAATTCCTCGCTTTCTAAAATTTCAATAAATAAATTTGAAGCATTTGGGCTGGATGCGAGCTTGCGCTCTAAAAGCTCCTTGATGCCTTCGTTTGCGATGTCAAAATATGAAAGATTTATGCTAAAGCAAGTCCCTGCGAAGCGGTCTAGCAAGCGAAAGGCTTCGTTTATTACGACCTGAGTTAGCGGGATGTAAAGCGAGGTTTGCTTTGCGATGTCGATAAACTCGCCCGGGCAGCGCGTCTTGCCGGAGCGGTCGATGAGGCGGATTAGAATTTCATATACTAATGGAACGTAATCGCCGCCCTCGGTGCCGTAGGTGTTACCACTAGGATCGCGGTGGGTGATATCAAATATGGGCTGAACGAGCACAAAGACTTGATTTTTCTTGATCGCGTTTTGAATAGTGTTGATCATAATCTGGTTTTGAAGATATTTTTCCTCAATCGCATTTGGGCGCGAATAAAAGCCCACGTGCTCGTTTTTGCTCTGCGCCTCATACATCGCCATAACCGCCTGAAAGACCCTATTTGCGCCGCCCGCTACGTCTGCACGCTCGCTTACACCCATCGTGATATTTAAAGGCGCGGAGGCAAAGCCCTCGGTCGTATGGAGATTAAAGACCTTATCGGTGAAGTATTTATTTATGATCTCCACGTCGCGCGCGACATTTAGCCCTTCGTAAAATAGACAAAACTCATCCGATTGGATGCGAAAGATACTAGCTTTGATCTCGTGCGATTCGATACACATCGCAAGCGTACGCGCAAAGGAGCGCAGAATTTCATTTGTCGTTTCTGCCTTGTAAAAAAGTCGCAAATTTGCAAAATTTACGATAGTGATGTAGATCGCTACGCCCGTTTTTTCTGCGTTTATTAGCTCATATAGCGCTGCTTCGTTGCCCTGGCCCGTAAGATGATCGATATAGACTTGATTGTTTAAGCTCTCCTTCGCGTTCGCAAGAGCTAGCTTCATAATCTCGCGCTCGCCGATGTCATGAGCGTAAAGCGCATATAGCGGCAGCTTAGACGTAGCAGCGATATTTGATAGCCTTAGGCTCACATCTGCTAGTTCGCCGTTTTTACGAAGCAGGCGCGTATCTTTGGCGCTTTTATTTACCATCGCAGGAAGTTCGATCCCTTTATCTTTGGGCATCAAAACTCCAAGATCGCTCCCTTGCAGCTCGCTTTGTTCGTAGCCGCTTAAGCTAAGCGCGCTTTTATTGGCGTATAAAATTTTAAAGCTCTGATCTGCCAAAACTATCGCTTCGCCTGCTTGCTCGCATAGCGCGCGATAGGACGCGAGGGCGCGTTTACTACGCAAAGCATCGGAATTTATGATGTAAGTAAGCAGTAAAAACGACAAAAACACCGCCGTGTAAAGCATCGTCATTTGCATAAACGAGCCGTAAAATTCCTCACTAGCGTAAGAAAATCGCTCGCGCAGGCTTGCGAAGCGCTCGTTTAGCAACGAGAGATTATCGCTTACAATGATATTTTGCCGCTCGAAATTCCTTAAAATTTGCCGTGCGATTCCTATAAACGCAGCTTCGTCGGGGCTTGACGCATCTGCGCTTTCTAGCGCACTTTTTAAAGCAGAGATCTCGGAGCGATTTTTATAATTAAGCCCTAAAATTTGAGAGTAGAGATTTGCTCTTTGCGCATTTGCGCCACTGGATAAAAATTTTTGCTGCAGACTTTGAAAAAGGATTAAATTCTGCGAATTTAAAGCCCCAAGCTCGTCCAAAAGTGAAATTTTATCGCTAAAAGCGCTTCCGATCGCGCGCACATCGCTGCTAAGTCCGATTTTATCGATGATTTTGTCTTTTTGTAAAGCTTGCAGCACCTGATAGATGCCGCGCATATCGGCATTTGCAATCGAAAAGTCCCTTCTTGCGATCTTTGCATCAAATAATATATTTAAGCGGTTATCGGCGTTATCGATCAAAGCTAGCTCGCGCGAAATCGTGCTAAATCTCGCTACATCTCTTAGCGACGAGAAATAATTCCCGGCGATGATTATACCTAATATCATAATCCCCACCATCAAAGCCCACATTATCTTATCTTTCATCCTGCGCCTCCGTCATATCGCCTTTAAGCGTAGCTAAAAAGCTCATCAAAGCATCAAGCTCCCCATCGCTAAGATCGTATTTTAGCAGATCCTTTGCGATCTGCCGCACCGCAAGACGCAAATCCGTCTGCCCGTTTACGTAAGGCGCGGTCTGCGTGATATTGCGCAAGCTAGGCACGCGGCGCAGCTCAAATCCATCGGAAGTGAGTCTATGCCTAGGCGCATCCTCCTCTTCCGCGCTTGGGCGAATTTTGGTAAAGCTGCCGGTGCCTAGGCTAACGCCGTTATGACATGCCGAGCATAGCCGCACAAAAAGCACATATCCGTTATATTCGGCATCATTTAGCTTAACCTCGCCGCGCAAAAATCGGTCAAATTTGGAATTTATCGCCGTTTTGGACTTTAAAAATTCCTTCAGCGCATCAATGAAGTTCGCCGTATTCGCCTCACCGTAAGCACTTTCAAAAGCCTGCTTGTAGGCTAAATTCTTCCTGATAAGCTCTAAAATTATATCTTCGCTCGCGTCCAGTTCATTCTCGCTAAAAACCGACGCTGCGATCCGCGCTTCAAAGCCCGCGAAATTATAATCGCCTAAGTAGCGATCAAAATAATAAGAATTTATGAGCGTAGGCACGCGTCCATCGCGCACTGAAGCACCTGAGTCGTTTAGATAGAAGTTATGGCAGCTCTCGCAGGAGCGACCTTTGCGGCTAAATCTTACGTCAGTAAAAATTTTTGCTCCCAACTGCGCCTTTTGCGGGTCGTATTTAGGCATCTCAAGCGGCGTAAAAAGATTGCCGCAAAGCCCCAAAAGCGGCGCCAGGCTAAATATAAAACAGCTTAAAGCTCGCTTCGATCTCATCGCTTATAATCCCGCCTTTAACCCGCTTTTTCAAAAGCTCCTCGATCTCGCGCTCGCTAGCCTCCGCGCCATCCATATGCAGGTGCCACGCGGCGTTTTGCACCGCCCCTTGCAGGCTGCGCTTTTGCTCGCGCTTTTCAGTTAAAATTTCGCTTTTAAATTTGATGTCGCGCGCGCCAAGCAGCGCCTCAAACTTTTCGGCGGCGGTAGCAAGTCTTTTATGCCCCGCGCCGAAGCGCTTAAACAGCGGCGCTAGCATCGAGGAATTGCGCTCACTAGCCCAGTTTAGATAAATTTTACGCTCGCCCAAAGCCAAAAACGCCTCAAAATCCTTCGTGCTTTTCAGCGCGGGGCTCATCGTAAGAAACGCGATGTCAAAAACTGCGGAAATTTTAAAATTTTCGCTCTCGCGGCTTTTGCTCACAGCGTCTTTTAAATCTAAAGCCTGCGCTTCTTGAGCTTGCGAGTTTGAAATTTCGCTCTGCGAGCGCGGATAAATTTTAAAATTTTCGCCCGTCGCGTTTGCAAAACCATTGCGGCTCAGCCGCTCGCAAAACTCCGCAAAGCTTAAATTTAATACGTTTTGCAAAGGGATGCCAAACTCCTGCGCGCTGCGCCTTAACTCGCGCAGCATCCCCTCGGAGCTATCGATCGCCGTGACTTTTGCGCCCAGCGACGCGAGATATAGCGAGTAAACCCCAGTGCCGGCGCCCACGTCGAGCACGCTTTTGCCCGCAAAGCTCACGCCCCAGCCGCGCAGTATCTCAAACACCCGCTTGCCGAAACTGCCCGGCTCGCCGCTAAATTTAGCGTAACTTTCGGACTTTTTATCCCAGCTATTTTCATCTGATTTTTCGCCGATTTTCTCCACCGCTAGCCTTTAAATTTTTTGTAATAATAGCAAAATTTGGCAATTTTTCCGAATTTGGGCTATAATAAATGCTTTCAAAATCTAGGCGAAAGGGCGTTCATGGCGGACGTGACGATAAGAAATTTAAACTTTGCTTACGAAAAACGCGAAATTTTAAAAGATATAAACTTAAACTACGAGCTGCGCGATTTTTTAGCAATTTTCGGGCCCAACGGTGGCGGCAAAAGCACCCTTTTGAAGCTGCTTTTGGGGCTGCTGCGACCAAGCTCGGGCACGATCGAAATTTTAGGCAGATCGCCCGCGCTTGCCAGGGCGCAAATGGGCTACGTGCCGCAGTTCATCGCGATAAACAAAAGCTTTCCCATAAGCGTGCTCGAAGTCGTTTTAATGGGGCTGATAGATAAGAAAATTTTCGGCTTTTACAGTAAATCCGAGCGCGAGCAAGCCATGCAAGCTTTGGAGCGCGTAGGCATGCAGAGCTTAGCCTGCTGCCGTATCAGCGAGCTTAGCGGCGGGCAGAGACAGCGCGTTTACATCGCGCGGGCGCTGTGCGCGAAGGCTAAAATTTTACTTCTTGATGAGCCGCTAGCGAGCATCGATACGATGGGGCAGGTTCAAATTTACGAGCTTTTAAAATCCCTAAACGAGGGCGGCTGCGGCATAATTCTAATCAGCCACGACGTGCAGCTTGCGCTAAACTACGCAAATCGCGCGCTTTACATCGCAAACGGCTCGGCGCACACCCACGAGATCGATCCGGGAGGCAGAGCGGAATTTTTAGAGCACCTGCGACGCGAGCACGGACACTTCTGTGCCGTCGATCTCGCGCTTAACGAATGCTGCTGCAAGGAGGGCGAAAATGGCTGAAATTTTATCTTACGATTTCATGCGAAACGCCCTGCTCGGCGGGCTTTTAGTCAGCATAGTCTGCGGCGTCGTGGGCTCTTTGGTCGTGATAAATCGCATGAGCTTCATAGCAGGCGGCATCGCGCACGGCGCATACGGCGGCATCGGTATCGCGCTATTTTTAGGCATCTCGCCCGTGCTAGGAGCTAGCGTATTTGCGCTGTTTTTGGGGCTGCTAATCGCTTACGTCACGCTGCGAAACACCGAACGCTTCGACGCCGTAATCGGCGCGATATGGGCGTTTGGAATGGCGCTGGGGATAATCTTTGCCGATCTCACGCCTGGATACAAATCCGATCTGATGAGCTTTTTATTCGGCTCCATCCTAGCGATAAATCACGAAAATTTAATCTTCATCGGCATTTGCGGCGCGGCATTTGCGGCGCTTACGGCGTGCTTTTACAGGCAGTTTTTAGCGATCAGCTTCGATAAGGAATTCGCCCTACTGCGCGGAGTAAATACGAGCGTCTTTTACTACGTCCTCGTAGTGATGGCGAGCCTCGCGGTGGTCGCGTCGATTCAGATCGTAGGACTAATCTTAGTGATCTCGCTGATGACGATCCCGCCCTTCATCGCCGAAAAAATTTCAAAAAGCCTAGGCTCGATGATGGCGATAAGCTGCGCGCTATCGGCGCTTTTTTGCGCGGCGGGGCTTATTTTAAGCTTTAAGCTCAATCTAACCAGCGGCGCTTCGATAATCCTAGTCGCCTCGGTCTGCTTTTTCGCAAGCTCGATCTTTAGCAAACTTCGCGCCTAAAAGCCCGCCCAGCTCGCTAAGCAGGATGCCTGCGAGTATCAGCGCCGCGCCTAAAATTTGAAGCGCGCCTAGCTTCTCGCCGAAAGCATACCCCATAATACCCGCGCTTACGGGCTCTAGCGCGAAAATCAGCACCGTTTTTATCTCGCTTACGCCGCGGTTTTGCGCCATTGTTTGGATCACAAACGCCGCAACGGTGGCAAAGATCGAGGTCAAAACCAGCGCGAAAACGAAATCAAAGCTCGGCGAAAAGATTAAATTTCCTAGCACCTTTATCTCGCCTTCAAACTCCGCGTGAGGAGTGAAAACCGCCGCGATCAGCGCGCAGACGCAGACGCAGATAAACTGCACGATCACAAAGCCGTAGAGATTGCTTTTGCGCGCGCAGACGCCGGTAAAGACGATGTGAAGCGCGTATGCAAACGCCGAAACGAGCGTCAGCCGCTCGCCTATGCCAAATCCCA
>NZ_CALIJA010000057.1 GCF_938017615.1 uncultured Campylobacter sp. | reverse complement strand
TTAGCCAAAATTTTGATGCGTAGTTTAAATTTGCAGCTCGATTTACAGCTCAATTTACGGCATGGAATTTTAAAATTTAGAGGCGCGATATGCTTGGTTAAATTTAAAAATTCCGCAACGCATAGGTGCCGTTTTAAATGGTACGGCGATTCGTTGCGTAAAATTTGTAATTTTGCGCGTACAGCGCCTGATTTTAAAATGGCGTCCGCGAAGAGAAATTTTAAAATTCCACTACGCGAATGGATTTAAAATTTCATAACGAGCGCAAAATTTTAAAATTTGAAACCTCAAAATTTTAAAATTCCGAAATCTCGCGGCGCGGGCAAATTTAAAATTTAAAACTCAAGCCAAATTTTAAATTTTAAACCGAGCGGAATTCTAAATTCTAAATTGAGCGGAATTTCAAATCCAAAAATTTAATGACTATGCCCCAAATGCCCGCCATCGCCGCTTGATCTTACTTCGCAGATGAGTTCGCCGTCGCATTCGTTATCGCTACTTTCAAGCTGCAGCGTCGTGTGCGTGATGCCCAGATGCTCCATTTCGTGCGATATGTCGCGCAAGATCCGCTCCGCCTCGCGCACGCGCAGCTCGCCGCTGACCACGATGTGAGCCGTGAGTGCGTTTGCGCCGCTCGTGATGCTCCAGACGTGCAGGTCGTGCACCGAAAGTACGCCGTCTACGCCCCTGATCTGAGCGACGAGCCCGTCCAGGCACACACCCTTTGGCGAGCCCTCCATAAGGATGTTTAGGCTGTCTTTTAGCACGCCCCAGCCGCTTTTTACGATGAGCGCGGCCACGAGCACGCTAGCCGCCGCGTCCGCCCAGCCCCAGCCAAAGCACATCATCAGCAGTGCCGCCGCGATCGCGCCTACCGAGCCCAGGGCGTCGCCCAGTACGTGCGCATAGGCGCCGCGCATATTGACGTTTTCTCTCACGTCGCCGCCGCGCAGCATGTAAAGCGCCACGATGATGTTTACGGCAAGACCCAGCATGCTGATAGCAAGCATGCCCGCGGTGGCTACTTCGGGCGGGTTTTGAAAGCGCCGCGCCGCTTCGATGACGATCAAAACGGCGATCGCGACGAGGGCGAGGGCGTTTATCGTCGCGGCTAAAATTTCTATCCGCTTGTAGCCGAAGGTCTTTTGCAGATTGCCTTTGCGTTCGCCGAATTTAAATGCAAATAGCGAAAGCCCGAGTGCCGCGGCGTCTGATAGCATGTGTCCGGCGTCGGAGAGCAGGGCGAGCGAGTTCGTCGCCAAGCCGCCCGCGACCTCGATCAGCATAAAAGCGGATATCATAAGGAAGGAATTTCTCAAAACGACCTTGTTTAACGCGTGCGAATGCGCACAGTGGGCGTGATTTTCGTGCATTTTGACCTCGCTTTTGGGCAAATTTTAGTTAAATTATACCTCAAAAAAGCGCTTAAATTTTATCCATATCGCCTTCTAGTCCGGCATCTACGCGCTTACCGATGTCTTTTAGCTTGCTAAACTCCTATATCAGCCTCGGCGCGTCATCAAGACTGATCGCAAACGTCCAAAGATAGGTGAGCACCGAGTAGATGTGGCCCGCGTTTGCCTGCTTGTGTGATAGTATAAATATCGCCAAGCTAAAAATCGCCGCCGCACTCGCGCCGATGATAAAAAAGCTCATCGCCTCTCTGTTTGAGATGCGGATACGAAGCTTTGAAAGTACGTCGTAGTGGCGCTTTAGCGTACGCTCATCGCCTGCGCTTATGCGTCCTGCCTCGCGCTCTAGCTGGTTGTTTAGCTTTAGATACAAGCGGTCGTTTTTGGCGATGTATTTGGGTAGCAAAACTCCAAAAACCGCGAGCAGGGCAAAAACAGCTAAATCCACGTAGAACTCGATAAATAAAAGCATGATCGCCGAGCCGAAAATCGATACGACCGAGGTAAAAAACACGGGAAAATGCTGCTCAAAAAAATCCACGAATTCGCGAGATAAATTTGCTCTTGCGATTACGGCGCTTTCGTCTTTTGCGGCTCTTTTTTCGTTCATTATCACGCTTACGGCAAGTCCTGCATATATCCTAGTAAATACCTGCGTATCCACGCGCCGCCTAATCGAGCCAAGCCCCCAACCCACGAACACCATGCACGAGTAGCTAAGTGCTAAAAGCGTATCGCCCGCTACGATGGCGTTTATGGCGATGCCGGCTAGTACGGGATAAACGAGAAATAGCCCGTTTTCCGCCAAAACTAGACTAAACGTCAAGAACAGCTTTTTAAAATTTTTCTTTGCGATGAGCGTTAGCGTCTTAAATGCGCTATTTTGCATAAAAATCCTTCGGTTAAAATCGCACGGATTCTAGCTGATTTTAAAATTTGCGTCAAATTTTGCGGAATTTCTGCTGTAACTATTGACATTACAACAAAATTTGACTATACTTCGCTCATCAGTTGTAAGTTATAGCATTACAACAAAAAATTTCTAAGGAGAAAAAGATGTCAAACTACAAGATCGTTTCAACGAAAAATGAGCCGAGAGTCGAGCTGAAAGACGCTTTAAATTTAAGCGGCTGTGAGCTCTCTATCAACGAACTTCCCGCAAACGCGAGCGTGCCGTTCGTGCATTCGCACAAGCAAAACGAGGAGCTTTATTTGGTGCTAAAAGGCGGCGGCACGCTTTTCATCGACGGTGAGGAGACGGCGGTGGGCGAGGGCGACGCTATCCGCATCGATCCGGCGGGCAAGAGATGCTTTAAGGCGGGCGCGCAGGGGATGAAATATATCTGTATCCAAGCCAAACGCGGCAGCCTGGAGCAGTACACTAACGGCGACGGCGTGATAAATGACGATGTAAAGCCAAGCTGGCTGTAAATTTCGCAAGGCGCGCGATAAAACGCGAGCGTAAATTTTAAACTGCGAGGCGCGGCATACGGTGCCAAATGTGCGAGCGCATTAACCGCAGCGGCTGTGCGATCAAACAAATCAAATTTAAAGGAGAAACAATGAAAGTAGCAATCATCGGAGCAAACGGAAAATCAGGTTCAAATTTGGTGCAAGAAGCCCTAAAGCAAGGCTATGACGTAACGGCTATCGTGCGAAGCAAAGAGTATAAAAATGGCGACGTAAAAGTCGTTTATAAAGATGTTTTTGAGCTTAGCAAAGCCGATTTGGAGGGCTTTGACGCCGTTATCAGCGCCTTTGCGGCTTGGACGCCAGAAACTTTCCCACTTCACAAAAAAGTGGCCGCCCACCTTGCAGATCTTCTAAAAGGTAGCGATACAAGGCTCATCGTAGTTGGCGGCGCGGGTACGCTATACGTGGACGATAAAGGCACTATGGCTATGAATACGCCGGGCTTCCCGCCTGAGTATATGGGCGTCGCAAAGGCTACGGTGGAGTCGTTTTTTGAGCTAAAAGGTAGAACGGGCGTACTCTGGACATACATCTCGCCTGCCGGAGACTACGACGCAGATGGCGCTCGCACCGGCAAATACGTCCTTGGCAACGATCACGTCATACTAAACTCGCAAAACGAGAGCTATATCAGCTACGCCGATCTTGCGATCGCGATCATTGACGAGCTAAAAAATAGAAATTTCGTGCAAAAACGCTTTACCGCAGTCGGCGAGAGAGCGTGAGTTTAAAATTTTGCGTAATTTAGCTAAAATAACGCCGCACGAAACCAACGTGCGGTTTTTAAATTTAAATCAAGGCCGGTTATGCAAGTAGGTATAAAATTTTCACTCGCGGTTCACATCATGCTCTGCGTCGCGTATTTTCGCGAGGAGAAGGTCACGGGCGATTTCGTCGCCGCAAGCTCGGGGATAAACCCCGCCATCGCGCGTAAGCTGATCTCGCAGCTAAAAAACGCGGCCTTGGTGCTCACGACTGCGGGCGTGGGTGGCATCACGCTAGCTCGCGACGTGCGGCTCATTACGCTTTTAGACATTTACGAGGCGGTGAGCGAGGAGGACGCGATGTTTCGCCTGCACAAAGGCTCGCCTAGCGCCTGCCCTGTGGGCGGCAAGATCGAGGCGGTACTCGCGCCGCGCTTTGCGCGCATTCAGAATGATTTTAAAAAATCCCTATCCGACGTGAGTTTGGCGGATCTTTTGAGCGATCTAGAATAAAGCTAATTAAAATTCTAAATACGCATTTATCTTCCAAACTTGCTCAGATTTCAAGGCTTGCGGGCTAAATTTGTATAAAATTTTACCCGCCCGCCGCGTAAAATTTCGATTTAATTTGATTTAAGATATAATCCTCCTAATTAATTCTAAGGGGAAATTTTGAAATATTTAAAAGCCATATTGCAATTCATCGCAGTTTTTGCTTGCCTTATTTTGTATCTATTCATAAGCGGAAGAGTAGGACTTCATAAATCTCAATCTCACTACACTATTACGATAGGCTCTGATGCTACTAAAGAAGCGGGGCTTGATAAGTATGTAAGCGAAGCGGAGATGCAAAGTTTTGCATTTAGACATTGGGATATAGATTACAATTCAAACCCGAAAAACGTATTTAAAGAACCCGCCATAGACGTAGAGCTAAAAAGGCTTTTAAAAAGCAAGCAAACTGATAAAATTTTAAAATTTATGAAAGATAATAATCTATCCGTCGATCATACTATGCACGGAGGGGTAACGCCCGTGATGTATTCTAGCTTTTGGAATGATACAAATACCACTCAAGAGCTTATAAAGCTAGGTGCGGATATACATAAAAAAGACGAATACAAGCTATCCGCTATGGCTTATGCGATAGAAAATAATGCTACTAAAGCGGTAAGACTGCTTTTAGACAACGGGGTTAAATTTGAAGAAGTCAAAATGGTGCAGGGCTATATAGTTTGCCCTAGATATTCTGACGACACCGAAATCATAGTTGGCAACAATATAGATATAAAATTACGTACTGAGTGTCTAATCAATCACGATCACTCAAAAGATCCTGTTTATCCATTAAACTATGCAATATATAGTAATTTGATAGAAATTGCCGATATGATGCTACAAGAAGGTATGAAACCGAAAGCATATGAAGGCCCTTTGTATTATTTAAGTAATAGCAGCATTCCATTTCAGCGCAAAGAAATATTTAAAAGATCTATTTATACTTTTCTTCCGCGGGATATGATGTATAAAGATAAATTAAAATTATTAATAAAACATAATATAGATGGCTTGCCTGATAAAGATGACTTTATTGTAGCTCGCAACAATTGTATGAATAATACAGCCATGTCTATAAAAGAGAAGGAGTCTTACATAAACCATATGAATGATTACTGCTATGGAGAAAAGATATTAAAATATAAAGAATGGTAGGGGAAAAATGAGAGTAAGACTAGCAAAAGAAGATAAAAATTCAAATTATAAAGTAAGTTTATCAGATATTTCAAAAGAAAAAGATTTTATAAAATTTTTCGGTTATATGCCAAACGATAAAAAATGTACCAAGCTAGAACCGGACATCAAAATATTAAATTTCTATAATATGAAAATAGATAGATATAAAGCTCTTTGTGGCAATGGGCTAAGCGATGAAGAGATTTTGCAAAAAAGTAGCCTCAAAGATAAAAACAATACCGAGGCATTCGATATTGAGACATTTTTTAAATATTTAAATTTTGAGGAAATGTTAGAGGAAGC
>NZ_CALIJA010000056.1 GCF_938017615.1 uncultured Campylobacter sp. | reverse complement strand
ATTTATAGAGCCCTGCAAATTTTAAAATTTTGCTTCTTTTTGGGCTTTGGAATTTTGAAATTTAAAAATTTGCCGTAGCGGACCTGAATTTTAAATCGCGCCACGACGATATGAAGCGTTTGTAATTGCGCGAGCGGGAGAAACTGCCGGAGTATTGGCTTGCCGTGCGTGAGTACATGAGTGAAAAGTTCGCCGCACGCTGAAGGCTGGGAGAGGAGTATTGCGGTCGTGCGCAGCGGCTAATTTGCAGTGCGAGCGCCTGTGCCGCACGTCAAAATTGGTGCATCGCAAGCGGTGCGACGAGCTGTTTGGCGCGCGGTGTTTTGCGTGGGCGTGTTTTTACAATACAAAGTGGGTACATTTGCGATATGTTTTGCGGTGCGGCTGTATTGTGAGATGCAGCACGTTTTGCATCGTCCGGGCGCTGAAAATCGATCGGCATGCGAGCATGTTTGTAATGGATGTTGCGCGTAAAATTTTGCAACTATCGCGCACGAGTAGCGCGCGATTTTGCGCAGTTGTGATTTGCGACCTTGTATCGCGTGCCGAAAGTCGCCGCGATACGCCTGCCAGAGTAGAATGCACCCGCCTGTGTATTAAAAGATAGTGCGAGGTTGCGCTCTACGTACGGCGTGGCAGTGTACGTCGAAAGGCTGCACGATGCGCGAAGGTAAAATGCGTACTTGCGGCGACGCAGGACGTGGCTGTGCTTTACGGCGCACTATCCTGCAGCATGCACCGCAAAGCCGCCTATGCGCGAGAATAAAATTCGCGCCGCGCGTCAAAGACGCACGATCGTGCTGCGTTCCAAAAGACAATGTGTGATCGTGCCACGCGTAAAAGATGCGCGATCGCGCTGTACACCAAAAGGCGGTGCCACGATCGGCGCCGTGCGGCACCGGCGCGATACGAGGTTTCAAAACATCGTGCGGCGGACGAAGCGTGCACGGCGCACGTAAATGCGAATAAATTTTAAAACGGAGAGACGATTGAGAACCGATAAATGGCTATATTACTTCACCTGCGCGCTCATTACGATCGGCATGATATTTTCGCTGTCGCTGAGCTCATATACGGTGCTTCTGCTGGGTGCTACGCCACTGCATTTTTTTTATCGTCAGTGCGCGGTAGGGATCGCATGCATCGCGGTGATGTGGATCGTCTCGCGCGCCGATCCCGATAAATGCCTAACGCCGGTGTGCATGTCGCTTTTTGCGATCATGGGGATTTTGATGCTTGCGATGGGCTTTTTGCCCAAGTCCTTGGTTGCCGACGTCAACGGCGCGGCGCGCTGGATCAGGCTGCCGTTTTTTAACCTAGCGCCGGTGGAATTTTTCAAAGTGGGCTTCATCTACTTTTTGGCGTGGAGCTTCTCGCGCAAGCTCGATCACTCCAAAAAAAGTATCGGGCGCGAGATCGCGACGCTGCTTCCTTACGTAGCGCTTTTCGGCTTTGTGGTGATCCTAGTCGCCATCGTGCAAAACGATCTGGGGCAAGTCGCGGTGCTGGGGCTTACGATGATTTTTATGTCGCTTTTCGCGGGCACGAGCTTTAAGCTCATCGGCTTTAGCTTTATGGGGATTTTGGGGCTTGCTTACGTTTTTATCGTCACGAGCGCGCACAGGGTCGATCGCGTGCGCTCGTGGTGGGGCGGCGTGCAGGATTTCGTACTGTCGTTTATGTCGCCCGAAACAGCCGCAGGGCTGCGTATAGAGGACGCTAGCGCGCCGTATCAGGTCGGACACTCGCTAAATGCGATAAACAACGGCGAGTTTTTCGGGCAGGGACTTGGGCTTGGAAGCTTTAAGCTCGGCTATCTAAGCGAGGTACATACCGACTTCGTGCTTGCAGGTATCGCCGAGGAGTGGGGATTTATCGGGATTTTACTCATCGTGGCGCTATTTTATGCGATGCTATTTCGCATCTTTCAGACTGCGAGCAAGTCGCCGAGTAACGTAAATTTCCTCTTTTGCCTAGGTATCGGCTTTATGTTTTTCTTTTCGTTCATTATCAATTCCTACGGCATTACGTCGATCTCGCCGGTTAAGGGTATCGCCGTGCCGTTTCTAAGCTACGGCGGCAGCCATCTGCTCGCGGCATCGTTTGCGGTGGGGCTCGTTTTGATGGCGTCGAAAAGGGCAAAATTTTAAAACTTTTGCGGGCTTTTGGGCGAGTGCGGCAAGTTCGGTGGGCGCGGTTTTAAATTTAGGCGTAAAATTTAGAGCCGAATTTGCGCTTAAAATTCTACTCCAAAGCGCGCCGAGGCTAAAATTTAAGCGCGAAATTTTATAAATTTAAAGGAAAAGTATGGTCATAGCAATCAGCGGCGGCGGCACCGGCGGGCATCTTATAATCGCTAAAAATTTAGCCGCCCATCTTGCGAAGCAGGGCATCAGGGCGATCTTCATCGGCTCAAACCGCGGGCAGGATCGCGCGTGGTTTGAAAATAGCGAGCTTTTTGCGCGCACCTATTTTTTGCAAAGCTCGGGCGTAGTCGATAAAAAGGGCTTTGCCAAGCTAGCCTCGCTGCTAAATATCCTGCGCCTCTCGCTTGCGGCGCGTAAAATTTTAAAGCAAAACGGCGTCCGCGCGCTCATCAGCGTGGGCGGATACAGCTCGGCGCCCGCATCCATCGCGGCGATCCTTTCTCGCGTGCCGTTTTTTATCCACGAGCAAAACGCCGTTTGCGGGCGGCTCAACCGCCTGCTGAGGCCCTTTGCGCGCGCGTTTTACAGCTCCTATGAAAAGCCTGCGTTTGCTTATCCGATCGCGGATATTTTTTTCGAGACGGCGCGGCCGCGCATGGCGCTTAAGAGGGTCATTTTTTTGGGCGGCTCGCAGGGAGCGAGCTTTATCAACTCGCTTGCCGTGGAGCTTGCGCCCAAGCTTTTGAGCCTCGGCTACGGCGTGATTCACCAGTGCGGCGAGCGCGAGTTTGAGCGCATCTCGCAGATCTACGCGCAGCAGGGCCTAGATGTACAGCTCGTAGGCTTTTGCAAAAACATGCACGAGCTCATCGCAAGCGCCGATCTTTGCGTCGGACGCAGCGGCGCAAGCACGCTGTGGGAGCTCTGTGCAAACGGTCTACCGGCGATATTCGTGCCGTTTCCGTTCGCGGCGGCGGATCATCAGTTTTATAACGCGAAATTTCTTAAAGAGCGCGGACTTTGCGAAATTTTACGTCAAGAGGACGCAAGCGGCGAGCGGATTTTGAGCTTGATTGAGAGCTTTGATGTGGCGCCCGCAAGCAAAGGGCTGCTTGAGCTTGCAGATCGAAACGGCGCGCAAGCGATAATCGACGATGTGATGAGTAAAATTTAAAAGCGCGCCGGACAGTATGAGCTTGCGTAAATTTAAGGCGATCTCTGCGAGAGGCTTTAAATTTATAAACTGATTAAATTTTACTTTTTGCGTTTGTGTAAATTTGACGCGGCGCTTGGGTTTGAGTAAAAATTTAAAATTTGTATGCTTGCTGAGCAAAGGACATCTTTTGATTTGCGCAAATTTAAACTCGCAAACGGAGCCGTGCAAAAGTGTGTTTAAAAATTATCTGCGCCTAAAGCTGATTATCGCATCGTCGTTTTCTTGTTGATATTTTTCAAACAGAGCCTGATATCTTTGCGATTTTGCCGGATCATTTGAATAAATTCCGACTAGAAAATAGCACGCCTCCGCAAATCGCAACTCGCACGATCGCTCAAAGTATCGCGTACCCGTTTCTTTGTCATCGTCATCAAAATACGCGACGTAACCGAACATAAAGCAGCCTTCGCCGTTACCGAGCTTGCATGCTTTTTTATACAGTTTTCTGCCCTCTTGCGAATCTCTATCCTCGTAGCCTGCAAGTCTCGTGCAGCTTTCGCCACCGTTAAGATCGTAGCAGCCTTTTTTAAGCAACTCTTTGGCGCCATCTTGCGAAATTTCGCCATTTAATAGTAGTAGGCTCGAAAGCACGGCGCAGGCATCGCCATCCCCGCTGTCGCAATCTTCGCGAAATCTTACGGGATTTTTCATTTTTAAAGTGCCGTCTTTGGTGCGAATAGAAATTTCTTTAGGATTTTTATTTGCGTCTTCGTTTGCTTGATTGATAGGAATTCGGGTTTCATTTAAAATCTCCGTGCGAAAAGGCGCTTTTATCGCTATAAAAACCGCGACTATACATACGATGACGAGAGGGAGTATTTTTAGCGTAGAGCGATTTTTGTGCGGAGTGTGGAGATCCGCGTCTTTGAACGATTGCCTACCCATTAAAGTAGCGACGGAAGGCTTAGGGCTCGGTTTTTGGCTTAAATTTGCGGCCGAACCTGCGCCTGATTTTTCGGTTAAATTTATGGTAGCGTCCGTATTCAGATCTGCATTGTCATCCGCTTCGCAGATATTTTCGTTTGAACTCTTTAAATTTTTGCTCCGCTTTTCTCTCAGCTCATTTATGCGCCGTATAATTTCTTCGTTATTCAAATGAAATCCTTTTTGCTCGATAAATTTTGTTTTAGTCGGTTAAACACCGGGCTTTATCATCAAAATCGCATTGAAAACGGGTGGATTATATCATCTTATTTTGAATTTTTTAAAAAACGACGCTTGGGGGCCCAAATTTAGCGTAAATACGTCATCAAATTTGAGCCGGTTCTTGCGAGGATCGGCCGCAGTCCGTTTAAATTTTGCATACTTCGGGCGCGTAAATTTCCAAAACTTGATAGGATTCATATCAAGTTTATTTATTCTTCTCTTGACAAGATTAGCACTCCATGATATAATCTGCTAAAATTTTCAAAAAGGATCGCATAATGGCAAAGAAAAAATTTAAGACCGAAGTGAATGATCTGCTAAATTTGATGATCCATTCGCTTTATTCAAACAAGGAGATTTTTCTGCGCGAGCTGATCTCAAACGCGAGCGACGCGCTGGATAAATTAAATTACCTAAGCCTTACGAATGACGATTACAAGGCGCTTTCGTATGTGCCGCGCATCGATATAAAGATCGACAAAGAGGTCAAAACGCTAAGCATCGGCGACAACGGCATCGGTATGGACGAGGCTGAGCTCGAGAGCAATCTAGGCACTATAGCGCGCAGCGGCACGAAGGGCTTTATGGCGAGCCTTAGCGGCGATGCGGCGAAGGACAGCAACCTCATCGGGCAGTTCGGTGTCGGGTTTTATTCGGCGTTTATGGTTGCAGATCGTATCGATGTTATCAGCCGCAAGCCGCTCTCGCAGGACGGCTATAAATGGAGCAGCGACGCGAGCAACTACGCGATCGAAAAGGCGCAAAAAGAGGACTTCGGCACGACGATAATTCTGCATATGAAAGATGAGGAGTTTTTGGACGAATATAGGCTAGAAGGCATCATCAAAAAATACTCCAACCACATCCCCTATCCGATCTTTATGGATAAAGAAGAATACGTACCCGCGCAAAAAGAGGGCGAGCAGGGACATAGCGAAATCAAAAACGTCCAGATCAACCGTGCGAGCGCGCTTTGGCAGCTGCCAAAAAGCAGCCTAAAGTCTGGCGATTACAATGAATTTTACAAGCAGATCAGCCACGATAGCGGCGATCCGCTGTTTTACATCCACACCAAGGCCGAGGGCACGCACGAATACACGACGCTTTTTTACGTGCCGAGCAGCGAGCCCTTCGATCTATACCGCGTCGATTATCAAAGCGGCGTTAAGCTCTACGTCAAGCGCGTTTTTATCACCGATGACGCCAAAGAGCTGCTGCCTAGCTATCTGCGCTTCGTGCGCGGCATAATGGACGTCGAGGATCTGCCGCTAAACGTAAGCCGCGAAATTTTACAAGAAAATCGAATTCTAGCCTACGTCCGCGAACAGAGCGTGAAAAAAATTCTATCCGAGCTGCAGAAGCTTTTGCAGAACGATCGCGAAAAATACATAAAATTTTACGAATTATTCGGCAAGGTTTTGAAAGAGGGGCTTTACGGCTTCGGCGCAAACAAAGAGGAAATTTTAAAACTTTGTCTTTTCAAATCAAACCTGCGAGAGGGGCTCATCACTCTTGGCGAATATAAGGAAAAAATGGGCGCGGAACAAAAAGAGATCTATTATATCGCGGGAAACAGCGCCGCGATGCTTAAAAGCTCGCCTCTGATCGAGAAATTTAACGCCGAGGGCACGGAGGTGCTGCTCTGCGACGATGAGATCGATACGATCGTGATGCCGGGCGTTTTTGAGTTTGATAAGACGCCTGTAAAAAACGCGACTTCGATCAAGCAAGAAGCTTCGGAGGGCGATGCCGCGACGCCGCAAGCCAAAGAGATCGCTGCAAAGATCAAAGAAATTTTAGGCGAACGCGTCAAGGATGTTAAAATTTCATCGCGTCTAAACGGCTCGCTTTCCTGCCTTGTTTTTGACGAGAACGATCCCGATTTTGCGACGCAGCAGCTGCTTAAGCAGATGGGAAACCGCAATCTGCCGCCTGTAAAGCCGATTTTGGAGATCAATGCAGATCACGAGATCATCAAAAAGCTGCAGGCCGATAAACTGATGCTGCCGCAAGTAGCCGAGATAATCTACGATCTGGCACGCCTTAGCGAGGGGCAGGAGCTTGAAAATCCGAGCGAGTTTATCAAAAACGTAAACGAGCTGATCGCAAAGGCTTTGTAGATTATCTAAATTTAGAGCTTCGATCCGCTACTCAAATTCCGCGCGGCTGCATATATCTATGTGGCCGCGTTTTAAATTTAAAGAGAAATTTCTGCAGGCAAACTTCACGAGCTTTTTAAATTTTAAAATTTAAA
>NZ_CALIJA010000055.1 GCF_938017615.1 uncultured Campylobacter sp. | reverse complement strand
GGCTGGAGATTCCTTTCGTGCATTTTACGCTGCAGCCCAGCGAGGTGATGAAGCCCGCGTTTATCCTGATGCTGATGTATCTGATACACAAAAATCCGCCGCCGAAAAACGGCTACGGGCTGAAGGATTTTTTGCGCCTTAGCTTTTACATACTTCTACCTTTCGTTTTGATCGCGAAAGAGCCCGATCTAGGTACCGCTGCGATACTTTTTTTGACCGGATTCGCGATCCTTTTTATCATCGGCGTGGATAAAAAAATTTGGCTTACGCTGATCATCGTTTTTGTGGCCAGCTCGCCGATTTTGTACGAAAACATGCACGATTATCAAAAAAAGCGCATCGCCGATTTCATCAGCGAGGAGCCCAATTACCAGGTCAAGCAGGCGATCATCGCTATCGGAAACGGCGGCATCTACGGCAAAGATAGAGACGAGGCGACGCAGACGCACTTTAAATTCTTGCCGATTGCGACGAGCGATTTTATCTTCGCTTATACGATCGAGCGCTTCGGCTTCGTGGGGGCTGCCGCGCTGATTGCGTTGTATGCGCTGCTGATACTGCATCTGCTGAGCCTGAACTACGATTTCAAAAGCGATTATCTGATACGGGTCTTTACGAGCGCGCTTGCCTCGCTCATTTTCATCTACACGGGCGTTAATATCTCGATGGTGGTGGGTTTCGCGCCCGTCGTAGGCGTGCCGCTGCCGTTTTTCAGCTACGGCGGCAGCAGCTTCATCACCTTTATGATCCTCTTTGGAATTTTGCAAAATTTACTGACGTTTAGGATGAAAGATAACTACAAGACCTACAAGATAAGGATGTAAATTTGGTGCTCGCACGGGTAAATTTTGAAATTCTACAAAATTGCGCGAGTTTATTTTGAGCCTCGGCGGTGAAATTTGAAGCAGCGGGCTAAATTTAAAGCTCGCTACAAAATCACGCCGATGCCGAGCGTAAAAACCACCGCGAAAAAGGCGTATGTAAAGGCAAATTCCAAAGTTTGCGAATTAAAAAATCCGTAGTACAAAACGCTCGTGAAAAATCCGCCCACGAAGGCTACGGCAAAGATCCCGATCCGCGCCGCGACTGGCTTTGCGCCGCAAAATTTGTATAGGTAAAAAGCCCCGCAGAAGCTGATCGCAAACCAGATCATCGCAGGCACCGGCCCGCTTATGCGTGTCATGCCGAAGAGATTGGCTAAATTTAAAAGCAGCAAAAATATCACCGCAAGCGCGATGAGCGCGGATCTGATCATCTATCGCGCCTTGCGTCGGGCGCGGAATTTTCAGCGCCTTGATTGAAATTTTGCGCGGAATTTTCGCCCGCGCCGCCTTCACCCGCGCCTTCATTTGGAATTTTAAAATTTTCGTCGGAATTTTCATAGGTGCGATGCGCGGAATTTTCACCGAGATCGCCACTAGAATTTAAAATTTCATCCTCGCTTTGAGAATTTAAAATTTCGCCGCCGCTTTTAAAGTTTAAAATTTCATCCGCTGCACCGCTTTTGCTCTGCGGCTCCTGCGCATCTTTTGCGCCGCCGAAACCCTCGTCTTTTAAATTTACGCCCTCATCTAAATCTTTAGAGCTTTCCTCTGCATAATTTTTATAAATTTTATTTGAAAATCTTTTGTGCCTGATCTGCAGATAAAAGACGAAGGCGACGAACGCTACCGCCGTGATCACGATGTAGTAGCGGTTTTCAAAGAGCAGCACGCCCTCTACCAGTCCCGAAAACAGCGCCAGCAGAGAGGCTGTAAGAAACGGAAAGCGCACGAGCTCCTTTTCGCCGATCGCTAAGGCGATGAGCGCGACGCCGAAGATCGTGGCGTTTAGCAGCGCGCCTAGGACTTTGATTTCGGCAAAAAGGCTCGGATTGACGCGCGAAGTGATGTAAAGCGCGAGCGCAACGGCTGCGAAAAGCAGGATCAAAAATACGATTTTTTTCATTTTGGACCTTTTAAATTTATCTTTAAATTTACGATTCAGCCGCGCCTTTAATGCATATACAGCGCAGGCATTGGCACGCTGTAACTGCCGCGTTCGCAGCATTACGCAAATATCGCGCGTCCTGCGGACATAGCGTGAAATTTTAGGGCGCGACCGTGCTGTTTTAAGCGCGACTGGCGCAATATACACGCTCATAACTTAAAGCGCAATCCTAATTGCGCGGACGCGGTTTGAAACACGACTTGCGTTAGCGCGACCAAATCGCTATTTTCGCGCGGCTTAAATGCAATTTCGTCGGTAAATTTTACTGCCAGCCGCACTCTGCTGCGTAGAGCAGCGCCAAGTCCGTGCTTTAAAATTTTATGCCGAGCCGCGTTAAAATTCCGCGCCTAAGCTGTATATATCCCTAGCTCGTGGCGCCGCAAGACGCTCCGTAACATTTACCGCCCGTAGTAAATATTTGGCATGCGGGCGGATTTTGCATGCAAACGCCGCACGTTTTGTTTTAAATTTAGCGCGGCGGGCTTTAAATTTTTAAATTTACCGCCTCTGTGCTCTGTTTATCCGCAAGAGCTATCGCGCCAGCTAAAATTTATCTGCGGGGCAGATCTCGCGTCGAAATAAAATTTTATCCCACTTGCAAAAATGTGCGGCGCGTAAAATTTCATCACTTGTTTTTCTGAAAGTACGCGTCCACGCCGTTTGCGATGCCTTGGGCAATGCGATCTTGATAGGCGTTTTTGCCTAAATTTTTACCCTCCTGCGGGTGCGTGATGTAGCCCATCTCCACGAGCACCGCGGGCATCGTAGCGCCCACCAGCACCCAAAATGGCGCCTCGCGCACGCCTCCGTCTCTGCTTGAGAAGCTCTTTTTGACCGAGCTTAGCATATAGCTTTGAATATCGATGGCAAGCTTGTTTGAGGAGATTATCTTCTCGCGGTTTAAGAAATTTAGGAAGGTCTGCTTCGAGAAGGTATTCATATCCTCCAAATCGCCCCTGTTTTCGAGCGCGGCGGCGTTTTTGCTGCGCTCGCTTCTAGCCGGGCTTAAGAAAAAGGTCTCCACGCCGCTCATTTTGGATGCCGCGCTGGCGTTAGGAGCGGCATTTGCGTGGATCGAAATAAACATATCGGCGTTTTTTTTAGCGGCGAAAGCGGTGCGCGACCTTAAATTTATAAACACGTCGGTGCTGCGCGTATAAAGCACCTTGTATCCGCGCTTGGTAAGCAGCGCGCCAAGCTTTTTGGATGTGGCCAGCACGACATTTTTTTCCTTCAGCCCGTTTCCGACCGCGCCCGAATCGCTACCGCCGTGACCCGGATCGATTACGATGAGCTTACCCTTGGTCGATTTGTAAATTTTACCGACGGCTACGGACGCGGTTTTGGCACCTTGCGCATCATCTATCGTGCTGATTTGCGGCTCGCTATCTTGCTCGCGTCCGCGCTTGCGCCCTGATTTTTGATCCTTGTTTTTTTTTGTGCGCGCGGATTTTGCGGCTTTTAAGCCTTCAGCCGTACTTAAAATCATCATATTGCCGCCAATTTCAACGTTTGCATTGAATTCTTTCGGATCGCTAAGTACGATGCGCACGGTCTTATCGTTGTATTGCGAGACGCGTACATCGCTAACAAAGCTATCTTTAAGCCGCGTTTTTTGTGACTTTTGCCGCGCGCTAAAATCAATCACGAAGCGAAAATTATCACTACTCGCGATCGTAAAATCTTTATAATCGCCGCGCTTTAGATCGCGGTTAAACTCAAGCACGATCTCGTTTTTATCGCCGCGCAGAGAATTTAACGCAAGCTTGGCGTTTTTATCCGCTTTTTTGACGCTGCTTTTTCTAAGCTCGCTGCTTTGATCCGCAGCTTCCTCATCATCCTCGTTTTCCGCGGTCGCGTCCTCGCCGCCATCGTCCTCTTGGGCGTCCACGACCTCGTCCGCGCCGATCGGTCTAGTCGAGCGTAGAAATTCCAAATCCTCTTTAGAAAGCGAGCTTAGATCGGCGTTTTTTGCAGCTTGCATTTTTTTGGCGGAGGAGTTTTTGGAGGCAGAGCTTTTAGAATTTTCCGAGGCTGAAGCCTTTGGGGTTTTATCCGCTAAATTTGAAGAGTTTTTGGAATTTTCCGCTTTGAAGCTTCCCTCGCTTTTCGCGGACTTTGTTTTGGAGCTGCCCGAAGCTTGGGAATCCTCGCTGCTAGCAGAGCTTGCTTTTTTGGAATTTTTCGAGCTTTTCTTTTCGGCGGAGTTTGAGCTTTGTTTGCTCTCGTCGCTAGAGCTTTTGGACTTTGTTTTATCCGCGCTCTTTGTATTTAGGCGCGCGAGCTCCTTTTCGTAGGGCGAGGAGTCAAGCCCTAAATTTTTCGAGCTGTAAACCAGCCTCTTTAGCGCTTTGATGCGGACCTCTTTATCGGACGCGCCTTGGTAGAGCGATTTTAGCTCCTTGTGCAGCGAGCGCTTGTAATTCGGCGTCGCTACGATGAAATCCTTGTCGAATTTCGCAAAAAACGCCTCGCTCGAAGCTCCAAACGCCAATACGCAGCTAAAAGCTGCGATTAGAAAAATTTTAACTATCTTCGCCATTTATAAGTTTTTCTATCAATTCCTTCACGGATATTATCTCGTTTAATCGCCATCCGTTCGCACCGGTAAAAAACAGACCGCTTTGCGTTTTACCCAGATACGCGTCCCTTAGGCGGTCGGCGATGCAGTATCCTACGGCATTAGCGCCTTTGCCGCGCTCGCAAGGGCTTACGCAGTTGCTGATACAGCGGATCTTAGGCGCCGTGCCTGCGGCGATCATATCTTGCAGATTAGTATGAATGCCGCGCGCGGGATAGCCTACGGGCGATTTTAGAAGCCGGATGTCCTCTTTTTTGGCGTTAAGAAGTACTTGCTTAAATTCCTCTGCGGCGTCGCATTCAAAGGTGCCGATGAAGCGCGTACCCATCTGCACGCCATCCGCGCCCAAAGATTTCACGCGTTCGATGTCGCTCTTATCCCAAATTCCGCCTGCGGCAAAGAGCGGGAAGTTGCCCCATTGCGAGATTTCTGCTTTTACTTGCGGGATTAGATTATCTAGCGCAAACGCCGGATCGCCGCACTGCTCGTAGGTAAAGCCCTGATGTCCGCCGCTAAGAGGGCCTTCGAGCACTACGGCGTCGGGAATTCTGTCGTAGCGCTGCTTCCAGCGCTTGGCGATGATCTTAAGAGCTTTAGCTGAGGAGACGATGGGTACGAGCGCGACGTCCGGAAAATCGGCCGTAAATTCCGGCAGATTGGTAGGAAGCCCGGCGCCGCTTATGATGATGTCGATACCCGCCTCGCACGTGTCGCGCACGATGCGTTCGTAGTCGTTCGCCGCGCACATTACGTTCATCCCCAAAGGCGCATCGCCGCAAATTTTACGGGCGTTTTGTACGATTGTAAAAAGCGCCTCTTTGCTATAAAAATTCTCGCTTTGATAGGGTCTGCCATCGAGCGATTTTTTGGCAAATTTAAGATTTTCGTAGTAACCGGTGCCGACCGAGCTAATGACGCCTAGACAGCCGTTTAGGCTGACATTGCCGGCTAGCTTGTCCCAGCTGATACCAAGTCCCATGCCGCCTTGAATTATCGGGTGTGCAATCTCGTGTTTGCCTATCTTTATACTCATTAATCTACCTTTAATTTAGCGAATTTTTTCTTCCCTACTTGAAGAGTGTATTCGCCCGAGCTAAGCTGAAGCTGCTCATCTAAAATTTTATTTTGATCGATACTGACGGCGTTTGATTTTATTAGCCTGCGCGCATCCGAGCTGGATACTGCGAGCTTGCAGCTAATTAACGCCTTTACTATCCATGCAGGCGAGCTTACGTGATATTCCTTGATCTCGCTAGGGAGCTCGCCAGCACCGTGGACGCGGTCAAATTCCTGCTTGGCCTCAAAGGCGGTATTTTCGTCATAAAATTGCGTTACGATCTCGGAGGCAAGCTCCTCCTTAACCGCCTTAGGATGGATCGAGCCATCCGCCACGAAGCCTTTTATTAGCTCAATATCTTCGCTACTTTTTTGGCTTAGCAGATTATACCAATCCCACATTAACGCATCGCTGATACTCATCACCTTGCCGTACATATCATGAGGCGTATCGGTTACGCCGATGTAGTTGCCTAAGCTCTTGCTCATTTTATTCGTACCGTCGGTGCCTACCAAAAGCGGCATCATCACGACGCTTTGCTCCTTGCCGACATCATAAATTCTTTGCAGCTGGCGACCCATTAAAAGATTAAATTTCTGATCGGTACCGCCAAATTCTATATCGCATTTCATGCAAACGCTGTCGTATCCTTGCAGTAGCGGATACATAAACTCGCTGATGCTGATCGGCTGCTCTGCCTTGTAGCGCTTCTCGAAGTCGTCGCGCTCGAGCATCCGGGCAACATTAAAAGTGCTTGATAGCTCGATCATACCGCTAGCACCCAGGCGGTTGGTCCATTCGGAATTAAACATTACCTTAGTTTTTGCGGGATTTAAAATTTTAAAGACCTGCTGCTCGTAGGTTTTGGCGTTTTGAAGCACAACTTCGCGCGCTAGTTTTTTGCGAGTCTCGCTCTTGCCCGTAGGATCTCCGATTTGAGCGGTAAAATCGCCGATTAGAAACTGCACGATCGCGCCGTGGTTTTGTAAAAACGCAAGCTTATTCAAAACGACGGTGTGCCCTAGGTGCAGATCCGCAGCAGTGGGGTCCATGCCGATTTTGACGTAAAAGACCTCGCCGCTGTCGTAATAGCGCCTAATCAGTGCCTCGATCTGTTCTTCGCCGATGATCTCCGCGACACCGCGCTTAAAATTTTCCATAATGCCTTGAATGTCAGCCATTTGCTCTCCCTTATTTAGTTTTTATATACGTCCGTAAGCGATACGAAATCCACGATTTTAAAGCGGTTTTTGAGTTTGTCTTTAATCTCCGTGGAGTCTAAATTTTCGTTTAGCTCGATGATGATCTCAAAATAATCCGACGTTGTTTCGCTATTTTCGTTGAGGCTTATCGACACCAGATCGACCTCAAGCTTGACTAAATAGTTCAAAAACGTCGCCAGCGAGCCGCGCTTGTTTTCTAAATTTAATATGATCTTGTAGCGGTGCGGCGCATTGCGCGTCCATTTTACGAAGATCATCTCATCGGTTTTGATTAGCTCGCTTGCACGTTCGCACAGCTTATGATGCACCGTCACGCCGTGTCCGTTGCGAAAGCCGATGATGTCGTCGCCACGCTTTGGGTTGCAGCAGTAATCAAACTCAACCTCGTCGATTTTAAAATTTGAATACACCACGATGTTGTCAAATTTTTGCTTCTCAATCTCATACTTGCTGCGAAATTTCATATTGAAAAATTTCTCTTTGAGCGGGTATTTTTTCAGCGCGTTTACGACGTCTTTTAAAAATACCGAGTCATAGGCAGCTTTGCCGATCTTTTTGCTTAAATTTTCTTTTTCAAGCCAGCTTAGAATGCTCTCCTTACTCGTCGTAAAGATCGCGCATAAAATTTTAATCGCTACTTCAAAATTTATATCTCTGATCTTTTGTTTACAAAACGCCTTTATCGTCGCGCGCGCCTTGCCCGTTTTGACCGAGCTTAGCCAGCTGCAGCGGTAGTGTGGCTCGCTTCCGGTGATGATATGAACGATATCTCCGTTTTTAAGCTCCGTTAGCAGCGGCACTTTGACGCGGTTTATAAAGGCCTCGGTCGCTTTTAAACCCACTTGAGAGTGTATCTCGTAGGCGTAATCAAGCGCCGTGGCGCCTCGTGGCAATGTAAAAATTCCGCCCTTGGGAGAATACACGGCGATATCCTCGACGTAGAGGCTGTCTTTAGCGTATTCGTAAAGATCCTCGGCGTTGGCGTCGTCCTCTTCCTGCATGCCGATGTCGTTTAGCCAATCGAGCTTCGGATTGATCGAGCCGCTATATTTATACTTCCAGTGCGCAGCGACGCCGAATTCCGCGGTGTTGTGCATATCGAAAGTGCGGATCTGCACCTCTACGATCATACTTTCGTTAAAGACGGTCGTGTGGATCGTCTGATATCCGTTTTGCTTTGGCAGCGCGATATAATCTTTAAAGCGCGAGATCAGCGGGTTAAATTTAGTATGGATTATACCCAGAGCCAAGTAGCAATCCATCGGCTTTTGCACGATGATGCGGATAGCCAAAAGATCGAGCACCTCCTCGATCGAAATTCCTTTGCGCTGCATCTTTAAAAAGATCGAGTAGTAGTGTTTCATTCGCTTTTGGATCTCAAAGCTGCCCTCGCTAAAGCCGTTTGAAAGCATATACTCCTTGATTTTTTCGCTAAATTTGCTCAAGCTCATCTGAAGCTGCTGCTTGTGTTCCTCGACGTAATCGGCGATCGCAGAATACTCTTTAGGCATGACGTATTTGAAGCTAAGATCTTCAAGCACGTTTTTGATCGATGAAATTCCAAGCCTGTGCGCGATCGGCGCGTAAACCAAAAGCGTCTCCTCGCCGATACGTTTTTGTTTATCGGGGCGAAGCGCGTCTAGGGTTAGCATATTGTGCAGCCTATCGCAGAGCTTGACTACCAAAACGCGCTGATCATTAATGGAGATCATTAGCATCCTGCGGAAGGTAAGCGCGGTGGAGCGTAGCTTGGCGTTACTATCGCTGGATGGGGCTAATTTATCCTCTCTGATGTTTACGATTTTAGTAAGCCCTTCTACGATTTTGGCTACTTCGTCACCGAATCTTTGTCTAACCTGCTCGATGCTGTAATCTGTATCCTCTACTACGTCGTGTAGTAGCGCAGATATTACCATTGCGTCGTCTCCACCCATAAAAGATACGAAGCAGGCTACCAAAATCGGATGGATCGCATACGGCTCGCCGCTTTTGCGAAACTGCCCGTCGTGCTGCGCGATGCATAAATTTATAGCATCCACTAGCAGCGGAGTGGGCTCTTTTAGATTATAAAGCAGCTGCTTGGCGCTTTGAATGTCTTTGGTATCGACGACATCGTCGATGAGACTTTCTAAGAAGTTATCATTAATCCTTGTCAACGATTCCATCTAATGCGATCTTACCTTCGGCTAGTTCCAAGATTGCTATATCGGCAAATTTCATCTTGCGAGTATCTACATTCTCTATCAGCGGCGGTTCGCCCGCAGCTAGCTGCTCGGCGCGTTTGCTTATCATCAAAGATAGCTTATATCGGTCTCCGCCGGTTACTTTTAACGCTTTGGCTACAATTTGTTCGGTTCTCATCAATTCTCCTTAAATTTAAAATTTCAGTTTTTTACGATCGAGCAGGAGCTTAGATCTCCGCCATCGACGATTTTGTATAAATTTCCGCTCTTAAACATATTGCACACGATGATCGGAAGCGCATTGTCTTTAGCAAGCGCGATAGCCGTATCATCCATCACCCTGATGTTGTCGTGCAGGGCTTGATCGTAAGTGACTTTGGAAAGCAATTTGGCGTCTTTAAATTTTTGCGGATCTTTGTCGTAGATCCCCATTACCTTGGTGGCTTTGATGATGGCGTCGGCTCCGATCTCGATAGCGCGGAGCGTACCCGCGGTATCGGTCGTGAAGAACGGATTTCCCGTGCCTGCGGCAAAGATCACGACGCGCCCTTTTTCGAGGTGCCTTTTGGCGCGGCCGATAATGAAGGTCTCGCAGATCGCTTCCATCTTTATCGCGCTTTGCACGCGCACATCCATACCTGCGTATTCTAGCGCTTCTCTCATCGCGATTGCGTTTATGACGGTGGCTAGCATGCCCATATGATCGCCACTGGTGCGTTTGATGATACCGCTAGCCGCGGCGCTTACGCCTCTTATGATGTTGCCGCCGCCGATTACGATGCCTACTTCGATGCCGCCCTCTACGAGCTGCTTGATCTCTTTAGCGATAAATTTTAAAATTTCGCTGTCGATCCCAAAGCCGTTCTCTCCCGCTAGCGCTTCACCCGAAAATTTTACGAGTATGCGATTGTATTTAGCCATAAATTTAGCTCCTAATAAAATTTTAAAATATTATCCAAAAGTCGTTTAAAAATAACTTTTTAGGCTATTTTAGATGATCTTTAAGGCGGTTTATCCAGATCTTTTTCGGAGCGATTATCTCGCTAGCGCTACCGTTTACGGCGTGATAGATCAGCGTGCCGTGCAAGCTCGCGTAGTAGCGGATTATGAGGCGCTGCAAATATGGCTCGTAGCTCGGCACGAACCAGCCGTTATTGCTGATCGCTACGACATATTTGGGCGAGCCCTCGTAAAGCTCTGCGCGCGTAGCCTCGTAGCAAACGGCGCTTCTTACGCTCTTGCCGCCAAGCTCGTAGTCGCTAAAACCGCTAGCCGTCGAAAAATCGGTCGCGCCGCCTAACAGCACGCGGTTGATGAAATTTCGCGCAAATTCCGGCAGCGGCACCATTTCGCCAAACGGTACCAAAATGTGCTTATCGAAGCGCTTCATTTCTCCGTTCGCAAAAAGATAGGCGCTGTTGTAAAATTTCCCGTCCTCATACGCTTCCGCGCCCGCTACGATAGTAATTGCGCGCGATTTTTCCTTTAGGGCTTCAACTAGCACGTTTTCTAAATTTAGCGGCATCGCAAAGGCGCTCTCGGGCAAAATTATCGCGTCCTGTCCCGCTGCGATCGCATCATCAATCCTGGCTAAATTTGCCAATGCAGCGGATAAAATTTTATCCTTCGCCCAGATGTCATGCTGCGAAATATCGGTATTTGCAAGTAAAATTTTAATCGGTAGCGGTTCGGGCTCTTTTTGGCTGAATTGCAGCGCGCAGATCAAAAATACCGCAAAGATCGCGGCGTTAAGCTTAGCCCGGGCGCCGCGCCCACGTAGATACAAAACCGCGCAAAGTCCCGCTAAAATCAGAGCCAGCGCGCTAAGATCGGCTCTAAAAATTCCATGGCTTAGCAGTAGTTCAAAATTTAGCCAATCAAAGCCGAAAGGGTGAATAAATTTTAGAATCAAAAGGCACGCAGCGCGCAAAACCGGCGCGTCAAAGATCGCAAAGATGCGGAAAATAAAGGCGTAAACGAGGCAAATTCCAAGAATTTCAAGCGGGATCAAAAATGCAAGATCGAAATAGATCAGGCTGAAGCTGATCCAGTGCATCCATAGCGCGCCGATAAAAAATCCGCACCAAAACCACTCCGCCTTGCTTGCTTTTAGCAGATAAAAAAGTGCCGCTATCGCAATTAGAGGCGAGAAAAATTCCGCCGCCAAAGCAGCCAAGCCGTCAAATTTAGAGCTTAAAATTTCTACGAAAATAAAATTTGAAAGCGCAAGGGCAAGAACAAAGCCTTTATTTATGTAACTTAATGTAAAATAGCTACTTTTTAAATTTCTAATGAAGGAAACACATGGAACAAGGAAACTTCTTTGCATCAATCCTACCTATCGTCGTAATCTTTGCGATTATGTATTTTTTGATTATCAGACCGCAGCAAAAGCAGGCCAAGGATCATAAAGCGATGGTCGATGCGCTCGGCAAAGGCGATAAGATCATAACTAGCGGTGGCATAAAATGCACGGTCGTGAAAACAAACAATGATTTTATCACAGTTAAGCTTAACGATGAGGTCATGGTCGAGCTAGATAAACAATTCGTGGCAAGAAAATTAGATGAGCAGTAAAATTTCATACCGCCTGCTGATCTTTTTGGCTGCGGTTATTTTTTCGGTGATTTTTGCCGCGCCTTCGATCTTTCAGACCGAAAAGGGAAGCAAGATAAACTTGGGTCTAGATCTGCAAGGCGGCCTGCATATGCTTTTGGAAGTTCAAAGCGACGAGGCGGTCGTTTCGAAGATCAAATCGATCGCCGCTAGCGTCAATTACGCCGCCAAGCGCGACGATCTGTTGATGGACGGGCTAAAATTGGAAGGCGATTCGTTTGAATTTGAAATTTTAGACGCAGACGAGGCTTCTAAATTTGATGCGATTTTGCATAGCGCCGCAAGCGGATTAGACATTCAAAAATCGGGCGAAAAATACCGCGTCACACTAACGCCCGAGGAGGTCGAAGCGACTAAAAAATACGCGATTGAACAGGCCGTAGAAACTATCCGAAACCGCTTGGATCAATTCGGACTTGCGGAGCCTACGGTAGCAAAGCAGGGCGAGAGCTATATTTTGGTTGAGCTTCCGGGCGTCAAAAGTGCAGCGGATGAGCAACGCGCCAAAGATCTGATTGCCAAAGCGGCTCACTTGCAGCTTATGGCAGTGGACGATGTGCGCCAAGACCGCGCGCAGACTATCAGCGCAGCGGATGCCAGAGCTTACGGCGACGTGATCTACCCGGACGTTAAAAATCCGAATTACAAGTATCTCATAAACGAAATTCCGGTTTTAGACGGCGCGATGCTGGTCGATGCGAAGGTTGCCTTCGATCAGCACACCAACCAGCCGATTATAAATTTTACGCTGAACTCTCAAGGCGCTCAAATTTTTGGCGATTTTACCGGCAAAAACGTCGGTAAGCGTCTAGCTATCGTGCTTGATGGCAAGGTTTACTCCGCGCCGCGCATTAACGAGCGTATCGGCGGCGGCAGCGGTCAGATCAGCGGCGGATTTAGCGTCGAGGAGGCGCACGACGTAGCGATTGCGCTTAGAAGCGGTGCGCTTTTGGCTCCTATTAAAGTCTCAGAGACACGCAGCATCGGCCCTAGCCTAGGACAAGATAGCATCGATAAGAGTATGGCGGCGCTTAGTCTTGCAGCGGTTGCGATTTTGATCTTTATGATTTTATACTACGGCGTAGCGGGACTTTTTGCCGATATCGCGCTTGTGGTGAATATCTTGTTTTTGATCGCTTGTATGGCGCTATTCGGCGCTACTTTGACGCTTCCTGGAATGGCGGGAATCGTGCTAACTATCGGAATGGCTGTGGATGCGAATGTCATCATTAATGAGCGCGTTAGAGAGGTGCTAAGGACGGGAGTTTCAATCCGCCAAAGCATAAATAAAGGCTATGAAAACGCGATGAGCGCGATCGTGGATTCAAATATCACGACGCTGATCACCTCCGCCGCGCTATATGCCTACGGCACGGGCCCGGTGAAGGGCTTTGCCGTCACGATGAGCATCGGTATCGTAGCGTCGATGATAACGGCTATTTTAGGCACTCACGGAATGTTTGAGTTAGTAATGGATAAGATGGAAAAGAGTAAAAATACCGCGCTTTGGCTCGGTTATAAAGTAAGAGGAGGCGCAAATGCAAGTGTTTGATAAGGGCAAAATTTATGATTTTATGAAATTTAGATATTTTACCTTTGCGCTTTCTGCAGTTTTGATAATAGGCTCTATTGCGCTGTTTTTCATTAAGGGCATTAATTATGGCATCGATTTTAGCGGCGGTACACTCATTCAGGTTAAATACGACGCTAAAGCACCGCTTGATGAGATCAGAAAACGCTTCGAGGCGGCAAATTTAGGCAATATCAACGTTACGGAATTCGGTAGCGATCAAGAAGTTACGATTAGATATTCAGGCGCTGCGAGTGAACTGGGCGATAATCCCGCCTTAGCGGCGCAAAAAATTTTACAAGGTAGTGGAAACTTCGACATTCGCAAGGTCGATATCGTAGGTCCTAAAGTCGGCGAGGAGCTTCGCACAAACGGAATTTTAGCGGTATGTGTGTCGTTTGCGCTCATTTTGGTTTATATCACCCTGCGGTTTGAATGGAGATTTGCGATTGCGGCCGTATTATCGGATCTGCACGACGTCGTAGTTGCCGTAGGTGCGATGATTTTAGCCGGCGTGGATTTCAACCTTGAAATTTTAGCTGCGCTTCTAACTATAATGGGCTACTCGCTTAACGATACCATCGTTGTTTTCGATAGAATTCGAGAAGGTGTAAAAGATAGTAAATCGATTAAGCTTGATGAGGTTATAAACGAATCGATCTCTCATACGCTATCGCGCACGTTGCTTACTTCGCTTACGACTCTCATCGTCATTGTGATTTTATTCGTTTGGGGCGGCGAGATGATCCACGGTTTTAGCTTCGTGATGCTAATAGGCGTCATAGCAGGAACTTTCAGCTCTGTATTTGTAGCTGCTCCGATGCTGATTTTGTTTAAATTTAATGTCGAGAAATACCGCGCGTTTTTAGCCGAAAAACAGCGCCGTATCAAAGAGAAAGAAAAGAATCGCGCCATGTATGAAAAAGGCACGGTGTAAGGATAAAAGATGAACTGGGGAAGGGTAATTTACATATTTTTTGCGCTTATGAGTATGACTACGATAGGCGGGTTTTTGTATGAGAAGAATGAAATTTTACTTTTCATAGCAACCAGCGTGAATGCAGTCTCGACGCTTTTAAAGGTGGGCGTGCGAAATATGCTCGCAGCTGAGCTTTTCGCAAGCTCGCTCGTAGCGGATCTGCATCTCATACCGGCGTTCGTTTTGATTGTAGTAGCGCCGGGAGATCTGTCGATCGTGACCTCGCTTGCCATCGGCGCGCTACTTGCAAACTTTTTCTCGCTAATTTTAATAGCGATCGAGTCGGCAAAAACTAAAGACGAATTCTAGGAGCGCAAAATGCCTTACGATAGTAAAAGTATTGAGCTTAAATGGCAGAAAATTTGGGATGAAGAGGGAGTTTTCGAGCCTAAGGACGATTACAGCCTGCCTAAAAAATATATCCTTTCGATGTTTCCCTACCCAAGCGGCCGCATCCACATGGGGCACGTGCGAAACTACAGCATCGGCGACGCGCTGAGTCGCTATTATAGGCTGCGCGGATACAACGTGCTTCAGCCGATCGGCTTTGACAGCTTCGGTATGCCTGCGGAAAATGCGGCGATCAAACACGGCATTCACCCTAAAACTTGGACTTACGAAAATATTGATTATATGAAAAATGAGCTGCACCGCTTGGGCTTTAGCTTTTCGGCTCGTCGCATGCTCGCTACCTCCGACCCGCTTTATACGCGCTGGGAGCAGGAATTTTTCATCAAACTTTTTGAAAAAGGGCTCATCTACAGAAAAAGCGCCGTGGTCAATTGGTGCGAGCACGATCAGACGGTGCTTGCCAACGAGCAGGTCGAAGAGGGCAGGTGTTGGCGTTGCGGCAACGAGGTCGTGCAAAAGCAGATGCCTGGCTACTACCTAAAAATCACCGCCTACGCGCAGGAGCTTTTGGATTGCCTAAAGCAGCTTGAGGGCAAGTGGCCCGCTCAGGTGCTTACGATGCAGGAAAACTGGATCGGGCGCAGCGAAGGTTTGGAATTTAGCTTTAAATTTGACGAGCAAAGCAGCGCTAAGCTTGGCGACATCGAGGGCTTTAAGGTTTTTACGACGCGCCCCGATACTATTTACGGCATGAGCTACGCGGCGGTCGCGCCGGAGCATGAGGTTGTAAAGAGGCTTTTGGATGAAGGCTTACTCGGTGCCGAAGCTGCGGCGAAGGTGAGAGAAATTTTAAATCAAAGCCCGCGCGAGCGCCAAGCAAGCGATAAAGACGGCGTGAGCCTCGGAATCAGCGTGCTTCATCCGCTAAGCGGAAAAAAAATCCCCGTTTGGACCGCAAATTTCGTCCTAGCAGAATACGGCGGCGGCGCGGTTATGGCTGTGCCTGCGCATGATGAGAGAGACTTCGAGTTTGCGAAGAAATTTAACCTGCCGATCATTCAAAGCATCGCTCCTAAAAGCGGCGATTACGACGCTAGCAAAGCTTACGTAGAGAGCGGAGTTTTGGTAAATTCCGCGGAATTTAGCGGCATGGATAGCGAGAAGGCAAAAAGCGCCGTTATCTCAAAATTTGAGGAGTTAAAGCTCGGACGTCGCGTGGTAAATTTTAAACTGCGCGATTGGGGAGTGAGCCGCCAGCGCTACTGGGGCGCGCCGATCCCGATGATCCACTGCTCAAAATGCGGGCTTGTAAGCGAAGAAATTTCAAATCTGCCCGTAGAGCTTCCGCAGAATATTAAGATCACTGGCAAGGGTAATCCGCTCGACGCGCATCCTAGCTGGAAGTTTTGCAAATGCCCTAAATGCGGCGGCGACGCGATGCGCGAGACCGACACGCTTGATACATTTTTTGAAAGCTCATGGTATTTCGCGCGCTACGCAAGCGACGAACGGACGTGGCGGCAGCGGGCGTTTGACGAGAAAAGCGTGAATTACTGGATGAACGTCGATCAATATATCGGCGGCATCGAGCACGCGATTTTGCACCTTTTGTATGCGAGATTTTTCCAAAAGGCTCTTCGCGACATAGGCTATCTGCGCGATAGCGAGCCGTTTGAGCGGCTGCTAACTCAGGGCATGGTGCTAAAAGATGGCGCAAAGATGAGTAAAAGCAAAGGAAACACCGTCGATCCGGACGACATTATCGAGACCTACGGCGCTGATACAGCGAGACTTTTTATACTTTTTGCCGCACCGCCGCAGAAGGAGCTTGAGTGGAACGACAGCGCGGTAGAGGGCGCGTATAAATTTTTAAATCGCCTATACGATCGCGCCGAAAACGCTTATGCTACGGATAAAATTCCACAGATCGACCACGCCGCTTTAAATAAAGAGGAAAAATACGCCCGCCTCAAAGTTTACGAGGCGCTTAAGAAATCACAGCAGGTTTATGAGAGCAGTTTTGCTTTTAATACCCTAATCGCCGCGTGTATGGAGGCGCTAAATGCGCTAAATACGCAGAGCAACAAAGACGTATTTACCGAGGGATATTTCGTGATCTTAAATCTGCTAGAGCCTATAGTGCCGCACATCTGCGCCGAGCTTAGCGAGAAGCTGTTTAAGAGGCGGAATTTCGGCGAGCTGAGAGTTTGCGAAGAGGTCTTTGAGAGCGATACGATCAAGCTTGCCGTCACGATTAACGGCAAAAAACGCGCCGAGTTTGAAGCGGATGCAGGCCTAAGCGAGGGCGAAATTTTAAACCTTGCGAAGCAGAACTGCGCTAAATGGCTAGAGGGCAAGAGCGTCGTAAAAGAAATTTATGTCAAAAACAAGCTCGTAAATTTGGTGATAAAGTAGGCGAAGATGAGAAAAGCTTTAACCGTTTTTTGTTTGATTTTTTTAATCGGCTGCGGCTACAAGCCCGTTTCAAGGATCGCGAAAGAGACGATGAGTGGAAGCGTATTTGTGGACGTTATAATGAGCAAGACCGATCCGCAAAACACTGTCGCGATCAAAGATGCGATCAGGCAGGGTATAGTCCAGCGCCTAGGGATGAGCCTTGCGGATAAAAACTCGGCGCAGACGATTGTAGTAGCGAGCATAAAAAGCCTAAGCTTTAGCGAGCTTTCATACGATCAGTTCGGCTACGTCACTAGCTACCGCGCAAATCTCATCGTAAATTTTAGCACCAAGCTTAAAAACGGCGAGGTTTTCAGCAAGGATTGCGTTGGCGATTACGATTTTAAAGTTAGCCGCCTAGTCAAAAATAGCTACGATACGAGCTCGATCATTAGCGATAAGGACCGCTACAAAGCGATCGAAAATGCCTCTGCGCAGGCGTTTGACGAGTTTATTTCGGCGCTTGCGATTAGGGGATTCAGACTTGAGCGGGCGCAGCATTAAAGAATTTTTGCAAAATCGTCCGATTTATTACAAAAAAATCGACTACGAGCGCTTCCCGCGGGCGTATGCCGCCATTAAAGATAAAATTCCGCTCAAAAACGTCATTCAGATCATCGGCACCAACGGCAAGGGCAGCACTGGGCGGTTTTTGGCTAACGCGATAGCCGCAGCGGGCTTTAGCGTCGGGCACTACACCAGTCCGCACGTTTTTAAGCTCAACGAGCGCATCTATCTAGGCGGACGGATCGCGCAAAACCCTGTTTTTGCGTTAAATTCAGGCGCTTCAAATTTTAAAAACGAGCAAAATTCCGCTTCGGCGTCAAATTTTACGGAAAAACAAAATTCCATAAAGATGCAACATTTTGCGAGCGGAGAAAATTCCGCCTCTAAAATTTATATTTCTAATTTGCAAAATTCCGCCACGCAGGATTTTATCGCCACGCAAAATTCGCATGGTGAGCAGAATTCCGCCCTGCAAAGCTTCGTTTCTACCACGCAAAAT
>NZ_CALIJA010000054.1 GCF_938017615.1 uncultured Campylobacter sp. | reverse complement strand
CGATATTCCTCTGAATATAAATTTATCTTAATAACTTGTAAATCCGCGCATAATTACTTAAATAAACGGGCTCAAACAGATCTTTATCATAGTTTTCCAGCACAAAAAGTTGGATAAAGGCTGATTCAAAAACCTTTTTATCTAAGATTAAAATTCTTTGGTAATCCGGTAAAAATATCACGTAAAGATTGGAATTTTTATCTACTTGTTTGGATAATTTGACGAGTTTGCCGTTTACTTCGCCCACTTGATAATATGAATTAATAGGCATTCTTTTACCGTCATAGATTAGGTATTCAGGATCGACGCTAGGCAGCGTGCATTCATCATTTATTATGATGCTCTCTCCATCTTTACCCATTCTAATATCATAACCCACATGAATAAATGGCGTCCAAGACTCTTTACCTGTTTCTATATCTACAGTAGAAAATTTTAAAATATTGGGCAATATATCTATCATGTGCGGTACGAAATAATAATATATATCCCTAGTTTTCCGTGGAAGCTTGAAATTCTTATCGCTTAAAGAACTTAAAAATTTATTGATATCGGCTTCGCCATAATCTTTTTGAATTTGATATAGATTTAGTTTAAATTTATCTTCCAATTTAGGATCAAATTTTTTACCTTGCAACTTTTGTATATATTCTACGTTAAGCCTTGCCATATTAGCAGAGCTTACCTCATCTTTATTAAAGGAAAACGCACTCATAAAAGTGTATTCTCCTGCCTGTCTACCTCCGGGATCAGCTACTACTTTTACATCTGAGTAATATCTGATTAAATATCCGTAATCCCACCACGATAGTACATAATCCTCCCTGCTAGCTTTATTTTTTAGCTCTGCAAGAGGCGTTATGGAGTCTTTCGTAAGCGTAGGCGCAACTCGGAATTTATAAATAAAATCTATGCTAGGCATTAGCGCTAAACAGGTTAAAATAGCCAACAAAGTACTTCTAAGCCAGGTACGTATTTCAAAGTAATTCAGCACAAAATATATAAAACAAGCAAATCCAAGCGCTATAATCGGCGTAGCATACATTGTAAAGCGAGTTCCACCGAAAAGTGCTAAAACTCCAAGCGCTATCATCGGCAAGGTTAAGATAAACGAACGGAATTTTATCAGCAGTAGAGCCAGCCCTCCTACAGCGCATATAAATATAAATAGATGCCCACTAGATTCAAGCACAAATTTCATGAAATTAGCGTTTTCTACCTCATTAACCGTATTTCTAACGCCGTAGAAGTAGAAAATTTCCTCTTTGCTTACATCTTTTAAGATGTAAGCTTTAAGCTGCACTGCTATGGGCGTAAGTCCGCCGAATATGACGAACGTAATTGCGACGATCACGCCCAAAATCCAAAGAGCTTTTTTGCTTTTATGACTTGGAATTTTAATCATTAAAAAATATAAAAACACAATAAGTGCGATTTTAAACAATAAAATATAGTTTACGATTATTGTCTCACCTTCGTAATACGCGCTAAATTTTATGATCGCTGCAACCATAAGAATAATCACTTTGTAATTTGCCTCATTGCGTCTATTAAAAATCAAAGTATAGATTAAAAATATCACTATAATCGCCATATTTAAAGAATACGAGCTCGGATACCACCAGCTATAAAGCGCCATAAAGACCGCGGGCAAGATTAAATTTCGCTGCGAGCCGCTTTGCGTAAGCCTGATTAGAGCCCAGATTGTCAGCATCGGCAGGACGATATTTAGCATATCGCTATCAAAATACCCGCCCAAAGTTCTGATATAATACCCTGGCAGCACGCAAGCAAGCAGCGCTGCGATGATACCAGCACCCAGGATCTTATACTCTCTTGCTATTAAAATAATCGGCACGGCCACCAGCGGCGCTAAAAACACGCTCATATAAATCGTAATGCTATTTAGGCTGACTGGTAAAATTTTACTAAGCAAAAATGCCAGAGTTGGGATCGACGCGCCGTACGGGCTAAGATCGCCCGGCTGGTGAAAGCCCGCTATCATATCGCGCGCACCCTCGGCGTTTGCAAAGGCGTCATTTGTAGTCATGATGAGCTCGCCGTCAAAAGAAAACTGCTCGATCCCGCTAGCCCAATATATCCAAAAAAACCTGCACGCCACGCCGAATATATAAACCAGCGTCATGATCAAAAAAATATCCATGCGCGAACATTCGCCGTTTGTAATTCTAAATTTTTGCATCTTTTTCCTTGATTCGCCGTTTGAAGTACCGAGCGGCAGGGTTAGAATTTGCCTCTACAAATTTTACTCGCTTTATCGCGCCCACGTTACGTTTTTAACGACATTGTTTAATTTGCGTTTATTATAGCAGAATTTATCGATATTAAAAGCAAAATTTTAAAAATAACCGAAGTCAAGCCGTTTAGAATTTAAATTTGTGATATGCAATTTTGGCGACCATCAAAAAATACGATATGTAAAGATAGAGATTAAGATGTAAACTAAATATCCAATATAAGGCAGATACAAAACAACACCAAGCCAATAAACATGCGTATATCTAACATATTATAAATTCCATCTTCTGGGTGCGGAATGAACAAATATAGGACAATAAACATAACGAACGCTTTTAAAAAAAATATATAATAACGTTTTATTCATAGGCATATATTTAGCGATCTATGCTATGGCTTGATAGCAGAAACAACCGGTCGTTGCAAGAAGCTTACGCCGAGCCGGTGGATTTTTGTGGTTTAGACGAAATTCTCGCCTAATACGCGTCGCACATAAACTTACAGACGGTTTTCGTGCGCAGATTAAGTATGATCGAGCTTAGGCAGCGGCCGTCCTTGTTGCCGCTTAGCAGGCGCACGACATCGCCCTCTTTCCATTGCGTGCTGTCGCCCTCGATCGTCCTGTAATGCGCGCCGTTAATGACAAGCGACTCGCCGCCTTTTAGAGTTTTATCGATCTTTAGGTCGCTTGCGATCTGGCTTAGATCGCCTTTTAGGGCATTTGCGATTAGTTTTTCCTCGGCCTGCTCATGCGTCTTCATCGAGCTTTTGGCAAAGTCCGGCACCTGCACAGTTTCGGTCTGAGCCGAAGCAAACACGGCGAGCATGCAAGCGGCGTAAATTAGTTTCATATTTTCTCCTCGGTTTTTTCAAAATTTCGGCGATTATAGCAAAGTTTACTTAAAAATTTCGGTCTAAGCCTAGCTAGAGTTTAAATTTAAGAAACCGCCCGTCTGTTTAAAACAGAGCCGAACTCAATGGCAAATTATAAAATTTCGCCGTAATTTAAAATTTACTTATTAAAATACGCCACGAGCGCGCTTAGCCAAACAAACAGCGCTATGATCCAAAACATCACTCGCGGCGTACCCGCGGAAAATGCCGCAAGCATCGCCGAGGAGAGGATGTCGCTGCCGTATTGCAGCGAGCCGATGAGCGCAGCGACCGAGCCCTTCATCTCCTGCGGCACGCTATCAAGAGCGGTGGCATTGGAGCAAGAAGCGATGATGCCGTTCATGCTAAAAACGAAAAACATCGGGATTATCACGCTAAGAACGCCGCCAGTTTTGAAAAACGCAAACGCAAACAGCACGCTGGCAGCAAGCGCGGCAACGAGAGTGGAGACTATGAGTAGACGGTTTAGCGCATAGCGCTTTACCAGATTTTTGTTTACGAAACTTAGCGCCATGACGCCCACGATGTTTATGCCGAATAAAAATCCGTAGTATTTGCTAGGAATGCCGAAATAATCGATATATACAAACGATGAGCCCGTGATAAAGGCATAGGCGGCTACATAGAAAAACGTCACGCTAAGAGTGTAGCGCATAAATTTGGCGTCTTGCAATAATCATCTTAGATAGTTTCTAAAAGACGATGCGATAGGCTTCGTGGAGCGCTTTTGCGGCGGCAAGGTCTCTGGCAGAGAAAAAATCATCGCAAACATAACCGCGCTAGCTAGCGCCATCAGCCAAAATATCCCGTGCCAAGAGCCAAACTCCAGTATCGCGCCGCCTGGTAACGGACCCGCTACCCAAGCTATCGCCATGATGATAACTAGCGTAGAGAGCATCTGCGCGGCCTGCGAGCTACCGAAAAGATCGCTAATCATCGCTCGGCTTAGCATCGGTCCTACGCACGCGCCCATAGCCTGAAACACGCGCCAGAAAAGGGCGCAGCATAGCGTCTGGCATCCCACATCCTACTGATCCGATCGCAAAGAGCGCCATACCGATGAAAAGCGAGATTTTACGCCGGGTTCTATCGCTGATAGGCCCCCAGACGAGCTGCGCGATAGCAAAGCCGATCAAAAAGCCCGTTATCGTGAGCTCCGAGTCTCCGTGCAGCTGCCGCTCCATCGTAGGCATAGCGGGCAGATATACGTCCGTAGATAGCGATGTACACGCCATAAGCGCGCTTAGCACGACTAAAAAATAGTGAAGTTTTTGAGGAGTTCAAATTTTTCCTTTTGTTGTTATTTGAGTGAGCGCAGGGTTTGCGCGACTAGATTTAAATTTGCCCAAATTTACCGCGTAAATTTTGTGTAATTATAGCTAAAATTTAAATGCCTTTCAGTACAGAAGCTTGGAGTAAATTTAATGTAAAATTTTTGGCATAAATTTAAATACAAGCGGGGTAAAAATTCTACTTAGTTTTGCTTGGGGTTTTTCAAGAAACCTTAATCAAGGTAGACTAAATTTTGCGACAAACTATGTAACCGAACAAATTT
>NZ_CALIJA010000053.1 GCF_938017615.1 uncultured Campylobacter sp. | reverse complement strand
GGGCTGCGGCGCTTCATATCAATCAATGCCACGCCGTTTTTAAAATTTAAAGATGCATCGTCGCGTTCATCGTTTGATGCCACGACGTTGTGCCCGTCATCCGAGAGCGCGTCACAACTATCTATCGCCGCATCGGCGCTTTCATCGGCTGCCGCCGCATCGCAGATGCTACCTAGTGCGGCGCTTTCTTGCTCGTTTTTTGCTTTTTTGAATAAATTCTGCGAATTTTTTAGCTCGCAAACGGCTACTTGCGAGCTTTGCAGACCTTCACTCGGATCGCACTTCGAGCCTTGCTTGGAATTTGCCCGTTTCAGATCATCGCTTTTCGAGTTTGACGTATTTTCATTCGGCTGCCGCTTTATAATCACGTTCAAATCGGACTTCGTATCGATCGAGGGAAGCGACATAGCATGCGGTGCTTCAAAATTTTGCGCCATATTCTCGCTGTGAGCCCGGGTCTCAAGCGTGTATATATCGTGCGTGCGATCGTTTGCCTTCGCGCTTACAGCTTCTTTTTTAAATTCCTGCAAAAACGCGATACTATCGTCGCTCGGCGTTAAAATTTCGCGGTCGTTATCCAGGTAAAACGAGATGACGCCGCCTAGCTTTGCGCGCAACTCCTCGCTGCTAAAAATAATGGGCTCGCCGCTAATGTTGGCGCTTGTGGCGACGATCGGGCGATCAAAGTATTCAAAAAGCAGCAGATGCACGCCAGTGTTGGCTAGGAAAATGCCGATTTTATTAAGGTTCGGCGCCACGCTTGGAGCGATAAAAATCGCGCTTGCTCTAAAAATCGCCGAAAAGCTTGCGGGCAAACGCACGAAATCGTCCCTGTTATCGGAATATGCGCCATGCGCGTCCGCCACACATATTTGCGCAGAGCATGAGCCTTGTGAATTTATCGTCTGTTGCGAACTTGGCTCGCTCACCGCACATTGCAAAGCCGCATTATCTGCAGCATTTTGCAAGTCCTGCTCACACGCCCCACGTCGCGAGTTCGTCCTATCCGCGGCATATTGCAAACTTGAAGTATTCGCAGAGCTTCGCGAAACGGGCTCGCTCGCCGCAGGTCGCAAATCAGATATCTTCGTTGAGAGTTGTAAATTTTGCTCGTCCGCATGCCAAGAATCGAGCGATACGTATCGCGGCTCTCTGCCATTTGCCGCAAATTGCGATTTTAGCTCGTTAGTCGTAGCTTGCGTCTCGCTTACTGCTTGCGGCGAGCTCAAATTTTTAGCCGCGCGTTGCAAATCAGACCCATCGTATGCGCGTTCTAGCTCGTTTACTCCACACTGCGAGTCGTCTGCTGCTAACATATCGCAGGCGAAATTACGGTGCGTCGTTTTACTGAAAATTTGCGCACTCTGCAACCTGCCCTGCTCCGCGCAAACTCCAATATTTTGCGTACTAAAATTTTGCGCTGCAGAATTGCGTAAATTTTGTAATGCAGAGCCCTGCTCTTGCGCCGTCTCTTCTTGCTCACTCGCAAATCTCGGCGATATAGGATTTTTGCTTTGCGCCTTTAAATTTTGCGTACCGGAATCCGCCGCAAAGCCCGTCAGCGTGCGCCAAACAAACTCGCGCTTTTTTAAAATCACGATCGGCTTGGCATTGCAATCTATCAGCGCCTCTTCCTCTGCGCTTAAGCTCGCCGCGCGCCCCGCCTGCGCTGCGTCGCGACACATGATCGCAAAGGGCTTACTCGGGCGCTTTTTTAGCATTCGCAGCATGCGTACCGCGCGCTCGTTCGTCGCATCGCAAACGATATGAAAGCCGCCCATCCCCTTGATCGCGCCGATCTGTCCACGCCGCAAAAGCTCCACCGTGCCCGCTATCGCCTCCTCGCCGCTTGATAAAATTTCGCCGCTCACGCCACATAAAAACAGCTGCGGACCGCAGTGCGGGCAGGAGATCGGCTCGGCGTGATAGCGGCGCGTGAGCGGGTCCGTGTATTCGCCGCGGCAGAACTCGCACATCTCAAACGCCCTCATCGTGGTATTTGCGCGGTCATACGGCAGCGCGGCGATGATGCTAAGGCGCGGGCCGCAATCCGTGCAGTTGATAAATGGGTAGTGGAAGCGCGGATTTTGGGGGTCGTAAAACTCTTTTTTGCACTGATCGCAGATCGCAAAATCGGGCAAAATCGGATTAAATTTACGCCCCTCCTTGGATTGCGTGATCTTAAAATCAGTAAAATTCTGCGTAAAATATTGCGTATTTAGATCGGTGCGGATAATTTTATCGATACGACAAAGCGGCGGCGCTTCACTGCGAAGTCGCTGTTCGAAAATTTTTAAAATTTCTTCTTCGCGCAGATCTTGCTCGGCACTTTGCGGATCGTGTTTAAAGTCCTGCAAATCCCCCTTCGCGCCTTGCAAGTCGCGCTTAATATTTTGCAAGCCTTGCGGCGATTCATTCTGAGACATACCGCGCTGCTGCGACGAATTTTGCACGATGAAATTTTGATCCGACGAAGCGGGCAAAATGGAGCCCTGCTCGTTTAGATCGGTCTCAAATAAGTTTGGTAAAAATTTCTCGCTCGCTGCGGCTTGCGAATCGCTCGTCAAATCATGGGGCAAACTCATTAAATCAGACATGCCAGCTAAACCATTCGCCAAATCGCGCAGCGAACCGGCCGAATCATTTGGCAAGCTCGGCGTACTCTGCGGCGAAAAGGAGCTCTCGTTTAAATTTGAACTTGCAAAATTTAGTGATGAGTTCGCGGCCTTGTTAGAATCCGACTCGGCAGAATTTAAAGACCGAGCAGCTGATGACGATACTTTCTGCGCTTGAATTTCGTTAGAATTCGGCTCATTTAAATTTAAAAGGGCGGAATTTTTATCAATCGAGCCTTTTTGCGGCTCGGAAAGGTCCGCGCAAACGATGATTTTAACGCCCTCGCCATCGTTATAAACCTCGCCTTTCAGCCCCAAATCCACGGCGAGCTTGTAGACGAACGGGCGAAACCCGACCCCCTGCACCGCTCCGAAAACCTCAAATTTAGCCGCTTTCATACACATGCTTTCATAAATTGCGCGCCGCAAGAGCTATTTTGCAAGCAAGTTGCGCTCGCAGCGGGCGGATAAAACGTACCGGGTGCCTCAAAATATGCTCTAAATTTAATAAAATTTGTTCCTTCACGCCCGCGCCCTTTGCCGCTTTTTTTGAAATTTCGCGCGATCTCGTTTGCGCTAAGTTTAGCCCGTATGGCGCGGCTATCAGTACCGCAATGTCCACGCAACTCGCTGTTTTGCGGATAAGACTTAGGAGTTTTGCCGAAAATTCGCATATATGCCTAATCTAGCGAGCTTGAAGCGCGAAGCTGTCGCTAAAGCTCGCGTCAAAATTTTTGCAAAGCTTAAGCATTAAATCCGCGAATTTGCGTCCGCTAAACATCGCGCCGCCGAAGATCAAAACGTCAAAGTCCTCTTTGCGCTCATCCGCCAGATCGCTTAAAAAATAGCCCAAACTATCGAAAAATCCGAACGCAAATAGCTTTTCATTGGCGCCTGCGAGCGCATAGCTCATCGCCGAACGCAAAATTTTATCCGCTTGCACGCAGCCGCGCTCGTCCGTGCAAAAATCGAGTCGCACCCCTTTGCCGCCCGCAAAATCTTCCGCGCTCGCAGTCAAAAATGCCGCATCGCGCCCCCAGATAAGCTGCGCGGCGACGCTAAAGATGCCGTAAAATCCCGCGTTTGCGCTTCTTAAAATTTCATCGATTTTCGCGGAGTCTACGTTAAATTTGGCGCTAAAATTTTCAAGCAGTTTCGTGCCTGTCTCATCCGCGCAAATTTGAGCCTTAAGCTCGTCAAAACTGCGCGGCAGATCAAATTTAAGCAGAATTTTTTTGGAGCTTTCGCCATAAATTGCGATCTCATCATCCGCGCCCGCGCCCAAAAAGCAGCGCAAAACGCGTTTTTTGGAGTCGTTCAAAACCCCCTTCTCGCGGCACGTAAGCGCAAAAAGAGCGGAGTTTTTGTCGTTTGAGTTTTTCAGATAAGAGCTTGCGCTACCGCTTAAAAAGTCTTCGTTTTGCACGATCAAAAAGCCGTTTTGTAGCGGTGCGACTTTAAAAATTTGATCTTTTTGCGCCGCGCTTTCGCATTTTACGCTTAAAAAATAGATCCCGTCGCTTGCCAAAGCGCGCCCCAGCGCAAACACGAATATGTCGCCCGCAAGCTTTACGTCAAAAAATCTAGGCGCGCCCTCGTGGTTTTTTCTAAAGATCGCATTGGTTTTTAGGCTTATGAGCGGCTTTTCGAAGGCTGCGAGCGCGATTTTGCTCTTTTCATCGCTCACAAAAATCCCATCCAGCGGCCCCACTCCCGCGGCTATAAAAAAATCGGCGCTAAAATCCACGTCCGCCTTGAGCGTGAAAGTTGCGCCGCCGCGCTTAATCTGCACCTGCCTGGCATGAAATAAGTTTATGCGGCAAAACTCTAGTAAGCGGGCAAAATTCTCCCTGCTTACCGCTTCAAATTTTCCCTCATGAAGCACGTCGGTGCCGCTTATTACTCCGAATTCGTTTTGAGACGGCTCGGCGTGAGCGAGGTATTCTTTCATCACTCGCGGGGTGAAGTTATTAAATTTAGCCGTGTTATGGGCGTTTGAAATTTCATCCTCGAAAAATTTGTTTAAATCGCCCAAGGAGGCACCTTCAAACGTGCCGTTAAATTTCAGCGTTTTTGCTTCGACGCTGCCCTCGTCCACCACGCGCACGGAGGATTTTGCCAAAAATATGGAGTTTGGGATCAGCGGCATCGCCTCGTCGCTAAATTTTAAAATTTCATCCTCGCCGCCGCGCACGAAAAGGCTTATTAAGCTCGCCTCTTTTTTTAGGCAAAACTTAAGTGCGCTTTTGCGAGCATAAAACAGCAAAAAGTGCGCTATTAGCGCGTTTTCATTAAGGTAGTTAAACTCATATGCTACTATCATCTCGCCCCCTTTTTGCAAATCGATCCGCGATATCTTGGGCGCTAAGATCGGCGATTTTTTCATGCGCGAAACCAAGATCCGATAGGTACTTAAGCGCCGTTTTTTCCATGGTTTTTGAAGACTCTAAAATCACGGAGCTTAACTTAAAGCTCGCTTCCTCGATGCGCCGCGGCACGACCGCTAGAATTTTAACGTGAGGCAGATCGCCGCAAAGATCCATCATCTGCAGGGTTTGAAGCATTTCGACCTCGTGCGCCGAGCCGCTCCAGCTGATCTGCTTAGGCATCGCGTCGTAGTCGAAAAAATACACCTCGCCGCCCTTTGCGCCGTCCGCGTCTATACAATCTACGAGCAAAATTTCATCAAATTCCGCCATCGTAGGCATCAAAAAGCTAGCCAGAGTCCCGCCGTCGATAAATCGGATCTGATCCGCACTACTGCTCGATGCGGCGGAATTTTCGGCGATAAAGTCCACATTGATAGAGCTTTGCGCTGCGGAATTTATAAGGGAATTCTGCGAAGTAAAATTTGAAGCGGAATTCTGCTCGGCGGAATTTTGAGCGGCGAAATTTTGATCTAAATTTTCCGCCTTGGAATTTCGGAGAGAATTTACTGCTGCGAAATTCTGCTCGGAGATAAAATTTTCATCCCCAGAATTTTGCGAGGGGTCGCGCTCTATGGAATTTTGCGAGGTAGAATTTTGTATCGCAGAGACTTGGGCGGAATTTTGCATGAAATTCTGCGCCGCGATATCCTCGCCCGCCATAGAATTTCGTGCGGCGGTTTTAGGATAAAATTTATAGTTCTGCGCGAGCGCGCGGACGAAGTGCACGCCTATGCCCTCGTCCGCGTAGATGACGTTGCCGATACCCAGTACCAGCACCCTCAAGCGTGCTCTTCCTTTTTAAATTTATAGCCGCTTACGATCGCGTCCATCGCGCCGTCTCTACCCTTGACGGCGTTAAAGACCGCCATATAGACGTGGATCGGTACGAAGATTATGATGATATTCATGCAAAGATGGTGAATCATTCGTACTTCGCTTAGACCGCCCATCGCAGCTTCCAGCGGGCGTAAGAGCCCGTATAGCGCGCCGCCGAGCCCTTCGTGATAGACATGCACATATAATATCATACCCGTTAGGCAGATTACGAACAGCACTAGATAAAAGCCCAGATAGGAGATGAACTGTAGCGGATTGTAAACGCCGCGAAGATGCGGGTGCTCGCCCAAAAAGATATAGTATTTGATCTGAGCGATCCAGACGCGCGGGCTAAAAAAATCCTTGATGCTTAAAAGCTCTTTTCTGCTCTTTTTATCGAAGAAGAAAAGATAAGTTTTAAAGATCGCCGCACCGATCATCGCAAAGCCGAAGATCAGATGTACGAATCTAAATTTAGCCTGCATGAAAAGCACCGGCTCTGGGCTTACCTCGGGCGCGGTGAAAACAAAGGCGATGTAATATCCGGTGATCACCAAAATCGTAATGCAAAGCGCGCGCAGCCAGTGCGTGAGCCTAAGACCGATGGAGAACTCGTATTCCGCAAATCTTTTTTTCATCGTTTATCCTTTGCTGGGATCTACCCTATAGTAACCAAGCTCCGCCCCTTTAGCGTCCATTACGTGCACGGCGCAGGCTATGCAAGGATCGAATGAATGGATGCGGCGGATGATCTCTAGCGGCTTGGAAAGATCGGCAAGCTTAAGTCCGATCAAGCAGGATTCATAAGCGCCCATAGCGCCGTCTTTATCCTTTGGCGTGGCGTTCCAAGTAGACGGCACGACCGCCTGCCAGTTTTTGATGACGCCCTTTTCGATCCTGCACCAGTGGCTAAGTGCGCCGCGCGGCACATGACCGATATAGCGACCTTTGTACTCTTTGGAGTTATCGATTACATATTTTGCGCAGGTTTCAGTGTCGCCGCTTTTGATATTTGCAATTAAATTTTCTAGTGCAATCAGTCCGTTGTCGGCTACGACTTTAGCCTCGATCATACGACACGCCGTTCGTCCAAGCGTCGAAAATACCGCCTCAAGCGGCAAGCCGGCGTCTTTTAGGAATTGATCCACAACCTTTACTACGCGCTCGTTTTTCTTAGCGTAATTTACCACGATATTTGCAAGCGGTCCTACCTGAAGCGGCTTGCCGTCGTAGCGCGGAGCCTTGATCCAGGTGTATTTGCCCTGGGTATCAAGTACCTTCGTATGCGCTTCTTTGCCGTGCGCGTCGATGCTCTGTCCGTCCTTAAGGCCCGTATAATTCGGCTCTTGCTCGCCGTCGTAAGGATGAAGCGCCGCATCGTTTTTATACCACGCATGCGTTGCCTCCTCGGTGATCTTGTTCTCATCCAGCTCCAAAACCTTACTAATATCGCCGTTCATAATCATGCCGCTTTGAAATAGCCATTCGTTCTTTGAAAGCTGAAATTCTTGATGAGTCCATAAATTTGCCACGCCGATATCGTTTAGCACGCTAGGCTCGTTGCCGTAAGCCTTCGCAGCCATTACGAGATCAGGATAGTAGGCGCGATTTACAAAGTCTGCGACCTCTTTAAATTTAGACATATATTCGCCCAGTCTCGCAGGACTTAGGATATCCATTACGCAGGTGACGCCGCCTACGGTAAGACTTTGCGGATGAGGCTGCTTCGCACCGAATATCGCCATCATCTGAGCCGCCGTGCGCTGAATGCGCAAACACTCAAGATAGTGCGAAAGAGCGATCAAATTTTGCTCCGGGCTAAGCTTATATGTAGGGTGGCCGAAGTAGGCATTGGCAAAAGGCCCCAAAGCGCCTTTCTTAATGAAAGCGCCCACGCGATCTTGCACCTCTTTTAGTTTATCCGCACCGCACGCATAAGGGGTGTCGCAGTATTTAAACGCCTCCTCGCTCGCCTTTTTAGGATCGGCGCTAAGAGCGCTTACTACATCTACGAAATCAAGTCCGTGAAGTTGATAAAAATGCACCGGATGATCGTGCAAAAATAGCGCGTTAGCCATCAGCGTGCGCGTCAGCAAGGCATTTAACGGCGGAGTGATACCGAGGGCGTTTTCTACCGCGACGATGCCCGCTTTGTAATGCGAGAAGGTGCAGACGCCGCAAATTCTTTGCATAAAAAATCCCGCGTCGCGCGGATCTCTGTTTTTTACTATGGTCTCAAGCCCGCGCCATAGCGTCGAGCTACTATAGGCTTCACGTACGACGTTTTCATCATCCACTACGACCTCTATTCTTAAATGTCCCTCTATTCTGGTTATCGGATCTATTACGATTCTTTGCGACATGATTATTCCCCTTTATCTTTCTTAAACGACGCAATAGCCGCGTGTGCCGCTACCGCAACACCCGTGATCGCTAAAATTCCGACACCTATCTTATCTGCGGTAGCATCAGCGCCGAGCCCGCCAAAAACGCTTTCGTAAAGGCGATCCGCCAAAGGCTCCTCAAAAGGCCCCATATGATCCCAAAAATCAGGTTCCGAGCAGCCTATGCAGCCGTGACCCGCCTGTACCGGCCAGCTAGTGTGGGAGTTGAAGCGCTCGCGCGAGCAGTTATTAAACGTATAAGGACCCTTGCAGCCTACTTTATAAAGGCAATATCCGTCCTTTGCGCCCGCATCGCCGAAGCTTTCTACAAACTCGCCCGCGTCGAAATGCCCGCGGCGCTCGCATAGATCGTGGATGCGCAGCCCGTAAGCCCATTTAGGTCGGTTATAAACGTCAAGGCTTGGAAGCGTGCCGAAAAGGATGAAATTTAGCACGTTGCCGACGATATTTTTTTCGCTAGGCGGACAGCCCGGGATGTTGATGACGGGTTTGTTTATGATTTTGTCCAAACCTACGGCGCCGGTCGGATTCGGGGCCGCGGCTTGGATGCCGCCGAAGCTCGAACAGGTGCCGATCGCAAATATCGCCGCAGCGCCTTCGGCAGCGTGTTTGCAGTGCTGAGCTCCGCTCTTGCCCTCAGGACCCACGGTTAGGAAAAATTCATTCTCGCCGCTTGGAATTCCGCCCTCTACCATCAAGATATAGCGCCCCTTGTATTTTTCGATCGCGCCCTCTAAATTTTCCTCGGCTTGCCAGCCTGCGGCAGCCATTATCGTCTCGTGGTATTCTAGGCTGATGTAATAGAATATGAGGCTATCGATCGTAGGCGTATCGGTGCGTAGCAAGCTCTCGCTACAGCCCGTGCACTCCGCCATATGAAGCCAGATCACAGGCAAGCGATCCGCAAGCTCCGCCGCTCGCGCCACGCTCGGCGCAAATGCAGCCGGAAGCCCTAGCATCGCGGTCATCGCTCCACTCCATTTCATAAAATCGCGGCGCGAAAAACCCTTGCTCTTAAGCCTTTCTTGTATGCTTTCCTCCGCTTTTATTCGCGGCAAACGCTCAACGGCATCAAGTCTAGCCGAAATTTGAGCCAAATCAACCATATCTTCCTCCTGATTTTTAGGATATTTCGAACGGCATTCTATCAAAATTTAGAATTTATGCACCTTAAATTTGATCTGATTTAATTAGAATTTTAT
>NZ_CALIJA010000052.1 GCF_938017615.1 uncultured Campylobacter sp. | reverse complement strand
AGAATTTAATGCGGTTGCAGTAGCTAAGCACGATTAAATTTCGAACCGCTTTAGTTTAAGGACATTTAAATCTCGAGCTGTCGTATTTAGGAGCGCTTAAATTTTATGCCGTTTATTCAAATGCGGCTAATTTTGCGCTGTTATGTTACGATGCCTGCTGCACCACGCACTGCTCGCGATCTTAAATTTCGCTTCGGAATTTTAAAATTTCATCGCACGACGCATCTAGATTTCGTCGCAAAAGCTCCGGCGCAAACGCCGCCCGCAGTAGAAATTTTATCGCGGATTTTTAAAATTCCGCGCCGATGTTTTCAAACCCTGCGCCGCTTGCCGCCGCTACTCTAAAATTTAACCAAACAGAACGGTCCCGCCTAGAAGCTTTGCTTTGAGATTGGCGAAAGACGAGCGTAACGAACACAACCGACGCCGCATAACGACACGCGACGAACCAAAAAAAAGCGCGCGGCGCAGATCGCAAACGAGCTAAATTTTAAAATTTTACCGCGCCCGAGGCCTTAGCGCAAACGCGATAAATTTTATGTTTTAGTGCGCCTTTGAACCCAATCGCATCAAATAAATTTTAAACGAAATTTCAACGCTGCGGCGCTATTTTATATTTTTATAAAGACTATTTTAGTAAAATCAGAGCTTTATGAGCGAGATAAAAATTTTAATCACCGACGAGGATCTGTGCGCCCCGAGGCGGCTTTTGAGCAGGCGCGATAAGAAGCTGGCGCGCGCGCGAGGTCATCTGCGCGAGTTTCGCGTTTCGCGGGCGCTTAAGGCGCGCTTTAAAAAGCGCGGCAGATTTTGCATCTCGCACAAAAGCGCGGAGGGCAAAACGATCGTCGCCGTGGCTCTAGCGAGGCAAAAATTCGGGCTCGATCTTGAAATTTTAAAACCGCGGAATTTTGCCGCGGCGAGCGAGTTTTGTTTCAACGCCTTTGAGCGCGAGCTTTTGGCGGCAGCGGACGAGAGCGAAAAAGCGCTTGTTTTTTATAAAATTTACACAATCAAAGAGGCGCTGATTAAGGCGCGAAGCCTAGGTTTTTACGCACTTGCTCGCGTGGGGCTGGCGCGCGGCGCAGACGGCGGGGCTCTGGCGTTTGATGAGCGCGGCAGGGCGTGGTCACATAAGAGCTATATTTTGGAGGGCGAGATTTTGATTTCGCTCGTTTTTAGGGAGAATTTTTGAGACCTGTTTATCGTTTTTACGCTATTTCTAAAACGGCTTTCATTCTGCTTTGCGCCGCGTTTTTTATAGGCGGATGTGCGCGCAAGGCGCCTGAGCAGATAGCTGAATTTAGCCAAAAGCAGTTTATCTTGACTGATCCTAACGGCGTAAAAAGCAGAGCCCTGATCTCAAAAATTTCACCCGCAGACGGCGAGAAGAGCCGCTACAAGCTCGTCTGGCTCGATATGCTAGGCGCGCCGATCGCACGTAAAATTTTATCGATCAAAGGCGGCGAGGCGAAATTTCGCAACGACGGCTTCCTGCCGCCCGATTCACAGAGCGAGCTAGTATTTTTAGCCCTGCTTGAGAATGCGGATAAAGCAAATTTCGCCATAAACGCAAAGGGGCGCCGATATGACGCAGTATCTAAGTAGCCCTGGTCTCATCTGTGCGGGCGCAAACAGCGCCGCAGAGCTTTTTAGCGCGCTGTGCGAGAAGAGATCCGCTCTGCGAAAACTTAGCGTCTGTGGCAAAAATTTCATCTTTGGGCGCGTGGATACGCCACTGCCGCAGATCAAAGATCGCGCCTACGCCACGCGCACGAACGCCCTAGCGCTTTACGCTTGCCTCGGCATGCAAGAGCAAATAGAGCAAGCCGTGCAAAAATTCGGCGCGCACCGCGTAGGAGTGGTGTTTGCGACTACCAACACCGGCGTGCAGGAAAACTATGCGGAATTTTTCGCTTGCGGTAAAGACACGGGAAATTTCATCTCGCAAGGCTGCCAAAGCCCCGCACCGCGCAGTGAAATTTCTGCGATGAACGGCGAAAATTTCGCCAAAAATTCGAAAGCCGCAGACGATAAATTTAAAAACTTTTGCTTCGAGCGCAACTCCCACGCAAACCCCGCAAATTTTATCCGCGAACGCTTCGGACTAAAATCCGTCGCGATCGGGGTTTCGAGCGCTTGCACCAGCGGAAACAAAGCTCTCATCGAAGCTTCGCGCCTCATCTACGCGGGACTTTGCGACGCGGTTGTGTTCGGCGGCGCCGACGCATTAGACGAACTCACGCTGCAGGGATTTAGCGCACTTGAAATTTTAAGCGAGCAGCCGCTAAAGCCGTTTTCAGAGGCGCGATCAGGCACAAATCTAGGCGAAGGGGCCTGCGCATTCGTGCTTTCGCGCGAACGCATAAGCGACATCGCGCTTTTGGCTCATGCCGCAAATTCCGACGCCTACCACATCACCAAGCCCGATCCTAGCGCGCGCATGCAGATCGCAGCGATCAAAACCGCGCTAAAATCGGCGCAGCTGCAAAGCGTGGACTACGTAAATCTACACGGCACGGGCACTGCGGCCAATGACGCGATGGAGGCTTTGGCTATGAGCGCCGCCCTACCCTTAGCGCCCGCGAGCTCGTCAAAATGGGCGACCGGACACACCCTGGGCGCTGCGGGAGCGATCGAGCTTGCCGTGTGCTACGAGGCGATCAGGCAAGGCGTGATCCCGCCGAATTTTACAAATGATAAAATTTGGGGCGGCTCGGAGGCTGAAATTTTTCGCGGCGTGCAGGCGCGGCACGGCGAGCGAAACGATGAAATTTTAAACAGCAAAAGCGATCAAATTTCATGCAGCTTGGGCGATGAAAATTTGCAAAACGCGCAGGGTAAAATTTTAAAAAGCAGCGCGGATGAAATTTTGGCTGCGTCTAAAGCTTTGCATGGCACGGACGATAAAATTTTAGATGATAAAATTTTAAAAGACGCCGCGGATCAAGCTTCGCAAACGAGCGAAATTCCGGCTGCGCTGTCTAAATTTAATCTCGCATGCGAAGCCAAAAAAGCGCGCGTAGATACCGCGATGAATCTAAGCTTTGCTTTCGGCGGCGACAACGCCGTAACCATAATAGGACGCGTATGAAAGCCTCTAGCATCCTACCGCAGAGCGGATATATGGTCTTCGCGGATGAAATTTTAGAGGTTAGCGACGGGTATGCGAGCTGCGCGTTTAGCGTTAAAGAGGACTCGCCGTTTACAGAAGACGGCAAGCTCGGCAGCTACGCATACATGGAGATCATGGCGCAGTGCATAGGCGCCTATTCGGGTCACCGAAACGGCGGCGAGGCAAGGCTCGGGTTTTTGCTGGGCGTGCGGAACCTCGATATTTCGCGCTCAAGCCTGAAGGTAGGTGAGCGCGTGATCGCGACGGCGAGGCAGAGCGTGAGCGACGGCGAGGGGCTATATATCTTCGACTGCGAGATCCGCTGCGGCGGCGAACATATCGCAAGCGCCACGCTAAGCGTAATGCGTGCGAGCGACGAAATGATAAAGAGTATAAATGGCTAAGAGAATTTTAATCACCGGAGCAAGCGGCGGTATCGGCGAGGCGTGCGCGTTAAATTTAGCGCAAAAGGGTTACGGCTTGGCGCTAAACGGGCGCAACGAAGCAAAGCTAAAAGACGTGGCGAAGCGTTGCTCGGATGCGGGCGCGGCGGAAGTTCAAATTTTAAAATTTGACGTCGCAGATACCGCTGCGGCGCAGAAGCGGATCGAAGCAGATATAGAGGCAAACGGCGCATACTGGGGCATCGTGCTAAACGCTGGCATCACGCGAGATAACTCCTTCGTGTGGTTCGAGCGCGAGGATTGGCAAAGCGTGATAGATACGAATTTGGGCGGGTTTTATAACGTCCTAAAGCCCGCGCTGATGCCGATGATCCGCGCCAAAAAGGGCGGGCGTATCGTCGTGATGAGCTCGGTTAGCGGAATTGCCGGCAACCGCGGCCAGAGCAACTATGCCGCTAGCAAAGGAGGCCTAATCGCCGCGGCAAAATCGCTAGCGATAGAACTTGCAAGCCGCAAGATCACGGTAAACGTCGTGGCTCCCGGGCTCATCAAAACGGCGATGAGCGAGAGTATAAACGAAGCTGCAAGCGAGCAAATTTTAAGCGCGATCCCGCTAGGCCGCATCGGCGAGCCGAGCGAGGTGGCGCATTTGGTGGAGTTTTTACTAAGCGAAAATTCCGCATATATCACAAAAGAGGTTATTAAAATAGACGGTGGATTATGTTAAATAGAGTAGTTATTACGGGTTTTGGCAACGTCTGTGCATTCGGACGGGACTGGGCAAGCATAAAGCAAAATTTGGCGCAGCAAAAAAGCGCCGTAGTTTATATGAGCGAATGGGATATCTTCGGCGAGGAGCTAAACACCAGGCTTGGTGCGCCGATACAAAACTACGCGCCGCCTGCACACTGGAACCGCAAAGATACTCGCTCGATGGGCAAGGTAGCGATGTTTGGCGTAGATGCCGCGGGCGAAGCTCTGGCGGATGCTGGGCTTTTGAAAGACGAGCGCATCAAGGACGGCCGTATGGGCGTCGCAGCGGGTAGCTGCAGCGGCGATGCGAAAGCTACTGGCGAGGTCGTAGATATTTTGCACGGCAAGGATAGCACCTTCAACGCCAACTCCTACGTCAAGATGATGCCCCACACCGTCGCTGCGAATATCGCGATCTACTACGGACTAAAAGGCAGGCTCATCCCCACCGGCTCTGCGTGCACGAGCGCGTCTCAAGCGATCGGATACTCCTATGAAGCGATAAAATTCGGCCTTGCGGATATGATGCTGGCAGGCGGCGCGGACGAGCTACACCCGAGCCAGGCATTCGTATTTGATAAGCTCTACGCGACAAGCTGTAAAAACGACACCCCTACCCTCAGCCCCGCGCCGTTTGATATAGCGCGCGACGGGCTGGTTTTGGGTGAAGGCGGCGCTATATTCGTACTAGAAAGCCTAAGAAGCGCACTTGCGCGTGGCGCTAAAATTTACGCCGAGATAGTGGGCTTCGGCACGACCTGTGACGGCACGCATATCACCCGTCCACAGAGTGAGACTATGCGCGCGGCGATGCAGCTGGCGCTCAAAGGGGCCGCCATTTCGCCGGATCTCATCGGGCACGTAAACGCCCACGCTACGGCGACCAAGCAGGGCGACGTTGCAGAATCTACGGCAACGCATGAAATTTTCGGCTCGCAGACGCCCGTGAGCTCTTATAAGGGATATTTGGGTCATACTTTGGGCGCGTGCGGGGCGTTAGAGAGCTTCATCTCAGTGATGATGATGAACGAGGGGCTATTCTATCCGAATCTAAATTTACGAGCTATCGATCCGCAGTGTGCGCCGCTTAGATATCTCACACAGCCGCAGGAGATAGAGACGGACTACGTTATGAATAACAACTTCGCTTTCGGCGGCGTGAACACATCTTTGATTTTTAAAAAATTTATCGACTAAAGGAGAGAAAATGAAAAAATTTCTATTTTTCGTAGTTGCGACGCTTTTTGTCGCTAATTCGGCTTATGCCAAAAACGACATCATGCGCTTCCCTATCGCCGCGGCACTCGCAGAACCCGACGCTAAAGCCAAGCTTGATCCGAACATAAAATTCTACTTCGGCAATAAATCCGCAGGCAGAAAGATCACGCAGCAGCTAAGCTCGAATAAAAAAACAAACAGCATCAATAAGACCGATCAAGCCGCATGCAACCGCGCGTTTTTATCGGCGCTGCTTAGTTTTCAAGATCGCGCCAAAAAAGAGGGCGGCAACAAGGTCGTCAATATCACGAGCTACTATTATAAAAACGTTTTCGTGAGCGACAAAGAGTTTGAATGCGGCGTAGGCTCGATAATGAACGGCGTCACGCTAAGAGGCTATATTGCAAAATAAACTAAGCTTCGGCGTAGCTTACGCAAGCGCGATAATTTCGGGCGAGCCGGCGGAGTTTTATAAAAATTTCGCCGCTTGCTCGGACGGAATTTCCGAAGTAAATTTAGGCGGAAATTCCGATCTCGCTTGCGATGCAGATCAAAATTTTACGTATGATTTCGCGTTAAATTATACGCAAGATTTTACAGATATTCTGGACTGCAAGCAGAATTCTATAAATCCCGCAAATTTTGCAGCGCGCGAAAATAGCGAAAGCGCGGGTCGTAACCTTGCCGCAGAAGGTCTTGATGAAAATTCTACTAAGCTCGGCTCGCAGCGAGGATTAAATTACAAAGCGGATGCATCTAAATTTAACCCCTTGCGCGGTTTTGATTGCGGCTCCGAAGAAACGACGGGACTTTATAAAAATTTCGCGGCACGCAAGGACGAGGCCTTACACAACAGCTCTGGAGAAAATTTAGAAATTTCTGCTCACGCCCGCTTAAAAGATGAAATTTTAGCGCTAGAAGCTTTAAGGAAAAAACCGGCTCTTGAGCACATTCCGCCGTTGCAGCGCCGCCGCTTGGGGCTCGGGGCGAAACTTTGCATCTCGCTTTTAGGCGAAATTTCGCAAAATGCGCCGCAAAGCTTAGCTGAGGAAAACTCCTTAAATCTCGCACCTCAAAATTTAGATGCAAGCAAAAGCCGCACCGCCGCACAAAACCCGCCGCCGCAGGATTTCGCAAATGAAAATTCTTTAAATTTTATGCCGCAAAATTTAGATTCGGCAAATGAAAATTCCTTAAATTTCGCGAGGCAAAATTCCAAAACAAACGAAAGCTCGGAAACCTGCGATCATGCGATGCAAAGCTCCGCGACGCAGCCCGAAGGAATGCCGCTCGTTTTTTGCTCGCGCCTGGGCGAGATCAACCGCTGTTTTAGCCTGCTCGGCTCAATGAGCGAAAGCGTCTCGCCTTCGAGCTTTTGCGTCAGCGTACTCAACGCTATCGCGGCGCAAAATGCGATTTTTACGCAAAACCATGCCGAAATTTCGACGATCTCAGCAGCCTGCGCGCTCGAAAACGGCGCAATAATCGCCGCTGCAAGGCTAAAAGAAAGCGCGGAAAATTCCGGCTCCGCGCAGGACGCAAACGAAGATGGCAAGGACGGCGAATACAAGTCGGGTAACGATAAAATCGCCCTGCTCTGCTATTTTGAGGAGGCAAATAACGACTATCTGAAGCGCTGCGACTTCGCCTGCGCCCTACTTCTGGTGCTTCAGCGCGGAGATGACATGCAGATCGAAATTTCGCCGCACGTTGCGGACGCAACGGCGCAGAGCCTAGAGGCGCAAAATCCGAAACCGCGAACCGAGAATGAAATTTTACGAAGCTTTAAAGAGGGCGGCGAGATCCCGCTAGATACCGCGGTGGAATTTTTGGCTAAAATCCTCTCCGGTAAGCGCGAATGGCGCAGCAGCGACGGGGTTTTAGACTATCTTTGGCGCGTCAAAGATCCAGCCAAAATCGCAGCTTTTTTAAGGCAAAATCGTGAGCGCTAAAATAGCAAAATTTCATCGCATGAGCAAGCGCGGCGAGACGAGCAAATTTGATCAAAATCCCAGGCCGCGCAGAGCCGCAACGGCGCGAACGAATAGCTTTAAATTTAGCCGCTCCGCCAAACGCGGATATAGTGAAAGTTTTAAATTTAGCAGCGCCATCAAACACAGACTTGATCAAACGGTGCATCTTAAAAGCACGCCTAAAGGGCGCGCGCCATACGCCTCCAAATCGCGTTGCAATGAGGCGCGCTGCGAAAATACACTGCCGAGGCATACGCAACGAACTGAAAAAAATTCTCCCAAACGGTGCGAGTTGCGGGCTATAAAAATTTTACCGCAGCAGTACACTGTAAAATTCCGCTATAAAGACAGATGCGGCGCACTGAAACAGTACGCGCGGCAAGTTGTAAATTTCATAAATTTAGCAAAACAAAGCTTGCGCTACAAGTTTAAATTTAGCCGCGCGATCAACCGAGTAGCCTCTCAGGCAAAATGCATACGACAAGGCGTTGCGATGAATTTTAAATTTTGCGGCGCCGCGAGCTATAAATTTAATCAGACGGCGCGTCGTATGGTGGCGCCAAAGCAGCGTATATGGCGCTTCGCAGAAATTCTGTCGCAACGGCGCGCGTGGCAAACCGCCGAAATTCTACCGCAACGATATGTGCAGCAAAAGATAAAAATTCCATCGCAGCAATACGCACGACGAAGCATGCGGCAAGCTATGGAAATTTCACCGAGGCAATACGCACGGCGAACGGCGGGAATTCTACAAGATTGCAGTTTATCGCGCGTCACAAAAATTCTATTGCTTCGGCACATGCACAGCGCCGAGATCGCCTCCCCTCAGACCATGAAAGCTCTATTGCTTCAGCACACGCCGCAAGGCGAAATATCGCGCGCAGAGAACTGTAAAAACTCCGCTACGATGCGGCAAACGGCAAGCCGTAAAAATTTTATCGAGATCGCGCGCATGATGAACCATCAAATCCCTGCCGAGAACAACAAAACCCTCGCCGAGAGCCGTAAAATTTCCAACAAAATCTGCCGTAAAATCTCCGACGAAAGAGGCGCTGCGCAATGAAGCAGACAGATCCGCTAAGGCGCAAGCTTAAACAGATCGGCATCGCGTTATCCTTCGCAAGCTTCGGCGCGCTGTGTATGATAGGCAACCTACTCTTCCTCCCCGTAGCGCTGCTGCGGCTAAACCGCATAGAGGTCGTGCGAAATTTCGTACGCGATTTTATAATGATCTCGTGGCGCATCTTTTTGCTGCTAGCGCGACTTTACGGCAGCATCGGCGTGAACTGGCGCTGCAAACTCCCGCCTAGCGGCACTCTCATCATCGCAAACCACCCCAGCCTGCTTGACGTGGTGATCTTTTTAGCTCACGTGCGGCGCGCAAACTGCGTAGTCAAGGAAAGTCTGTGCAAAAACCCCTTCCTCTCCGCCGCCATCGCAGCCGCGGGCTACATCCCAAATACCGGCTCGGAAGCGATGATAGATGCGTGCCACAGCGCCCTTGCGCGAGGAGAAAGCCTAATCATCTTCCCCGAGGGCACGCGCACCGCGGATCGCATCGCCATGCACAAAGCGGCGTTTTACATCGCGATAAATTTCGCAAAAAACATAAACTGCGTCGCGATAAAAATGGATCCTAAAAGCCTAAAAAAAGGACAAGTATGGTACGATACGCCCGAGGTTCGTATGAGATACGACCTCTACGAGCTGTGCGCGCTGGATCTAACGGGCTTCGAGCCGGATCGTCCAAACCCGATCCGCGTGCGCAAACTCTACGAAAAAATATCAAATCTATATGAAAAGGAGAATCTGTGAACGAAGAAATTTTGGAACTTAAGGAGCTGATCATTTCGGGGCTGAACCTCGAAGACGTCGCGCCCGGCGACATAAATGACGATGAGCCGCTTTTTGGCGACGGGCTCGGGCTCGATTCGGTCGATGCGCTGGAGCTCGGGCTTTTGGTGCAGAAGAAATACGGCATCGTGCTTAACTCAAAAACCCAAAATTTAAAGCAAATTTTCTCATCCGTTGCGTCTTTGGCGCAATACATCGCCGAAAATAGGAGTAAAAATGAGTAAAGATGAAATTTTTGAAATTTTAAAAAAGGCGCTCGTGGAGCTCTTTGAGATCGACGAGAGCAAGGTCGTGCCTGAGGCTAAAATTTACGAGGATCTGCAGATCGACAGCATCGACGCGATCGATCTGGTCGATTACGTCAAGAAAAACACCGGCTACAAGCTGATGCCCGATGATTTTAAAAATATCCAAACCCTTGGCGACATCGTGGATGCCGTAGCCGCGAAGCTCGATCAGGGCGCGAGCGTGGAGACTACGGGCGGCGAGAGTTAAATTTCGCCGTGCGTCGCGGCAAGATCGCGGGTGTTGCGGTTTGGTAGTTTACTTTGCGGCGGCACGGGGCAGCGGGCGATCGGATAACATAGGCGGCGTTTGTTTGACGGCGCGCGGCGGTTTGATAACGTGCGGCACATATTATCAAAGGTGTGCGGTGAACGGCTTTTACGGGCTTAGCGCTTAGCGGCGCGGCTTAAAGCCCGCTTGTCTGCCGCTTTTAGGCTAGTATGTAAAGCGCTTTACGAGCTAAAATTTTTATCCGCGAGCTTGAATGAAATTTTGAAATTTTAAAAGACGTTGTTTCTTTTGCAACCGCTGTTTTCATAAAATTTCAAAAATTTTAATATCATTTTATTTTTAAATAGAAAACACCTAGAAATTTTTCTAAGTGTTTTCTATTCTTAAAACTTATAAGTAAGCTATTAATAATTTTACTGTTTCAACAATTCCATCATTATGACATCTTTCATAGTGATGAGTTGCATCAACATTTGGTCCTATACAAGCATATTTAAAATCAAATCCTTGTAAGATTGCAGTTGTTGCATCTGAACCATATCTATTATATACACCAACAGTATACTTTATATTATTTTTATTAGCAGTTTCTTGAAGTTTTTTTCTAAGAGTGAAATCATATGTACTTCTGCTATCCTTAGCAATAATTTGTACCTTTTTCTCATCTCCATGTGCATCTTCACCTGCAACAAGACCAATATCAACTGCAATAAATTCATCTAAATCTTCTGGGAAAATTGATACACCATGTCCAATTTCTTCATAATTAGAAAAATATACATATAAGTCAGTTTTTGGTTTTAATTTATTATCTTTTAAATATTTTATATAAGATAAAATTTGAGCAACACATAATTTATCATCTAGATATCTTGATTTTATATAACCATTATCTAAAATTCTTGTACGAGTTTCAAAAGAAACAAAATCACCTTGTAAAATACCTAATTTTAGAACATCTCCATCACTTTTAACTTCTTCATCTATTCTTATTTCCATTGTTTCTTCTGTTCTTGGCATTTCTCTAGCAACATCTCCATAAACATGGACAGAAGCTTTGATTGGAAGTATAGTTCCTGTATATGTTTTTTCAGAAAGAGTATGTATTGTTACATGTTCTCCTTCAACTGATCCCCAAGCGAAACCTCCAACATTAGTAATTTCAAGTCTTCCATTCTTTTTAACTTTTTTTACTACTGCTCCTAAAGTATCAACATGGGCAGAAATCATTTTTTTATAGTTAGAATCTTTCCCTTTAACATAAGCAATTAATGCACCTTTTTTTGTTATATTATATTTTTTTACTCCTAAGCTTTCTAATTCTTTTCTTACCCATTCAATAGCAT
>NZ_CALIJA010000051.1 GCF_938017615.1 uncultured Campylobacter sp. | reverse complement strand
TAAATTTACGGCGAAATTTTAAACCGAAGCGTCCGCGTAAATTTAAAGCGCAAAGCGGAATTTTATACCACACATTAAATTTAGCCGCGTTGTGATATAAAATTTCGCAGCCGTCTTTTAAGCCTGGCTTTGCCTCACGCTGAAGTCGCGAAGTAAAATTTTACCTCATCTATGGCGGCACGGACGGCGCGCTGAAATTCAGGCTTTAAATTTAGCGCAAAACATGGGCCGCTTAAAATTTCGCCTTAACTGAAACCATCTTTAATGCGCGTGCCCCGAATGCATATCGTGCGCAGTGCCGTTACTTTCGCGCATATTCCCCATATCGTGCGGTGAGCCTTGAGAGTGCGCCGTGCTGCCTGCATCGCCGCCGCCCATATCATGCTTAGGTTCATTCATGCCGTGCTCTGCGGAATGAGGGTCTTTCATGCCGCCCATATCGCCATGCATACTTCCCATATTGCCGTGCGCATCGCGACCCATATCGCCCATTCCCATGCCGTGCGAGCCGCCGCCTGCTTTAAGCGCCGCGACTACTTGATCGAAGTTGAAGTCTTGCTTTCCCTCTTGCTTGTTTTTAAACGCGCCCCAGCCGAACGACATAGGGGTTTTAAAGCCCTTGTAAAAATGCGCCGTGCGTGCGTCGATAAACTCGCCGTTGCCGCTAGCGTCATTGATGTAAATTTTGGCGTCCTTCAGCCAGTTTAGTTTGTCGTTGGTAACCATAAAATCCACCAAGCAGCCGATGTCGTCAAAGTAATGGTTTTTGCCGTCCACGCGTACATCGACGCTGAAGCGGTTGTCGCTGATCGCCATCTGGCAGTGCTCGCACACGTCCCTGTCGTAGTGGACGTTGCCGTAGTCCTTCTCGTCGCCGCAGCCTAGAAACGTAAGCGCCGCAAGTGCGCAAAGTAAAAATTTAAACATTTTTGTCATCTACGATCCTCCCTAGATCCATACAAATCATTCTTTTTACCAGCCCTTCAACCTCGTCGAGCCTATGCGAGATAAAGATTAAGCTTTTGTCTTTTGCATACTTACGCAAAAGCGTCTTAAAATGCTCGCGCGCGCTCGGATCGAGATTGGCTGTCGGCTCGTCGAAAATCATCGCCTTGCTGGCTCTGCCGAATGCTAGTGCGATTAAAAATTTCTGCTTCATACCGCCAGATAGCTTATGAAAGGGTTTGTTTAAATTTGAACCCAGATCAAGCTCCATTTCGTCGCAAAATTTTACTATATCCGCTCTGCTTGCGTCGGCTGTGCGCTCGGCGAAGTAGATGAGCTCATTTAGGCTCAGCTTAAGCGGCGGCGGGGTTTGCGGCACGAAGCTGATACCGCGTAGAGCGTGGCTGCGCTGCTTAAACGAATCAAATCCGTCGATAGCGACGCTGCCGCTTGTGGGTATGTATTCGCCCAAAATCGTCCGCATTAGCGAGCTTTTGCCCGCGCCGTTTTGCCCGACGAAAAGCACCTGCTCGCCGTCCGCGATATCTAGATCGATATCTTTTAAAACGAATTGATCTGCGAATTTCTTGCTTACGTTTTTAATCTCTATCATAGGCTTCCTTAGATCATATCTTTTAGCTTATTGCCGATACTGAGCGCGTCTTGGTGACACACGTCGATACAGCGTCCGCACAGCGTGCAGTCGATCCCTTTTAGCATAAATTTGCTCTTATCGCCCAGGTTTTCGGACGCCTTTTTTTTGGTGATGTCTAGCACGTGCGAGACGAAGCAGACGTCTTGGCAAACGCCGCAGTGATCGCACCTGCTTTTATCCCAAGTAATCTTGCTAAGGCTAGCTTTCGCCGCAAGCGAATAGGTGCTGCCTAGCGGGCATAGATGAGTGCACCACGCTCGCCTGCTAAAAAACACTTCGAGCAAAAATACAAAAACGATCCAAAGCCCCGCCAGCGAGAAGCCGTAGATGATGAGGCGCGATAAAATTCCCACGACGTTAAAAATTTCAAAAACGAGCAGGTCCGTAATCGCGCTTAGCAGCAAAAACACCGCCCAGATCGCATATCGCATACCGCGCGGCAATGAGCGCTCTTTGATGACGTGCTTAGTAATTAGCGTATTATGCAGCTTTTCGCCGATCTCGCTAAGCGCTCCGTAAGGGCATATCCACGAGCAAAACGCCTTGCCGCCCGCGATGAAGTAAAACAGCAAAATGGTGCCCGAGCCGATGAGTAGATTTATCGGCAGATCTTTGTGCGCGGCGATCACCTCAAGAGTCGCGAAAGGATCTGCTAAGTGAAAGCCAAGTATCCGCGAGCCGCTGATGTCGCCTTCTAAAATTTGAATATCGGCGCGAAAGGAAAGCACGAAAAGCAGATGTACCAAAAATACCGTGGCGTAGCGCAGAGCCCGAATGCTGGGACGCCATTTGCCGCTTTTATTTTTAAGCGCGAAGGTCGAGAAAAAGCTCGTATTTTTGATCGTGCATCGCGAATTATATTTGTCCAAGAGCTACTCTTTAAATTTTGAAATTTCATCCGCGAGCTTATCTAGGCTCTCGTCGCTTACGTTAGTTAAAAGTCCGCTCATCAGGCTGTTTTTGATCTTACCCGCTTTATAATCTTTGAGGCTTGCTAAAATTTGATCCTTGCTCTTGCCTCCGATCGGCGGAGCGATCTTGCCGCGTCCGTCATCGCCGTGGCAGGGCGCGCAGCTTACCAGATAGGAGCTACTAACCTTAAAATCGCGCTCTTTGACGCTCTGCTGCAAAATTTTAATATTTTTTACATCCTTATCGTCGATGAGATCGACGCTTTTGCTCTGCGGCGCAGGCTTTGCTTGTACCTGCGGCTTGACTTCTTGCTGCGGCGCGCTAGAATCGTCCGAACTAGCCATAAAGATCATCAGCGCGATCAGTGCTACACCCAAAATCAAAGCTAAAATTTTGCCCGGTTTCATTTCTGCTCCTTAAATTGTTTGTTGAACTCGTAAATTTCTTTCGCCATCGTCTCTATCTGCTGCTCGCTCATACCCTCGACGAGCTGCACCATAAGAGGATTAGGCTTTTCTTTGAATTTATACTTTTTAATCATATCCACGATCTGCGCGTCGGTTTTATCCAGAAGCGACGGACCGATGATGCCGTTGGCGTAGTCGTCGTGGCACGCTGAACAGCGCAGGATAAAATCATGCCCAAGGCGCTTTTTCATAAGGTCGAAATTTAGCTTTTCGTATTGGTTTTTGATGCTTGAATACGCCACGATATTTTTGGTCGTTTCATTCACGTCGCCGTTTAGATTAAAATTTACCTTTCGTTCGCCGTAAAAATCGTAGCTTACGAACTTATCGTCCTTCTTGGGCGCTTCGCCGCTTTTAACGCTGATGCGAGGCTTTGCAGTATGATTTTGTTCCACGCTCTGCGATGCGGAATTTACACTCGCGGAATTCTGATCCGCAGAATTTTGCCCTGCAGAATTTGCGGCGGCAGAGCTTGAATCGCCGTCATCTCCGCAGCCGCACAGCAAAAGCGCCGCAGCTAGCGAGCAGAGGCGGAATTTAATAGAGTTTTTCATTGTTTTCCTTCATAGATTGATTTGTAATCCGCCCGCGGGATTATCTCGATGATACGCGCCGGGCAGAGCTCTGCGCACGCGCCACAGCCGACGCAAGCGCTACGGATCTGCGGGGCGAAATACGCGCCTGCTTCTATCATCGCAATGGCATCAAGCGGCTGCGGGTAAGGACATAGCGACGCGCATAGATCGCAGGGTTTGCCCTCTTTCGCCGCCAGCGCTGAGTTTAGCTCGCGCTCCTGCTCGGTCTTGGCGGGCTTTAGGCGCAGATCACTAGATTTTAAAGTCTGCCCGCGATACGCCAAACAGGCGTCTAAATTTTCAATTACGGCGATACCCATCGCAACCTTTTTGGGCTCGTTCGTCTCGTGGCTGAGCGCGCCGCTTGGACAGGCGAGCACGCAAGGAAGCGCGCCGCAAAGATAGCAGCCCCGCTCTTTGGCGTCGATGACCGGGGTTCCGATGTCAAAAAGATGCGTAATATCGAGCAGATAGATGCTGTGATAGGGGCAGACCTGCACGCATTGACCGCACTTGATACAGCTAGAGCGGAAGCCTCGTTCCGCTAGCGCTCCAGGCGGGCGTAGATATAAAGAGGCGGAATCCCCGCTATAATTTTCCGCAGAATTTTGTTTTATGGAATTCGGCACGGAATTTTGCTCCGCAGAATTTACGGAATTTGACGCGCCGGAATTCTGCGCTTCGCCGCCCGCGGAATTGGCAGAATTTTCATCCGCAAACAAGCTCGCTGCCCCGAGCGTCCCAAGCGCTCCGCCGAGTAGTTTTATCGCTTCGCGTCTATTCTTTATCATTGCTTCATCCTAGGTTTTGGATCTTTTAGCAGTAGCTCAGGCTCTGAAAACGGAGCGAGCTTGGAGATGAAATTTAAAAGCGCGATCCCGCTGGAGCCGTAAAAAAACCGCACATTCGGTTTATACGCCCAAAGCCTATCCGCGTAGGCGTATGAGCTGTAGCTAACGTCGCCGTAACCGTCGCCGTCGCGGTCAAATCCGTCGTAATCGTCGAAGTAGTTGCCACTCCATTCGTTTTGCAAGAGCTTGGATTGGGGCGTATCGTTTAGCACAATCTCCATATTGCCTTTAAATTTATTGTTTTTAAATACGCTTTTTAACTGCGTGGCGTGGAATTGCACGCCGATGCTGTTGTATTCGATATCGTTGTTTTCAAAAACGTTAAGTGAGCCCGGCTGGTAGGGGGATTGATCCAAATAAAATCCGCGGGCGTTGTAAACGACTTTATTATCCGTAACCCTGAAATTTGAGCTATCCTTCATACCTATGCCTACGCCGTAAGCGCCGTCTGCGTTGCGCACGACATTACGTCTGGCGATATTGTCGCTTGAAAACATAAAAAATAATCCCACGCTATTGCCGTCGTAGTAGTTATCCTCCACGACGTTATGCCCGGAGTTCATAAAGTGCAGCGAATAGCGGCAGCTGTGACCTTTATTGCCTGCGACGAGATTGCCGTTTGAGAAGTAAAAAACGGTGTCGCGGACGTTGTGGACGTCGTTATTTAAAATTTTATTGGCATTGGAGTACCAAAGCTTGATGCCGTCGCCTTTAAAACTCGTGCGGTAGGTATTGCTTGAAATTTCGTTGCCCTCGATCGTTACGTCGTTTGCCTTGCTTAGCACGACGCCGTAGAGCACGTCTTTGATGAGATTATTTTTTATGATTACATTGTTTACGTCGCTTACGTTGATCCCCGCATCCTCGCTAAGATGCTCGAAGCCTCCGTTTTGAATTGTTAAATTCTTGATTGTAACATGCGGAGAGCGGACGCGGATGACCGTTCCGTTGCGATCGCCTATGATCACGGCGGAGCGGTCTAGTCCGTCGATAGTAAGGGGTTTATCGATTAAAATATTGCCGTGGTACTCGCCCGCGGCTAGTTCGATAATATCGCCCGCTTTTGCGCTATCGATCGCGTCTTGAAGCTCGCCCGCGCCTAAGCTTAGCGCGAGCGAGAATGCTAGAAGCAAAAGCCTCATCTATGCTCTCGTAGGAATTTTTTCTTAGATAGTAGAGCTAACGCCGATAGCAGCGATAAAGCTAGCATCAGCCAAAAGCCAAGAGCCGGATATGAATGGGTAGTAAAATGCGCTACGCTGCCGTCGCCAAATGCTGTAGGCATAAAAGGCTTTATTTTAAACGCACCCCAGTCTTGCAGGTTGTGCCCGAACCAATACAGCCAGCCCACGTAGCAGCCGATGAAGATAAGCGGCGCAATGATCGGCAGGATCATAAGCAGGGTCTGCCCCTTGCCGTCGTAGTACAAAAACGCAAGCATACCGATCGTAGCGATTATGAGATAATACGGCGATAGCGAGTGCTCGAGCGTGCCGCCGCGCCAGACAGGATACATGCCGATATAGTGATTTAGGGTATTCATCTCGCCGACATCGCCGCTAAAGCCGTCAACGTGGACGTAAAGTGGAATTCCATCGGGGAAAGCCTCTTTTGGATAGTTCGGCGCCTCGAGTGAAATTTTCCATACGGGTATGCTAGGTACGCCCACTTCAAATTTATGCTCCAGCATCGCGCCTAGATCGTTTTTAACATCACTAGGAATTAGGTGATTTTTATACGATGCTTTCGTATAAAAATTCCATATCGGTGCGGAGTATGCGGGCAGCTGCGAGACGCTGCTAACCTGCCCCGATACGATTTTGCCTTGGACTTTGAAAAATCCGAGCGTAGGGATGGTAAAAGCGACCGTCATAATAAGCAGCGCTAAAATCGCGTAAATTTTATATTTTGGCATTTCATCTCCTTTAAATTCTCCCCCTTGCGGGGGAGAGTGGGGCTAGTTAAGGCCCGCGTTCTCATCGACCCATTTTAGGTATTCGATGATATCTTTGATCTCTTCGTCTTTCATATGCTGATTTGGCATGCGAAGGTTGAAGTAATTTATCATTGCCTTAACGTAGTCGTCTTCGTAGAATTTAGCAGGGTCTTTGATAAAATCGGCTACCCATTTCTCGCCGTTTTCATGGCGAAGTAGGACGCCCGTTAGATCAGGACCCGAGCTTACTTGACCGATGACGTGGCAGCCGTTGCAGCCTCCGCGCAGGTAAGCCTTTTCGCCGTTAGACGCAGCCTCGCTCATAGGAGTGGAGAGCTCGCGGATCAGGTTATTTTTAGCGCGAAGTCCGACATCTGCGGTTTTTACTAAATACTGCCAAACTTGACCTTCCCAAAGTATCGCGCCGTTCATATCGCCGGCTTTTACCGCGGCGTCTGCCTTGGCTTTGGTTTCAGGAATTTTGCCGTATTGATCCAGCGCGTCATCGACTAAAGCCTTGACCTTAGGATATTTCTCGTAGTTTTTCTCTTTTAAGAATTTAACGACTGATTGAATAACGTCGTCGGTGGCTTTATTCGTAGCTACTACCTTGTCGTATTCGGCTTTTAAAGCCTCAGGGCTAAGAGCTTTTAGCATAGACGCTTTAGCTGAAGTGTATTTTTTATTCGGATCTTTTACATATAGATATCCGAACATCTCAAGGTGCAACGCAGAGCAGAATTCTGTGCAGTAGAAAGGAAATACGCCCTCTTTATCTGCGATGAAATTTACGCTCGCAGTCTTACCCGGCTCAAGCGACATATGCAGATCGTAATCATCAACCGTAAAGCCGTGAGTTTCGTCCTCGGCACGCTCTAAATTTGTCATATAGATCGTTACGTTATCGTCCTTATTAACCTCGATGTGCTCAGGATTAATATGGCTGCGGATCGCTGTAGCATAGACTTTTACGTTTTTGCCGTCGCGCTCGATGCGCTCCTGACCTGCTAGCGTCATAGCAGGGTGCTGCTTGCCGGTGCGAGAGTTTGTTCCCATAGTATAGGTAGGTTTCGTATGAAGCTTGCTAGCTGCGATAGAAACTACGTCATGTGGCTCACCTAGACCGATAGGAAGATCGTAAAGCATCTCCATTTTAGGTCCTGTAATGTCGATCAACTGGTGATTTTGCGGATGAAGCGGTCCGATAGGATTAAATCTATCGATCGAAAGCTTATCCAGCGCGATTACGTATTTGCCGACAGGCTTAGAGGATTTGCCCTCCATGGAGTCGAGGTGACCGATATTGTAGTGGACGTTGATCCTATCTAAAACTTTTAGCGTTTTGTAGTTCCATTTTACGATCTGGCTATCAACGTAAAGCGATGTATAGATTACGCCGTCTTGCGAATCGAAGGTGTTATGCAAAGGTCCAAGACCAAGCTCTGCTTGTCCGTGAAGCGTCTTTTGCATATCTAGGATCGGAATTCCGTATGGATCCTTGCCTGCATATTCTTTCTTATCAATTAGCTCTTTGATCTTTTTGAAATCATAAACGCTAGCGTGAGTATCTAGTTTACCGCCGATGATGATATAGCGACCATCAGGGCTAACATCGACGCCATGAGGGGATTTAGCCTCAGGGATCAAAAATAGCGCTCCCGCTTTTACGGCGGCGTCTATCGTAACGATTCTGTGTCCGTTTACGACCTTATAGTTTTTGCTGTCTTGAGCAAGCTTTTCTAGAATTTGCCAGTTGTAAACGTGCAGGTAGTCGGTATCGTTGCGGCTCATACCGGCTTCCATCGGAGGCAGACCCTTTTCGATGCCGCCTGTGTACATTTCGGAGTTAAAGCTGTTGGTAAACGCCCAGCCGAAGCTCTCGCCCTTACCTGCGTCACTTAGATCTTGCATATATGGAGGAAGCTCTAGAGAAAAGGATTTATTTACGTCGATTTTACCTTTGTCGTAGTCAAATTTCCATAGCGTTACCGCACCGCGATAAACCGCCTGATACTCTTCGATCGGGTGCCAGTCGTTATCGAAAGGGGCTGCGTATTGGCTGGTTTCGATGACGTATTCGGTATTAGGCGTTACGAAAGAGCCGCCGTGATCGCTTTTGATTACCGGATTTACGACTATCTGAGTGGTTTCGAAATCGGATAAATTTATAACCGCAATTCTTGGGTTCGCCTTATCGTTGATAAAGAGATAATCGCCCACGTATTCGCCGTTTTTTTCGCTGAAATTTGGATGGTGAGTATCGCCCCAGTTGATCTCTTTGCCGTTAATGGAGCCCGATCTTAAGACCGCCTTACTCTCCTCATCAAAGCCGTATCCCTGCCAAGGCTCCGGGGTAAATACGCCGATATATTTGTAGATCCTCATCGACGGCACGCCGTAAACGATCACCTGTCCGCTTTGACCGCCGGAAGAGAAGACCATATAATCGTCCTTCCTACCGGTCGGCTGATAGGTCTTAGCCGCCGCTAAAACGTCTTTTTCGCTTAAATTTCGTTCTTTCATCACGCGCTCTAGGTCGCTATCTGCGGCACACAGGGCGCTTGCGGCGAACAAAACCGAGCCCAAAAGCACGGGTTTGAAACTTTTTAACATACTAATCCTTTCTTAGAATTTTAAAATTTTACCTGATTTGCTGACTACGAGGATCGCTTCCCCGTCTGCGTACATCGCTAAAAATTCGCTTTTTAAATCCACAACCTCCTTTAATCCTGCTTTTTGATTTTCGTAAATTTTATCTTTAGTAGCGATAAACTGCGTGCCGCGGGCGCATACGATGGATTTGATCCAAGAGCCCACGCTTTTGCGCTCGCCGCTTTTTAAATTTATAAAATTCCCCTCTATATCGCCCGTAAACAGCGTCCCGTCGCAGTCTGCAAGCGCAGTGGCGATAGAGCCGCTTAAATTTTTATCGCCAGCTTCGACTGAAATTTCGCTTTGGGTTTTAAGCCCCTCGTCTTGAAATTTTGCGCCTTTGAATTCTAAGCTTTGAAATTCCGCGCTCTTTGCGCCGCTAGCTTTCGTTTTGTTTGGCTCGGAGCCTTGCACACTTTTTGTGCTATTAAATTCCGCATCTTTAGATTTCACGCCACCAAGCTCTCCCTGCGCGGCGCGATTAGGCGCTGTATCGATGCCGCTAAATTTAATCGCGACAAGATCTGCACTAAAACAGGCTACGCCGCTCCAGCTTGCGACGCAAAGTCCGTTAGCGCCTAGGCTAACGGCATTGATCCTGCCGTAATGAAACGAAATTCCGCGCAGCCCATCTGGGATGGAATTTTTATTTAAAGATTGCCCGTTCGCGGTGGAATTCTCACCTGGGGCGTAGCCGCCATCCGCGCTGTTATCAGGGTCTTCGTCTAATCTTATTAGTTGATTCTTATCCACTACCGCGTAAATCGCGTCTTTTGCGGCATAGATCGCATCTATTTGGGCTGTGCCGCTACGCCCCGTCTTAAGCGCGCCTAAAAACTTTAATCTATCGTTTAGTACCGCGATTTCGGCTCCGCCCCAAGCTAGATAAATTTTGCCGTTTTTAAAATTTAGAGCCGTGATTTCGTTATCGCTGTATTTTTGCGCGAACTCCACATCCCATTTAGCAGTATCAAACATCCTAAGCTCGCCGCCACTGTCGCATAAAAGCAGTCGGTGCGAGCTTGCGTCGAATGCGCCCAGACGCAGCGTGGAGTTTAGATCAAAGCTACCTGCTGCTGCCATCTGCGATAAACAAATCAAAAAGGCAATACAAAATTTTATAAAATTCATCTTAATCCACTCTTTGCGAAATGATACTACTCCAAGGCTTAAAAATCGGTTTAAAGCTTGAGCTATAATGGAATTCTAAGTTTTCTTAAAAGTTGCGAAATTCTATGATATAAAAACAGCTCTAAGTGAAATTTTATTTTTCACATTTCGCTATAAATTCTGCTTTAAAATTATAATTTCAGTAAATTTTTATTTTGATAGATTTTTACAATTCGTAACGCTCCTTTAATTTTGTTTAAATAAAAAGTTAGTATAATCGCCAAAGTTTGTTTTAATTTTTACGAAGGAGAAACGATGGAGTTTCTGACAAGTTTGTCTGAGGGCACGCAATTTTTTATTCAATTGCTTATCGTGCTTGGCTGTTTGTTCTATGGCGCTAAAAAGGGCGGTATGGCCCTTGGAATTTTAGGCGGCATAGGACTTGTAATTTTGGTATTCGGTTTTAAGCTTCAACCCGGAAAGCCCGCCGTTGACGTTATCCTTACCATCCTGGCCGTCGTCGTAGCGAGTGCGACGCTACAGGCTACGGGCGGACTTGACGTTATGCTTCAGCTTGCCGAGAAGCTTCTTAGAAAGCATCCTAAATTTATATGTATCATCGCTCCTATGGTTGCGTGGACGCTTACGATTTTATGCGGAACGGGACACACCGTCTATACGCTGCTTCCGATCATCTATGACGTAGCTATTAAAAATGGGATTCGCCCTGAGCGCCCGATGGCTGCTTCTACGATCTCCTCGCAGCTTGCTATCATCGCCAGCCCCGTTTCGGTTGCCGGCGTTTCGATGGTCGCGATCTTGCTAGGTCAAGGCGTGCATATCGAGGGCTTTAGTACGTATTTGGATCTACTTAAATTAACAATCCCTTCTACTTTCATCGGTATGCTTGCGATCGGAACGTGGTCGATTTTTAGAGGTAAAGATCTAGATAAAGATCCGGAATTCCAAGAAAAGATCAAAGATCCGGAGCAGAAAAAATATATCTACAGCGAAAGCACGACCTTGTTAGGTCAAAAGCTTCCTAGGATTAAGTGGGTTTGCA
>NZ_CALIJA010000050.1 GCF_938017615.1 uncultured Campylobacter sp. | reverse complement strand
AGAGTTAATAGTTTTGAAGAGTGGAAAAAATTAAGGATTACGGATACCGACAATATAATTTGTCCTATCGGTAATTCTAAAAAGAGCGATATTGGCAATGAAAGCAAATAAATTTATAAATTCTTCAAATTTACGAAGTTGGGGCTACTCATCAAGCAAAACATTAGCCGCAATTTGAAGTGTAAATTTTAAAATTTACTATTTTATGCCGCGCGTTTTTGCGGCTGCATATCCGATAAATTTAGAAGAGAGCCGCAAAAGGTGCCGTCAAAAAAGCGAAATTTAACGCGAAATTTTATATAATCTTGCGATTTAATGCGAGGAGATAGGATGAATAAAAAGGCGTATTTCGGTAGTTTCGGCGGGCAGTTCGTGCCTGAGACGGCGATGTTTGCGCTCGAGGAGTTGGAGGATGCGTACAACACCATAGCGCAGACTAAGGAATTTAAAGACGAGCTGGGTTACTTGTTGCGCGAATATGCGGGGCGTCCGATGCCGCTATATCACGCCGCGCGCCTTAGCGAGCACTACGGGCATGAAATTTATCTAAAGCGCGAGGATCTTAATCATACGGGCGCTCATAAGATCAATAACGCCCTTGCGCAGGCGCTGTTAGCTAAAAAGATGGGTAAAAAAAAGGTCATCGCCGAAACCGGCGCGGGTCAGCACGGCGTGGCTACGGCGACGGCAGCGGCGCTATTCGGGCTTGAGTGCGACGTATATATGGGCGAGACCGATGCCGCGCGCCAGCAGCTCAACGCCTTTAGAATGCAGCTTTTGGGTGCAAATTTAATCAAAATCGGCACCGGTTTAAAAACGCTCAAAGAGGCCACCACCGCGGCGATTCAGGCGTGGGTAAATGAGATCGAGAGCGTATTTTACGTCATCGGTTCGGCGGTCGGGCCGCATCCGTATCCGAAGATGGTTAGGGATTTTCAAAGCGTCATCGGTACCGAGACCAAATCGCAGCTTGCAAGCAAGGGGATCAAGGCCGATTACGTCCTAGCCTGCGTGGGTGGCGGAAGCAATGCGATAGGAATTTTTAGCGCGTTCGTGGATGATCCTGCCGTGCAGCTCATCGGCGTCGAAGCGGGCGGCTTGGGCGCACAAACCCCTTATCACGCAGCGACCATCACTAACGGGCGCGCGGGCATCATCCACGGTATGAAAACGATCGTGCTACAGGATAAATTCGGCATGATCGAGCCTGTTCACAGCATCTCGGCGGGGCTTGATTATCCTGGAGTGGGCCCGGAGCACGCACATCTACACGAGATAAGTCGCGCAAAATACGAAGCGGTAACCGACGATGAGTGCATCACGGCGCTTAAACTGCTCTGCAGGCTTGAGGGCATCATCCCCGCGATCGAAAGCGCGCACGCGTTAGCGTATTTAGAAAAGCTCTGTCCGCAGTTAAAAGGCAGAAAAACGATCGTCGTAAACGTAAGCGGCAGGGGAGATAAGGATATGGATACCGTGATGAATTACAAAAAAGGAACGATTTATGGATAAGATCAAGGCGGCCTTTGCGGGCAAAAAGGCGAACATCGGCTATATCGTGGCTGGCTATCCGAGCCCAGCGCACACGAAGGAGTTTTTGTCAAATTTAGACGAAAGCGCGATCGATCTGCTTGAGATCGGCATCCCGTATTCCGATCCGCTCGCAGACGGCCCGGAAATTTTTAAGGCGAGCTTCTCCGCGGTGCAAAACGGCGTAAACGCGGGCACAGTATTTGAAATTTTAAAAGAGGTGCAAACGCGCAAGCCGCTCGTATTTTTGGTCTATTACAACGTGATCTTTGCCTACGGCGTGCGCGAGTTTGTAGCGCAGGCGGCGAGCTACGGCATCAGCGGACTAATAATCCCCGATCTGCCGTATGAAGAAAACGAGGAAATTTTCGCGCTTTGCGAGGAGTTCGGTATCGCGCTCATCCCGCTTATTAGCGTTACGAGCGAGCACCGCGCCGCGCGAGTTTTGAGCCGCGCGCGGGGCTTCATCTACGGCGTGGGAGCTATCGGCGTGACCGGAAGCAAGCAAACTCCGATCTCGCGCCTTAAAAATATGGTCGCAGATCTTAAAAAAATGAGCGATCTGCCCGTAGCGATCGGCTTTGGTATTCGCAACTCTAGCGACGTTCGCGCTACGAAAGAATACGCAGACGGCGCTATCATCGGCACTGCGATCGTAAATTTATGCGCGAACTACGACGGGCACGATCTGCAAGACAAGATCGCCGAACTTTTTAATTAACGGAATAAATATGAAAAAGATATTTTTGATTTTAATCGCAAATTTTTGCCTCGGCGCCAATCTGATGCAATATGATCTTTTCAACCACGACGATAGCGTGGATATTGTCTTGGCGTTTGACTCCGCATACAAGCCCGACATCGTACGCAGCGTCGATGGGCAGTCGATGAGCCTTATTTTAAAGGGGCTCGGCGGCGATGAGAAATTTAACGAAATGCGCACCAATCAAAAGGTGCTTAAAAGCTTTACGATCACGCCCAAGGGCAAGGATATCGAGATAAATTTCCCCACCGGAGCCGATCTGTCGGTTGATGCTCTTACTCAAGACGGCAATTTAAAGCTCATTTTGCGCGTAAAAAATCCCGCTTTCGATCAAAGTAAGATGAGCGTTAAAAGTGAGGCGAATGAAACGGCGCAAAGCGGTAGCAGTGGAGTTTCTGTAATGCCGATAATCGTAGCGTTATTGCTTGCAGCCGCGGCTTTCGTCGGCGTACGAAAATTTTTATCACACAAGCCGCAAAAAAGTATCGACGAGACATGGCGGGTTTTTGAAGACAACGCTAGCATGGATAGCGCTGATGTGGACGGAGCGGGCATAGATGAAATTTTAAACGACTCCTCTTTTAAAAATCAGAGCGGATCTAAGAACGCAAATTATTCTGACGCACAAGAGTTTGCGAAGAAAGATGAAGCCTCTGCTTTAAATTCCAAAAATTCTAACGACTTAAAAAACGTAGATAGCGCAGATTTTTTAAGAGGCGAGAACGTGAGCGAAGAGAGCATGCGCGATAAATTTTACGATGAAGTTGCGCGTGCCGAGCGTTCGGAAGCTACGGAGGCGGACGAAAGCTCTGAGAGCGCCGAGAATATAAGAGCAGAGGATAAAATTTCGCCGCTTAAAGTAAGCCCTGCCGAGAGTGGCACGATGGAATTTCGCGAGGGAGCAAAGGAAAGATCGGATGCAAAAGAGCCCAAGGTTTCGGCATTTAGAAACATTTTAGAAAATGAGCTGCTCGGCTCGGATACCGCAAGACCTAGCGACGTGCGAGTAGAGCTGGTGCGCGAAATCGACGAAAATAATGCAGCCGTAGTGCTAAGCTTCGCGGGCAAAAAACATCTAGTGGTACTAAAAAGCTCCAACGCTATCAATTGATGAGGCGAGAAAATTCGCAACTTGCGGGCTTTGCGACCCATAAAATTTTGCAGTTTGTTAAATTTTAAAAATTGCGGAATTTTATAGCGCTAGAAATTTATGCCACATTTAAGCCCCATCGCCAAAAGGTCGCGATGAGGCTTAAATTTAAAAAGAAAGAGGACGCAAGCTCGGGTAAGCTTTAAAATTTAACCCGCGCCTCGCCCGTATAAGCTTAATCTAAAATCTTACTTCCAAATCGACGTAGAAATTTCGCCCCGCACCGACTACTACGGTATCTCGCGTGCGGTTTGCGTTGATGTAGTGCTTATCGAAAATATTATTTACGCCAAAGCTTACGTCCGCGCCGTCAAGGGCCGGAATAATGCCGTTTTTGATCTTGTAACTTCCTCTAAAATTAGCGATCGTAAAGGACTTATCTACATAAAAATACTCCCTCCCGCGTGCAAAATATGAAGCGGGTTTGGAGTGAGGTTTGAAATAATGGCTCACCTGAAATCCTAGACTCAAATCTTGCAGCGGCGAATAATCTATGTTCGCGCTTAACTTTTTGGCGTGGTTATTGATGTTTTCGTGCGTCTTTTTATTGTAAATTCTAAGTCGCTCGAAGCTCGCGCCGAAATCAAAGTCCTGCGTTTGGTAGTTTGAGCTTAGCTCAAAACCATGCCTTTTGGCTTGATCGATATTTTGATACTGCCCGTATTGTTGCGAAAAGCCGCCCGGCGGCACGCCTAGATGTGGTAGCGGCTTAACGTCAATCATATCTTTGATATTGCCGTTAAAGTAGATAAATTTCATATTGAAGTGATCGTCCGTAAAAATTTCATCCTGTTTAAAACTAAATCCGACCTCGTACTCTTTGACGGTCTCGGGCTTTAGATCGGGATTTGGGATGTAATAATACATTCGGTTTATCGGCCCTTTTTGCGATGTCTCATGCGGAGTAGGCGCGCGGAAACTCTCGCTGTATCCCGCTAAAAGAGTAAATTTATCAAAGAGCGTATAGGCAATCGCCGCGCGCGGAGAAAATCTCGAATCTTTAAATTTAGCGGGTTTGCCTTTGATGTCGCGATCAAATCGATCGTATCTACCGCCTAAGGTAAGTTCTAAATCATCGTGCAAGCGGATCAAATCCTGCGCGAAAAGCCCGTAGCTATTGTATTCGTTCGGAAAGGAGGCAAAATCCGATAGCACGCCGTTTCGGATAAAGATCGCATCCTCCTGCCTATTTTCATAATCGCCGCCGAAAGCGAAGCTATGATTTAAAAAGCCCGTATCAAATTCCGAGATATTTTTGATCTCTAAACCCTTGCGATCGTCTTTATTAGCGTAGTTTCCGGTATTTGCGCCATCGATATAGCCGCGTTTATACTCGGCTCTGCTTTTGTAGGCCTTAAAAGACATATCCACTAGCGGGCTTTGCGGCGTAAAGCTCCAATCAAAAACGTAATCTCTCTGGCTTAAATTTCCGCTTACGAAGAGATCTGCATCATTTTGCCATAGTGTCTGCCACATCGTATGTAAATTTTCGTCGTAATCAAAGGCGCTGAAGCTTATGCGGTGATCGTCCAAATTCGCGCCGATCTTAAAAAATCCGGTATCGATATGCTCGTTATTAAAGCTCTTGTCGTAGTCCGGGGCGTAGTGCGTGCCGCCGTCTGCGAACTTAACGTTGCCGTAGCTTGCGCGCTTGCCGTAGAGTAAAACGTCGATCGGAATCTCCTCGCCCTTGCCGTAAACCGCGCCGCGGGTGCTATGCATATTGTTTGATTCGAGCCTCTGTCCTAGCAGCATCAAGCCTACGCTTTTGCCCTCGCTTAGATAATCGCTCGCGCTTTTGGTTTGCATATTTACAATACCGCCGATCGCGCCCGAGCCGTGCAGCACCGATGAGGCGCCCTTTACGACCTCGACGCGCTTTAAGATGTCGCTATCGGTGCGATAAAGATGAGATCATATTTGAGTAAATTCCTAGGCTTCTCTGCGCACGCCGTCTTGCTTGATAATGACGCGCTCGTCGCTTTGATATCCGAATCCTCGTATCTGAAACTGCCTGCCGATCTGTCGCCCCATATCCATACTGCCGTCGACGCCTGGTATCTGCATGATCGAATCGATCACGTTGGTTTTGGCTTTCATATCTTTGGGGGTTAAAATTCCGGCCGAGCCCGCGTATTTTAGGTTATCGACCGCGCTTACCGTCGCTTGCACGACGATTTGGCCTAGATCCTGCGACTTCGTGGCGTTGTTTTCGGCCGCATTCGCTCCGCCTATCGCGCCTATTGCAAGCGGCACCAATAAAATTCGCTTTTTCATGCCCCGACCTTTAAAATAAAATTGAAATACATTATTATATATCTACATACTTAAATAAGGTTGAAATTTAATTTCAAAAATATTTGAAATTTGTTTTTATTGGCGGCAAGCATTGTGCTCCGTCTAAGCCGTTTCCGCGTTTTGGCTACGTCATGCCTACACTCTATTTGCGCCGTTTCTGTCCCCCTCAACTCTGCTCTGCCTGTATCCGTTTGTATCGCGTTTCATCTGACCGCCTCTGCGCCATGGCTTCTTATTGCGATCCGTCTGCGCCGAAATCGAGCGGCTAAATTCGACACTTCTATCGCAGCAAAGAGTCTAAATTTAAACGCCTGCGATTTGCTTGCGTTTAAATTTAGCGGCCGCCCGCACGATTTTAAAATTTCGCTTTTCGCAAATTTAGATCGGAATTTATTTGCTTTTTATTTTACAAAGGATAAAATCGCGCCTAAGAGATCGGTCGATCTAGATTATTTCAGGACTTTTTCATGAATAACGTTAAATGGTACATTATCGCAGGCGCCGTGCTAGGCGTGCTGGGTGCGACGCTGGTGCATTTTGGAAACCCGGGCAATATGGGCGTTTGCGTCGCTTGTTTTTTGCGCGATACCACGGGCGCGCTGGGCTTTCACCGAGCTGCCGCAGTGCAATACATCCGCCCGGAGATCATAGGGCTCGTGTTCGGCGGCTTTTTAGCAAGCGTGCTTTGGACGCGCGAGTTTGCGCCGGTTACGGGCAGCTCGCCGTTTGCGAAATTTTTCCTAGGGATTTTCGCGATGATCGGCTGCCTTGTATTTTTGGGATGTCCGTGGCGCGCGTTTTTGCGCCTAGGCGGCGGCGATTTGACCGCGCTAGCCGGATTAGCGGGTCTAATCTGCGGCGTACTCATTGGGTTTTTGCTTAAAAAGCGCGGCTATGAGGCGAGCAAAGAGGCAAGGCTTAGCGGCCCGATCGGAATTTTGCCCGTGATACTGGGCGCAGCGCTTCTTGCGGCTTTGGTTTTCGGACTCAAAACGGGCGAGGGCGGTGCGCTTTTTATCTCCGCTAAAGGTCCCGGTGCGCAACACGCCGCAGTAGGCATCTCGCTGGCTGCGGGCATTATCGTGGGCGCGGTGATGCACAGAAGCAAATTTTGCAGCGTCGGCGCGTTCGGTAAAATTTTCCGCGGCGATTTCTCGATGTTTTGGGGCGTGCTAAGCGTCATCGTGTTTGCGAGCATCGCAAATATCGCGTTTGGACAATACAAACTCGGCTTTGAGGGTCAGCCTATCGCTCATAACGATTTCGTTTGGAATTTCTTAGGCATGGTGCTCGCAGGACTTTGCTTCAGTCTCAGCGAGGGCTGCCCGGGCAAGCATCTGGTGCAGGCCGGCACGGGAAATTTAAGCTCGGGCATCTTCGTCATCGGCATGGCGGCGGGCGCCGCGATCGCGCATAATTTCTTGCTCGCAAGCTCGGCTAAAGGCATCACCGAGTTCGCTCCTTACGCGGTCGCGATCGGTTTTGTTTTTGCGCTTTACGTGGGGATTTTTCAAAGACGCGGCGCTTAAGGCTGATATTTAATCTCAGAGATCAATCTATACAGAGGCAGCGTATCTGATCAAGCTCTGGCGGCGTACTTATAAAGAAATACGCCGCTAGCGCAGAGCGCTCGCTGCAAGATTGGCGCAAGCAGCTAGAGATGGAATTTAAAAATTTGTAGCCGTATTCATAGCGCGATAAAGCAAAATGATAAAAATATATTCCGCACAAAAAAAGATTACGATCAATTTTTAAGAGTCGCGCCTTTAAAT
>NZ_CALIJA010000049.1 GCF_938017615.1 uncultured Campylobacter sp. | reverse complement strand
CATTGTATGTGTAAACGTGCGGGAAAGCTTGATTTTTAGTAGAATTCCATCCCGTTGGGAATTGAAACCTATTGATATTTGTGCCGTAGTAAAGGACGCTCGCTCCGTCCTTTACTTTATTTTCTATGCCATATTTTCTACGATATTCTCTATTCTGCTTTTTAAAATAATTATAAGGTTGGTATAATGCCTATTTTAGCTATTATCGGTTTTTTCGGCTCTTTCGTTAAAAAATGGGCTGCTGCTGCCGTTCGTTTCGGGACTATGCTTGCTATTTCTACTTTTATATTGGGATTTACTATCGCTTTTTATGTAGGGCTGATGTCATTGGTTTTTATCGCTCTTAGCAAGGTCAATGCTTTAATAAATTACATAAATTCTTATGCGGGTAATACTGACGAGCTTATAGCTCTTTTTTTTTAACGTTCTTAAGTCTTTGGGTGTTATAGAAGCTTTTAAGGACGTTTACACAATTTTTAAGCCTTTTTTATTTACGGCGATTTCTTTAATCGCTCTGAAAATTTTCATAAAAGGGCTTGAGAGCTTCCGTAAAACCTTACTTTACCTATTTATTTCTAGGATCGATTGAAATGGCTATCTCATATCTTACCGGCATACTGAAAAGCGGAAAGACTTATTTAGCCGTTTATCAAATTTATAAAAATTTTATCGAAGTTCCTAAGCCCTCTTTTTTCGATAAATTTATTAAAAAACCTAAGAAATCCGACAAATACGCTATTTGCTGGACTAATATAAATGAATTTGATTACTCCAAAAGCGAAAAAATCAAGCCTTTGGATATTAACGATTTCAAATATAATCTTAGTCTGCTTTATGACCTTTACGTAGGCGGTGCAAACGATACGGAGCTAAACGAAAAAGCTACAGATTTCAATCTTAATCACTGCCTTATCGTAATCGATGAGGCTCATAACTTTTTTACGAAAAAAGGTGATGAAATTTTAACCTGGTGGCTTACTTATCATGCTCATTTATTCCAGGATATTTGGCTTATAACGCAGGATTTAAGCCTAATTGATACGGGTTATAAAGCTGTAGCCGAGTATTTTTATAGAGCCGTAGAGCCTGCGCGCCGCCTTATCACTAGCCGCTTTAGGTATCAGCAGTTTATTAGCTACCGAATGAACCAAAGTGATATGATTAAGGGTGGTGGTTTTACTTTGCCTGCTCTTGGCGAGGTATTTAAGCTCTACGTAGCAGGCTCTAAGGAAAAAGGCTCGTCTATCGTAGTAAAATTTTTTGTTTTAGCTATGGTGCTTTGCTTGTTTTCTTTTTTGGCGTTCTACCGCTTTTACTCGCTCTTTAAGCCTGTCGATGAGCCTGCTCCCGCCCCCGATACCCAATCCAATCAACCTATCGAAACCGCAAGCGGTAACAGCACTAAAGCTTTATTTAATGCTTCCGTTCCAAATTCTAATGAACCTCCTATCGGCTACATTTACCAAATTTACTGCTTTTACGATCGTTGTTCCATTCAAAACGGCACTTACGATCATTTCGATCAGAGATATTTAAATTTTATCTTTTTGCGTTCCCCGCCTAAATTTAACGTGCACTCGTTTAAAGGTAAAGGTATTACGTATTTCTTTGTTGGCTTTGATAAGCCCGTTTTCGATAACTTAAAAAAGGAAGAGTTAAATGAAAAAAGTTCTTTTTCTAGTGCTATTTATTCTAAGTAGCGCCTTGTCTGAAGAAATTAAGCTCAATCTGCTTGATTTTGCCAACGTTGCCAGCCATAATTCAAAAATAGATATTCTAATCAGCGATGAGATAGATCCGAATAGCTTTTATTTCTACACCGCTAAGAATTCTGATGTAACGATAAAGCATTTCCGCAAAGCCATAGAGAGTAAAGGCTTAAAGCTTATACTTACTGACGGCTTTTATTACGTCTTTAAGAAGAATAAGGACTATGGCGACGTTAACGGGAGCATTAGCGCAGAACGTAGGTTAAGATATCTCACGCTTGCCAATAATTCCTACGACGACGCCGATAAGATAGTAAGTAAGATGACCGATCAAAACTCAAGCTATATCCGCTCTA
>NZ_CALIJA010000048.1 GCF_938017615.1 uncultured Campylobacter sp. | reverse complement strand
AAAATAAAAATTTCATAATTTAACTAGCGCAAAAACTAAATTGTCCTGCATTTACTCACAGATTCCTAATTTGCCCTCTTTTAGAATTTAACTTTTTAGGCAAAATAGATTAATTCCATTCAAATTTTACTTGCGCCCTCCCCTTGTATTGCTCTTAGCAAATTTTTTCTTGCGCTCGATGCGAATTTCAAAATTTAGCAATACGCAGTTTATAAATTTATCTAAATTTCAAACCCCGCAAGTATAATCCGCCATAAAATTTTAAAAATCTAAAGGCAAAAAAATGAAGCGCGATACTTTAAGCGCCATAAAATTCCGCGGCATAGCCTCTAGCGTTTTATCGATCTGCTGTTACCTGATCATTTGGGCTTGTTGTGAGCTTTTGCACGATATTACGATGAGAGGATTTTTCGCCGTTGCCGCCGTAATTGTTGCCATAATTTTTGCTTCGATGATTTTTAAACTCTCGGCAACCAAAATGATCTCAGATATCTCCGCTAGCAAAGTCTTTAACGCATATCGCGCTATGTTTTTTGCCTACGTGATATATGCCGCCTTGCTGGGCGCGATGCTATTTTATTCGCTAAATTATACCGGTCTTGCTAGCTGGGATTACGCTCTGCAGCAAAATGGTAGCTCTTTCGAGGAGGCCTTTTATTGCACGATAGCTGCGCTTTATGTAGGCTTGGAGCATCTATCTGAGATCGGAAAATCTCAAATCATGGCTCTTTGGAGCACTGCAATTATTACGCTGACGCCGATCGTTATTTTTACGCGGATTTACACACCGTATTTGCTCGGCAAAGCAAGCGGAAGCAAAATTTTCTATATTTACGCCGTGATAACTTTAATTTGGGAAGCGCTTCTTAAGCTTCTTGAAATACTCCACGTCGATAAGCCGTGGTATGGCAGCGCACCTGCCCGCTATGCCGCACTTGCGGTAATCATTTTATCTGAAATTTTAGAACTTATCGCTTGGATTAGGATTAAAGGAATTTCTGGCGCAGAGCTTTGGAATAAAAATTTATGGACGACGCCTACAAAATAAATCAAAAAACCAATCGGTATCGCTGGGCACCTGGCAGTATCCGGCCAGCCTAGAGGAGAAGGGCAAAAATTTTTACTAGCAAAATTCTGCGTAAAATCACAAAATTCTGCCCTACGAAAGCATCTGAAATCCCCCCGCGACAAAATGAAATTTATATAAAAATTTATCTGGATTTTATGCCGATCGGCTATAATTCCACTATTCTAACCCCGCATATTTTGCGGAATTTTCAAGGAGAAAAAATGCTTAAACTTCACTCAATACTTCTTGGTACAGTGCTTTGCGCTAGCCTGGCTTTTGCAGATCGCACGATTACCGATCAGCTCGGTCGCAAGGTCACGATCCCGGATCAAGTAAATCGTATCGTCGTGCTACACCACGAAGCGCTCAATGTCTTAAACGAAATCAACGCCCAAGATAAGGTCGTAGGCATCCTAAAAAGCTGGGAGCAGCGCTTAGGCAAAGAGTATAATCGTTTGGCACCGAGTTTTAAAAGCCTACCTAATCCAGGCGATATCAAAGATGTCAATTACGAAGCTCTGCTTAGTCTAAAGCCCGATGCGGTCGTAGTGGTCAACTACTTCCCTAAAGAATATATCGCTAAAATGGAGGAGTTGAAAATCCCAGTCGTAGGTATTTCATTTTTCAGCTCTGCACAAGAGGAAAAAGCTAAGCTAAATCCGACCTTTAAAGATGAGCGCGATAGCTTCGCTGCTTACGATGAGGGCTTTTACGAGGGGGTTAAAATTCTAGGCGAACTAAGCAATCACGAAAAGGATGCCGCTGAACTAATAGATTTCGTTAAAAAATCGCAAGCTGATTTAAATGCCAAATTTAGCAATTTTATCGTAGATAAAAGACCTAGAGTTTATATGGCAAATCCTGATCTTACGACCTACGGTAGCGGCAAATATACTGGCGTAATGTTAGCAAGAGCGGGTGCGACGAACGTCGCCGCTGCAGATATAAAGGGCTACAAGCAGGTTTCGCCGGAGCAAATTTTAGCATGGAATCCGCAGATTATCTTAGTGCAAAACCGCTATCCTCAAGTACCTGCCGAACTTAAAGCAAACCCTGCGCTAAAAGGTCTTAGCGCCGTGAAAGAGGATAGAATTTATCTAATGCCCGAATTCGTTAAAGCATGGGGTCATCCGACTGCCGAAGCAATGGCGCTTGGTGAGGAATGGCTTGCGATGAAACTTTATCCGCAAAATTTTAAGGACGCAAACTTTGATAAAAAAGTAGAGGAATTCTACGAGAAATTTTACCGCGTCAAATATCAAAAATAATGCTGAACCTAATCCTGCTTCTTTTTTGGGTAGTGCTGGCGATAATCTCGCTCGCTAGCGGGCAGTTTCATATCCCGCTAGAAGAAATTTTTAAAATTCTCTTTAGCGGAGGCGGCGATGAAGCCGCCAAAAGTGTGATGTTGGATGTTAGAATTCCGCGCATTCTACTCTCCAGCCTTTGCGGTGGAGCGCTTGCTATCGCGGGTTTGAGCTTGCAAGCGGTATTTAAAAACCCACTCGTTGGCCCGCACATCGTAGGCGTTAGCACCGCAGCGGCATTCGGCGGCGCACTTTGTATTTTGCTAGGATTGAGCGGCTTATGGCTTGCGGGTTTTGCATTTTGCTTCGGGCTTGCGGCACTATTTTTACTCTATCTTTTGGCAAAATTCGTAGCACGCGCCGATATTTTCTCGCTCATTTTAGCAGGTATAGTCATTAACGGCGTATTTGCCGCACTTACGAGCTTAGTGCAGTATCTAGCAGACGATGAGGAAGTGCTGCCCAATATCGTCTTTTGGCTACTAGGAAGCTTCGTAAGCGCAGGATACGATAAAGTAATTTTGATGTGCGCGATCGCCCTGCCCGCTTCTGCAGTCTTAATCGCGCTGAGATGGCGGTTTAATCTACTCAGCCTAAATGATGATGATTTGCGCGTGCTAGGCGTGGATGTTAAGTTTCTGCGCTGCACGATCCTAGCGCTTTGCACCGCTCTGATCGCCGTACAAGTTAGCGTCAGCGGAAATATCGGCTGGGTAGGTCTTGTAGTGCCGCACGCCACCAGGCTCATCGCGGGCAGCGACCACGTGAAGCTAATGCCTGCCTGCTTCATCGCAGGAGCGATCTTTATGCTGGCAATCGACGATCTATCTCGCTCGCTAAGTAGCGCCGAAATTCCTTTAGGAATTCTATCCGCTCTCATCGGAAGCCCGATCTTTGCCCTACTTCTAAAAAGGAGTGCCAAAAATGCAAAATCTAATTGAGGTAAAAAATGCTGGCTTTTACTACGAGGCGGAAAAATTCTGCTTTCGCAACTTAAGCTTCGAGCTTTCCAGCTCTCAAACATTAGCGATTTTGGGCTTAAACGGGCAAGGCAAAAGTACGCTAATGTCGTGTATGATGGGGATTTTGCAGCCTAAAGAAGGCGAGATCGTGCGCAAGGCAAAATTTGCTTTCTTGCCTCAAAGCTTTAACGTCGCGTTTGATTACAGCGTGCTTGACATCGTACTGATGGGGCGAGTACGCGAGATCTCGCTCTTTTCAAAACCGGGCAAAAAGGATATTCAAATCTGCCTTGACGCTCTGGAAACGCTAGGCGTCGCCCATCTGCAAAAGCGCAGCTTTAACGCCCTTAGCGGCGGGCAGAGGCAGCTCGTGCTCTTTGCTAGAGCCCTAGCTAGCGGTAGCGACGTGCTGTTTTTGGACGAGCCTGCCAGCGCACTTGATATCAAAAACCAAGACCGCGTGCTAAGCCTCATCGCAAATCTACGCTCAAATAGCGATGCGAGCATAGTTTTTACCACCCACCAGCCTAACCACGCCCTAGCTGTCGCCGATCGCACACTGATCTTGCGAAATGATCTTAGCTACAACTACGGCGCAAGCAACGAAATTTTAACCGAAGCCGCGCTTAGCTCGCTCTACAGCGTACAGATCAAAACGGCGGAATTTGACGTTGCGGGCGAGCAGGTCCCCAGCATCACGCAAATTTTCAGCGCGCAGGTGAAGTAGCGGCGCGACAAAGCAACTCATCAATCGGCGCGAAATTTTAAATCGTGGGATTTTGTCTTTAGCTAAATTTAAATCGCAGAATTTTGTCTTGAAATGCCGTCTTGAAATTCTGATTAAAATTTTATATCGAGGTTTTGCCATAGAATTCCGGTCTAAATTCCATAGTGAAATTTTACCGCGGAATTCCGAGTAGAAATCTTCATAGCGAAATTCTACCTGTGGCTTGCTGACTTTCAAAGCGTGCTATGAAAGTATGCCGCGCTTGAGATTTGAAATTCTGCCGCGAAATTCTGCCCCGCAAATCCACAGGCGGAATTTCGTTTTAAAATCCAGTGACGGAATTTATGCTCGCTCCGATGAAATTCCGAAATTCCGCAGCATGTGCTTGTCTGCAACGAAATTTGGCTGCGATGAAATTTTGAAATTTTAAACTTCGCAGTTTAATCTGTGCTTTACGTTTGTTTATGTATACTTCATGGCAAATTTTAAAAGGGCTTATTATGCAAGACACTGTATCTCAGGTAAGAAAAAATGGGATGATTAGCGCTGGAATCGATCTGTTTTTAGCAGCGCTACCCGTAGTTTTTATTGTGGTAGGCTTTATCTCTTTCGACAGACCAAGAATCTTTGACGACGAGATGACAAATTATATCGCTAGCGGAATTTTGATCGCTTTTATTTGCGCCTCGGTGATTTTCAAGTTACGAGCGCTTAACAAAATTGAGGCGCTTAGCGGCACAAACGCGGCAGCACTTT
>NZ_CALIJA010000047.1 GCF_938017615.1 uncultured Campylobacter sp. | reverse complement strand
ATTTTTACTTATCGATCTGTCGTTGCTTAGCCCTACTCGTAAAATAAATTATTATACTAGGTAGTGCGGAGCCGAGCAGGAACGAAAATCCCGCTAAATCTTTATCATTCATTAGTAGATAAGTTCCTAACCCCATAGCTACAAGCGTGATAAGCGTAGCGCTCCCCCATCCTAAAAATTGCAAGATATCCATTTTGCTTTGATGTTTGTATTGATGGTTGAGATTGTCTTCTGTAAGCTTTAAAATTCTATCAGGCAAGCTTGGGTCAATTTCTGCATAAGCACGCATAAAATCAGGTGGTGGGATAGGGCTTGAAGTAATAAGGGTTTGGGTTTGTTTTACTTCAAGCTTAGTATTGCTGTTTGGCTCTTTTTTGCTTTTTATCTGGCTTGACATTTTCGCCTATTACCCGTTTCATTGCATTGCCTACATTTTCAAAACCGCTTTGAATAGTTATAGGCTTTTTTTCACGGCTATCTAAAGAGCCGAAAAGGTCGTAAGTTTTTGATGCTCCGCTTAAAAATGCGATAATTTTCTCGCCCATTTTAGCTCCTTTCTAATTATGTTTTGAAAAATAATACACTAAAAATCTTTAATCTTTTCTTTCAGAGCTTCTTTGGCGTATCGATTCAGCTCTTCGTCGGTCTTGAGAATTTCTATGGTGCAGAAGCTGGTGCCGCATTTCGGACATTTGCGCCAACGCTGCACCGTAGTGCTTTTGATCGTGGCTATGACGCAGGTTTTTTCGTAGGCACACTTCGGGCAGATCATACTTGCCCTTTGCTGGCGCGGAATTGCGCGATCTTGCTTAGTCCGGTGATTAGCTTGCTTGCATTTGCCGCGCTGAGTTTGGCGAGCTGCTCCTTCCTGCCAAGCAAAATTCTACATTGTCGCATCGTAAAGCCCAAAAGTCCCCGCTCGTCCATACCAAGGTGGGCGGCAAGCGCGCTTATGCGAGCAAACTGCGACGGGCTTATTTTTTTGACGACGGGCTTCGCGTCTTTGTCGCTTCGCTTCGTCTTGCAGAGCTTACCGCTTGCATTGTAGATCAAATTTCTCCCCAGTACGTCGGGCTTGAAGTCCGTCCCGTCCTCTGCGCGGCCGCATAAAATATCAAGCGCGCGCTCAAGCTCGCTTATGCTTAGCTCCTTACAGCTGTAAACGCCGAAACGAAAGCCGAGCCAATCCTCCCACGCATCCGCCGCCTTTATTTGCTTGTATAAGGGGGCGGTGTGAATGCGGGTTAGAAGCTGCTTTCGGTAAATCTCTTGAGATTTGGTCATGATTTCGCTCCTGCGGTTTGGAATGATTGTAGCAAAAACGGGCGGAATTTTTAACAGGGGCGATCTCTCGCCCCGATGAAGTTATTTTATGCCTTAGCGGGCTGTAGCCCCTCAGCTTTCGCTCGAGCCATATCGTCACTTGCGCCATCGCAGGATCTGCTTAAAAGATAGAGCGCTTCTTTTAGCCCGCTCGGGCTTTCGTAATTCTCGCATACTAAGCCTAGCCCCTGCATTAGGATACCTAGGCATAAAAGCATATCCCTTGCCCTATCCGCCGCATCGATATAGGCAATACTTACCTCCCTCATAGCGCACCTCCGAAAAGTCCGTATTCGCTGCGGCGAGCCCTGCGTAGATTTCTCGCTACGGTGCTTAGGTTGCGCCCCAAAGCCTGCGCTATCCGGGCGTTCGTAAGCCCCTGAGATTTTAACTTTTGCGCGCGCTGCAACTCCGAGGGACTAAATTTACGCCCCGTGCCGACTAAAACGAGTGCGTTAAGCGGCATATCGCTTACGCGCGCGGAGCGTAAAAGCTCGTTTTCGCGCTCAAGTGCGGCGGTGTATTTGCGGCTAGCTTCGATCAGCTCGCCTGCAAGGGCAGAGTTTTTGGCTTGAAGCTTATCTATCTTTTCGTGCAGAGCGCCCATATTGTCGATAAGCGCGTCAAGATGAGAGTCACCGCGCCTCATCATCGCTTCCATCTTATTAAAGGCGGCGATAAACTCTATTTTCCATCGATAGGCTCGCTCACCGGTAAAGCCCATAACGAGCAAAGAAAAACCGTCGCGGGTTATTTTATACATCGGCAATTTTCGCCCCGTAGTATCGACATATTCACTCACCTTAAAATTAAGGGCAGTAAAATTATCGCTAGGCAGCGCCCGAATTTGTGCTATAATATTATCGTGGCGTTTCTCAAACACGGCCGCAACACTCAACGAGGTGGTAAATACGCCATTATCTACCACCTCAAACTCTACGCTCCGGTCGTTGATGACAACTAAATTTTTCATATTTTACTCCTTAGGTAAAATTTTAAACGATTGAAGCCTTTTGACAAACCTTAAAACCATAAAATCCGCACTTCGCTCGTTGCCTTAAAATTAAGGTAACGGAAAAACTAGTTTCGAGATTTAAAATGGCAAAACCCATAAAAGTTATATTTTATAACCTTTGTGCGGAATAATAGCATAAATACGAACTTATGTCAAGGTATTACGTTATGTTTTTGCTAGAATTTAAAAGATTGGGTTGGTTTTTATTACTTTATTAATCTTTTTAGTAGGATTTTAAATTCGCGAACCTCGCTTATTTCGGCCTCCAGCTTGTGAATTTTTATCAACATTTCAAGAGATTTGACGACTTGCTCGCTAATTTCGGAATTGTCAAGTATTGCAATTTGCTTTACTCTACCCTCGCTTAGTCCTATCAACTCGCCCAGCTGCTTATAGGTAAGCCCCAACTGCTTGCAGGTAGTTTTGATTAAATTATCGCTCATCTTACTATTCTCCGCCCATAACATCCAGAATAGCAACTTCCTTTATTTTGCCGTATTCTTTAACAGTGCGTATCTTCAGCTTCACATTATTGCCTCTTTCTATAGCAGTGGCCAGCTTTATGCGTTGATCTGCGTTTATAAGGTTCGCGCTAACCCATTTTATGCCGTTTACGTCTATTTTAAATTTTCTATCTCCGCTATTTGTCTTTTCGTATCCTAAAATAGTAAATTCTCCGATTTGATCATCCGTTGTCGTCGTATCGGCTAACTCTTTAAACTCGAATTTTTTCACTTTCTCGTGAGTTATAGGCTCTTCTTCGTCGTTGAATACAGCACTTTCGTCGTCACGAAGCACGGTAGCTACGGTCTTTTTCGGCTCATTAACGGCATTTTGTAATTTTTTATCAGACTTTAGGTCTGCTATGATACGCCTATTTTCGCTTTCAGCGCTTATCTCAGCCAAATTTTCGATATGCGTTAAATACTCACTGTAGGAGTATCCGCCTAAAATCGCTAGCGTTATAAATACGATTACAATCACTTTGTATGGATCACTCATATTTTTTATACTCTCCAATAAAGTTGCAATTAAGTCTTTTAGCTCTATTTGTAGGCTACCACGTTCCAATTTAAACTTTAAAAGTTTAGTCTTGTCTATATTTTCAACATTATAATTTTTT
>NZ_CALIJA010000046.1 GCF_938017615.1 uncultured Campylobacter sp. | reverse complement strand
CCGATCGCCCGCTTTAAATTTAGCCGCGCATTTGAAATTTAACCGCGCCCTCATTTTAAATTTTATCGCCCGTCGCAGAACCTTGCCCGCAAAACAGACGCGCCGCAAAACCTGCATGCAGAGCAAGCTCCGCCGCGAGGCTAAATGCGCCGTAAATTTTATCGTTTCGCAGCGGAGCAAATTTTACACTGCAAAGCAAGAACTTGCGCGCCGATGGATTAAATTTACGCCGCAGAGCAAATTCCGCGCCGCGGCTTGGTTTACAGAGATCTTGCGCGCAAAGCTCGCTTTGCAAAACCTCGCGCCGCAAGAGCTTTAAATAGCCTGCTTCGTAAAATTCCGCGATCGCAATAGCTAAATTTAAAACGAAAAATCCCCCGTCGCGCCGTGCGACATACTTTCATAAACCGCCTTGACGTATTTGTCGCGCACCGCGCAATCTAGCAGCTTCTCGCACTCCAGGCAGCTGGTGAGGTTATGCTCCGCCTGGCACGCTTGCAGCGCGGCTAAGCTTTTATCTAAAATTTCGTCATAAACGTCGCGCGGCGCGCTGCTCTCGGTATCAGCCATCAATTTTTCTCGCCGTAAATTTCATGCATCTTCGCGATCTCATACTTCGAGCCGAAAAAGCAAGGGCTGCTTTGGTGGATTTTCTCGATTTTAAGCTGTAAAAGAGAGCTGTTCACGCCGTCGCTGGTGGCGCCTTCAGCGCGCTCGAAGATGAACGCAAACGGCAGCACTTCGAATGTTACGCGAAGCTTGCCTTGCGGATGATCGCTGGTAGCGGGGTAGCTGAAAAGTCCGCCGCCTTTTAATAAAATTTGATGCAGGTCGCTTACCATCGCACCGCTGTATCGCAGGCGGTAGCCCTCATCAAACAGTACCCGCACGAGCTTTCGGTGCGACTCACTCCAGCCCTTTTGCGTCGCACCCGTCGCGTTTAGCTTGCCTTTTTGCTGTAGGCGCAGCTCTTTTACGAAGCTAAATTTGCCCTCGCGATTTAGGCGGTAGAGCTTCGGCGCGTCCTCGCAAACGACCATCTCAAGGCGCGGCCCGTAGATGCAATAGATCGCCGCTTTTAAGCTTGCGGGCGAAATTTCATCCTCGTAGATGCCGAAAATCGAGCCCACGGCGAAATTTACGTCCACCAAGCTCGAGCCGTCAAGCGGATCATAGGCGATGATTAGGCGCGCGTCCTTTCGAAGCTCTAGCGCCTCCTCTTTCTCCTCGCTGATTAGGGCGCGTACGAGCGGATTTTCGCGAAATTCCGCCTCGATTATGGCGTCGCTTTTTACGTCGAGTTTGAGCTGCGTATCGCCCGTGCTGTTGTGATGATCTGTGTAGCCGAAGTCCGCGTATTTCAGCTCCTCGGCGATTTGTAGCGCGATATTTTGGATTGATTTTACGATCTCTTGCATTTTATTCCTTTACATTTTTTTGGCGTTTTTTAAGATCCATTCGCTAATGCCCGCAGCGTCGTTGATGTCGAAATTTACGCGGCAAAATTTATCCATCTGCTCGCCGCTTAAATTTGAAGCGATCGCGTCCGAAAATGGCAGATACGCCGGATCGATCTTGTCGCGAAATAGGCTTATGCGCGGTAGCGGCAGCGTCTTTAACCCTTCTACGAGCAAGATATCAAACTCGCCTAGCATCCGCACGACCTCGTCAATCTGCATACAGCGCTGCGAAAAATAGCTCGTTCGCGTCGGGCTCATCACGACGGTTTCGGCGCCGAGCTCGCTAAATTTGGCGCTGTCCTTGCCCTCTACGTCAAAGCGCGCCTTATCGCCCGGATCGTGCTTTACGATCGCGATCCGCAGCCCGCTAGCGATAAAAATTTTAGCGATCTTGCAAATTAGCGTCGTTTTGCCGCTGTTGGAAGGGCCTGAAAATGCGATAACAAGTCTTTTCATTTTTAAAATCCGGCTTTTTAAGATGAGCAGATTGTAGCGAATTTAGCCTTTTAAAAAGCAAAATTCGTTAAAATGCGCCTAAAATTTCAAAGGAAAATCGATGAAGAAATTTGATTTTAGCGGCGCGCTAAACGGCCTGCTAAAGGGCTCACTCCTAGCCGCGCTAGCGCTATTTTTAAACTCCTGCTCCGCAAACGATCCCCGTCACGATCCGCTTAAAAACGAGTTTTTGGCCTATACGCAAAAATTTGAATCGGTGCGCGCGGGAGATCGCTATTTGGGAGTGGCGACCTATCTAAATCCCGTCGCGCCCGAGCTTAGAAACGCCGCGGAGGACGAGGTGTTTTTGCTCACCTCCTATCCTAAAGAGATTCAGATCAGCGCGGTGCAGCTCAACGGCGTAAACGCAAACGTAGTGCCGCTGCACGACGGGGATCCGCTTTTGCAAAAGGAGCTTTTTAAGATCGCGTGGGCGAGCCGCTACAAGATCACCGCGCCTAAGAGCGATAAGGACGAGTTGGTGCTTAGCTACCGCACCTCAAATGGTCTGAACGCCACGATGAAATTTCGTAAAATTTCAAAGTCGCTGTATTGGCACCCGCAGATTGATCTGAAAGATTAAAAGGAGAGAGAGTGGGCTACGACATAAGCTATCACGCGATCGGCAAAGATGAAATTTCGCAGTGGTATTTTAAGCCGCTAAAGCTCGCGCAAAAGGGTGATTTTGAGGCTATCGCTAAAATCGCGCGCGAAGCGGGGATGGATGAATTTTACGCAGAAAAATACGCGGACGGCTTCCGCTCGGCGCTACAGTACGGCACGCAGGGGATTTTTAATAAAACGCACGGATTTCACATTGCCGTGACGCAGGGCTATTTTAGAGAGTATTTTTACACGCGCGGCACGGCGTTTAGCTTTTTGGCGGCGCAAAGCTTTAAATTTAAACCCTATATAAGCGATTGGCGCGAGGTTTTGCCGAAGGAATTTTTAGCGGAATTTAGCGGCGAAATTCATAACGAGATCGTCGAAAACTACTGCTGCGGCGCGTATCTTGGCGCCGATAACGTGCAGAAACTGCTGCGCGATTATGAAGCGGACGGCAAGATAAAAGAGGCGATAGATGAGTTTTACGCGCAGAATTTGCCCGTGTTTTTAAAGGCGCTAAATTCTGCCGCAGAGCTTGGAGTAGGGCTGCTTGAGGCTACCGAAGTGGTTGAGCCCAATCCGATCGATCTAAATAGGTCCGAGTCGTTTTCAAATCTTTTTAATTGCGATACGCAGGGCGCGCTGATCTATGCGGAAATCGCCGCGCAGCAGATCGGCGAGGCGATAGAGCGAGATAAGACAGGCGGAGGAGATACTACGGGCGGAGAGAATTTTGCCTTGCGCGGCGCCAATGCAACGAGCGACGGCAGTGCGGCTGAAGCGGATGGCGGCGCAATGAAAGAAAGCGGCGAGCATTCCGTCCCTTGCAGCGGCGATACGATAGAAGGCGGCAGCGAAAATTCCGCCGCAGAAGATCATGAAGACGAAACCTGCGCAGGCGGCGAAAAGTCGCTTTTCGGCAAGCTCAAAGGGCTTTTTAAATAGCAAATTTGATCGCTAAATTTTATTCCGCAGAAGCTCGCGCGGAGCTGCAAATCAAAACTCAAGCCGCGCCTAAATTTT
>NZ_CALIJA010000045.1 GCF_938017615.1 uncultured Campylobacter sp. | reverse complement strand
ATATAATTTTTCAAAATTTTAACAAAGGAAATAACATGAAAACGCTCGTGATCTTATCGCATCCTAATTTCGCCGCCTCGCGCGTGAACAAAGCTCTATCGCAGGTCGTAAAGAGCGCTGCCGGCGTAGAGGTACGCCATTTGGAGGGACTTTACGGCACCGATACTACGCGCATCGACGCCCGCGCAGAGCAAGACGCGCTACGCGGCGCAGATCACATCGTATTTTTGTACCCGCTGTACTGGCTAAACGTGCCGCCTATGCTAAAAGCCTATATCGACATCGTCTTTTCGCACGAGCTGGTGGGCTCCGGCGCGCTTAAGGGCAAGGTCCTGCAGCTTGCGCTAAGTGCTAGTACGCCGCTTAGCGAGTACTCCAAACAAGGTGCGATCGGCTTTAGCATGGATGAAATTTTAACGCCGCTTAAGATTGCGGCAAACTACTGCGGGATGGAGTTTGCCGTGCCGTTTATCAGCGGCGGGTTTGAGCCCGGCGAGTTTAGCGACGATGCCGTAGATGCCGCGGTCGCACGCTTCGGCAAACTTTTACGAGGCGAACTAAGCCCCGGCGAGTATCAAATTTAGCAAAGTAAAATGCCCGCTACCCGCAGCTACGAGCCGAAATTTTACGAGAGTGATTTTATCCGCGGAATCTACGCCTTTTAACGAGCCGATCGGTTCGATGATCTGTCCGTGCTGCTATCTATCGGCGGGCGCGGTTAGCGCGTGTCGCTTTGATCCGGATCGGCTCACTCTCGGTGCGGACATCTGCGCGAGGATCGATCGCTACTGCGCAAAGCGGCGGCGCATCGCGAGCGCGCAAAATATGAAAGTACATCGTTATAAGCGAGCGGGCAGAGTGAAGAGGAGCCCGCGTTTCATAGATATCTCGTGCTAGTGGGGCTTGCGCGATGAATGGATGCAAAGCCTGCGCGAAACGCGCACTGCGGTAAAATAGGGTAAGACCGCTCTTGGTGTGATTGGGGCTGGATGTCGCGCGGGGTGTATCTGCGCGCATGAGAGAAAAGACCGCTTGCGGCGCTATTTGAGCTGCTACGAAATTTGATTTATCAAAAAAGATTTTTGAGGAAGGAGCAGAATTTATAAAATTTCGCTCCTTTATTTTGCGATGTTTAAAGCGTGCACATCGGTTCGCACAATGCAGGATTATTTTACGCCGACGATGATTTGAGTAGCTTTTATGATCGCGGTTACTTCGTCGCCGACTGCTAGCGCCAAATTTTTAACGGAGCCGTTTGTGACGATCGCGCTTAGATTCTCACCGCCTGCGGTTCTGACATAGATTTCAGCATTGATTGCGCCCTCTTTAACGGCGGTGATTTTGCCTTTTAGTTGATTTGCAGCACTTAGGCGAAGATCATTTTCTCCCTTTGAAATGATGACGTTTGGGGCTTTGAATAAAAATACCGCCTCTTTGCCTGCTTTTAAATCCAAAGTTTTTTCAGAATCAACTGTCACGGTTGCTTTTAGCACGTCGCCGCCTCTGGTTTTAGCTGTGATTAGCGAATTTACCGCACCTGTTTTTACGTCGCTGATTACGACGTGAAGCTGATTTCTAGCACTTATTGCCATTGTTTCTCCTTGTAAAAAATTACGAGCAATGTTAGCGGCAAATCCTTAAATGAAATTTAAAAATGCTGCGTGTAATAAACTAATTTGATTTGTTGCGAATTTATATTAAGTCTACTTTTTAAATTCCTAGCTTATGATATGAAAAATAGCGCTAAAAAATAGATGAAATTCTAAATTTGCATATATTAAATCGAGTTATTTTCCTTGAAATTTTATTCGCTTTTTATAAAATTTTGCGTTTTTTAAAGCTCTGACGCAAAATTTAGCGTTTGTTTTATGCTCATTTGCAAAGTGTACATCCGGATGAAAATTTATCTCAAATCGCGCCTGGCAAGGCTTTAAAAGCACTCCGCTTAAGCCTCTTCGCTGAATTTTACGCCTCGCACATCGGTTTTACGAGTGGATTTTGGTGAGCGAGGCGATTTTACATTTGCTTTAAAATACAGCGAGCGGTGCGCTTTGAGCGCAAAATTTTAGTGCATCTTGCTTTGCAGAAAATCACGCAGAATCATCGCATGGTTGCAGTGCTCGTCCTTTGCGGCGTATAGTAGCGTGACGACCGGCTCGTTTTTAACCTTTTTCAAAAATTCGGCCACGGCAGGATTTTGCTCAAGCTCAGCTAGGTAAAGCTCCTTAAAATGGGCGAAATTCTCAGGCTTATGCGCGAAAAGCTTGCGTATTTCGGTGCTAGGCGTTATGTCCTTTGCCCACATATCAAGCTCCAGCGTGTCTTTTTTTATGCCACGCGGCCACAGCCTATCGCAAAGCACGCGAAAACCATCCTCTTCCTCCGCGCTCTCATAGACGCGCTTAATTTTAAATTTTGTCATAGTTTGCTCCTTTAAATTTGCTAATCTTTGATGAAATAGTCGCCGTCGAAGCTTACGAGCGAGTACTTGCGCTCGCTTCCAAGCGCCTCTACGAGCTCCGGTACGCTAAGAAACGTGAGGCTGTCGGCGCCTATAAATTTGCAAATTTCATCCGTGCTCATATTTGCAGCGATCAGCTCGCGCACGCTCGGCGTGTCGATGCCGTAGCGCTCGGGATACTTTAGCTCGGGGCTTGCGATGCACATATGCACGCGCGCTGCGCCCGCATGGCGCAGAAGCTCGACTATCTTTTTGCTCGTAGTGCCGCGCACAATGCTGTCGTCGATCACCGCGACACTCTTACCGTGCAGTGCCGCGCCGATCGGATTTAGCTTGAGTTTAACCTTTAAATTTCGCACCTCTTGCGTTGGCTCGATGAAGGTGCGGCCGATGTAGTGGTTGCGCACGATTGCCATCTCAAAGGGGATTTTGCTCTCTTGCGCGAAACCAAGCGCCGCCGGCACGCCGCTATCGGGCACGGGCACGACGAAATCGGCTTTTAGCTCTTTACATTTTCGCGCGAGCGCCGCGCCCAGCTTTTTTCTGACCTCGTATACGTTTTTGCCCTCTACGACGCTGTCGGGGCGCGCGAAGTAGATGTATTCAAATGCGCAAATTCTAGCCTCCGCGGCTTTTAAAATTTCAAGCGAGCTAAACTCATCCTTGCCCTCTTCGAAGATCACCATCTCGCCGGGCTTTACGTCGCGGACGAACTCGGCTCCTACGAGATCAAACGCGCAAGTCTCGCTCGCGACGATGTAGCCGCCGTCTTTAAGCCTGCCGATGCTGAGCGGACGCACGCCGTAGCGATCGCGCACGGCAAACATCTTCGAGCGGCTTAAAATCAGAAGCGAGTACGCGCCCACGCACTGATTCAGAGCTTCGACGATGCGGTCTTTTAGATGCTCCTGCTTGCTACGGGCGATGAGGTGCAGTATATTTTCGGTGTCCATACCGGACTGAAAAATCGCACCCTCGCTTACGAGCTTACGGCGAATTTCGTCTTTGTTGATCAAATTTCCGTTATGAACGATAGAGATCTCCCCAAGAGCGTAATTGCCCGCAACGGGCTGCGCGTCCTTTAGGCTATCTGCACCCGCGGTGCCGTAGCGGTTGTGACCGATCGCGATGTTGCCCTTTAAAATTTCAAAGCTTGCGGGGCTAAAAACCTCCGTCACGAGCCCTGTGGCTTTGATCGTTTTGATATGATGGTTGAAGCTCGAGCTGATACCGCTTGCCTCCTGGCCGCGGTGCTGCATGGCAAAAAGCCCGTAATACGCGGTTTTAGCCGCACCTTCGGAATTTATGACTCCCACGATTGCGCACATTTTCTAACCTCTTAAATTTTATTTTTTAGAAATTTATCTATATTTTGTTTTATCATTGACGGCTTGCCGTCCGTCATGTTGCCGGCGCCTCATCAAATAGATCGGCTGAAATTTTAAACCTCTCGGCGATATTCGCTCCGCCTTTGGCGTAGCTACCAAATAGTCCGACTTTGTAAATTCCAAAGCTTTCAAGCTCGGGCTTTAGCTCGCGCAAAAAATTTAAAATTTCATCTTTGGTTGGCATTTTTTCCTCTTAAATTTAGCCGCAAAGGTCTAGATTCCTAAGCAGTCGTCTATGCCGTAAAGCCCGCTATTTTGGGGCGCTAGCCAAACTGCGACCCTTATCGCGCCTCTAGCAAAGGTCGCGCGCGAAGTTGCCGTATGATTTAGCTCGATAAATTCGCCATCTCCGTAAAATCCCACCGTGTGGCGCCCGACTATATCGCCTCCGCGCAGCGACATCACGGCGATCTCGTCCTTGCCGCGCTCGCCGATGAGCCCGTCGCGACCACTTACGCGCACGTCTTTTAAGCTTAGCTCGCGCGCGCTCGCGGCGCTTTCCGCAAGGCTCATCGCCGTGCCGCTCGGGGCGTCTTTTTTGTGGCGGTGGTGCATCTCTAAAATTTCGCAGTCAAAATCGCGCAGGCTCCTACTGGCAAGCGCTACGAGTTTGTTTAGCACCGCAACGCCCAGGCTCATATTCGTAGCGTGTAGTACGGGCATTTTTGCGCTGCATTCGCGCAGTAGCCGCTCGCCCTCATCGCCCAGAGCCGTTGTGCCGATGCAAAGCGGCTTTGGATGCGAAAGCGCAAATTCCATTAAATTTATTGCGCCGTCTCGGATCGTGAAGTCTATCACGACGTCGCAGCCGCTAAAAAGCTCGTCGTAGCTGCTCGTTACGGCGCAGCTGGGCGTATAATCAAGCGGCGCAATCGTGTAGATTACGCTTGCTCGCGCCTGATCGAAATTTTTCAGGCATTCGTAGATCATCGTGCCCATTCTGCCGCTTCCGCCGTGAATTCCTATATTTATCATCGCCGTTCCTTTAAATTTAGTCCGCTTAGTATAGCCAAATTTTGCTTACACTACCTCTCTACGCCGAGATTTAGCGGGATGAAGCTGTTTTGTTTGAGCTCGGCTTCGCTTGGTTTTTTGATCTCTATGCGAGAGGCGCTTACGCCGCGCTGCACGAGTGCCGCTTGCACGGCAGTCGCCCTGGCAAGGGCTAACTCATCAAGACGCGAACGGGTAAATTTCTGCGCCCCTATCAGCTCCTCCATCGCCTCATCGCCGCTAGCTTTGATGCCGTATTTGACCTTAAGCGCCGCTATGGCTTCATCCGTGGAGAGACCTTGTTTATTAGACATCAGCGTGAGGGTATTTTGCAGCGAGCGCCTTTTAAACTCGTGAGTATCGAGCTTTTCGTTATACGCAGAGTTTAGAATGATCTTGAGTTCAGGCTTGGCTTTTGCGACCTTGGCCAAATCATCGATTTTAGAGTTTTCGCTTATTAAAATTTCACTACTTGCCGCCTCAAAATCGATACTTTCGAGCTTTTTCGTATCTACGCCCGCGATCTTTCCCATAAATCTAAACGGGCTTAACACGATGTCGGAGAGTAGCTTTTTGACCGCGCCCCAAACCAGCGCGCCGTAGCTAAATTTCGGATCGCTCAGCGTGCCGCTTAGAGGCAGGCTAATATCGATCTGATCGTCGCTGTCCTTTAGGATCGATACGACTAGACCGATCGGAAGACTCAGCGCATCCTTGCTCTGCACCTCTTTGCCGAGCTCGAAGCGGTCTAAATTTAGATCGTTGCTTGCGTTTAGCTTGCCATCGTCGATTTTGTAGGCAAGTTTTAAATTTAACTTGCCACCCGCGATTTTATTGCCGATATACTTGGCGGTATAGGGCGATGCGGGCACAAGCGGAATCTCCTTTAAAACGACGTTTATATCGCTTTTTCGTTTAAAATCCAGCGGATAGGCGCGCGCCGTGATGCTCGCTAGCCCGCTTCCGCTTACGAGCGAGCTAAGCTTGATATCCGCCGCTCGCTTCGGACTGATCTCGCTGATGCTTGCTTTCATATCGCTGATGCGCAGTTTAAAGGGCGCCGCTAGGCTCTCGTCGGTAAAATTTAAACTGCCGCCGCTAAGCGAGATATTTTTTACGCTCCACGCAAAGTTTGCCTTGCTTTTCGCGGGTCTGCTAGGCGCAGCTTCGGCAGGCTTTGCGGCCTGTTTTGCCTGTGCGGCGGGCTTTATCAGCGAGAGCAAATTTAAACGCCTGTCTTTATTTAGCGAGATATTTGCTGCGGGCGAGCCAAGAGCGATCTTGTTTAGCGTGAGAGAGTTTGGGCTTAGTGCGATTTGCGCGACATTCAGCGACGCAAGGGAGAAAATTTTATCCCTGCCCGAGCTTAACGCCAAGCCCTTGCCCGATAGCTTCGCTTCGAGCGAGAATGTGTTTGAAAGCTTCAGCTGCCCTTGCGTAGCAAGCTCGCCCGCGATGGAGCCCGTGATAAATTCCGCCATATATTTGTTAAAGACGCCCAAGTTCGGCGCCTTTAGGCTAAAGTTCACGCCTACGTTAAGCGGCGCGATGCTAGCCTTGCCGTCCGCGTTAGCGGTGATTTCGCCCGCGATAAGGCTTGCTTTGATGCCGAAAGGCTCGGCGAAATTTGAGCTTAGCCCGCTTAGTGTGGCGCTGAAATCCTTGATCTCGTGCACGTTGTTTTTAACGATAAAGCTCTCGCTAATCTTAGCCTTTGCGCCCGTTACGGAGGCCTCGCCGATCTTAAATTTTAAAGCGAGGCGTTTGGCAGGCTTTTTAGAATCCGAATTTGCGCCGCTTGCCGTAGAGTTTGCATCCGTAGGGTTTGCATCGCCCGCGCTCACCGTTTTTTTAGAGCCTGCAGGATTTTTAGAGATCGCGCTTAAGATCGCCAGATCGTTTATGCTTTTGGCGCCGTTAACGCCCACCTCCGAGTTGAAAAACGGCTCGTTTAGTAAAATTTTATCCACGCCCAGATCGAGATTCGCGACGTTAAATTTAACCCCTTGCACGCCGAAGCTTTCAAATCCGCTAAAAATTCCGTTTTTGTTTGCGATTTTGGAGTTTGAAATTTTAGCAAACTTCAGGCTTGCGCCGTTTTGCGCGCCCTCTTTGTCGTAGCTAAAAGCGCTCAGCTCGGTTGCAGCGAGTGAAATTTTATCGCTGCGCGCGAGCGTAATCTGCGTATCCGCGATACTAAAGGCACCAAAGCCCGTATGAAGGGCCGTATCGTTACCTTCGGCGTTAAATTTCAAAAAATTTTCGGTGATTTTAGTATCGTTTGAAACGACCGAAATTAGCGGGTTTGCAAAGCTTGAGCGGTTTAGATCTACGCTTTTTACGGCGGAGTTTAGCCGCAAGTTCGCGCCCGTTTTATTAAAATCCAGTGCAAAATCTGCAATTCGCGCCCCCTCAAAGCCCGTGGAAATTTTGGTTTCGTTCATATCGTATTTTGCGCCCGAAACTAGCACTTGCGGAATCATCACTTTGCCTGAAATTTCATTCGAAACGTCCGTATTTAGGCTAAAGCTTGGGATTTTTAGCGAGTCTAGAGAAATTAAATTTTGATCTTGCAAAATTTCTAGGCTTTGCAGCTCGAGCTTTGAGTTTTCAAGCGCAAATTTTATATTTTCATCGAGGCTCAATCGGTAATTCAGCTCGGCGGAAAGGAAGCCGTTTTTAAACCGAACGCCGCTAGGATCGAGGTATGATAGCCAAAACGGATCAATTTTCAGCCGCGAGATATCTACCTTGCCGTGTAGACGAAGAGGCGCCAGGTCGATGGCTCCATCGAAGCTCAGCGCGTCGTATGTGCGCGAAACGGCGCTTAAATCGTGCTCGCCGATCGTTTCGTCCTTTAAATTTAGTCCGTTGATCTCATAATTTAGCTCGGTCGAGATGAGCGAAAACGGCTTTTTCAGGGAGTTATCGACGTAGCCCAGAGAGCCGCGCTCGATCTTAAAATTATTCAGCGTGACGTTGAAGCTGGAGTTTTCATCTTTACTTTCGCTCTTTTGCTCCGAAAGTAGCGGCTCGAAATTGAAGGTGCCGTTTTGCTCGCGCTCGACGTGAAATTTAGGGGATTTAAGATGTAAAATTTCTACCGCGAGAGTCTTTTTAAAAAGCTTTGAAAAACCGATTTTTAGATTTATCTCATCCGCGCTAAACAGCGGCTTAAAGGTACTAAGCTCCGGCTTGGTAACGTTTAGCTCGTAGGTAAAGGGGTTAAATTTGGCGTCCTGCACGCTAAAGCTTGCTCTGCCCTCTAAAATTTTAGGCAGCGCTTTTTCGATAAAAAGCGGCACGCCGAAAAAGCCCGCGAGCACGTAAAATAGCGCAAATCCGCCCAAGCCGTAAGCAAACTTACGCCAGTGTTTTATAAAAAATTTTTTCATTTTTCCGCTCATTAATTTTGATAGCGTAAAATTATATCCAAAAATTTCGTGCAAAGGGTTAAATTTTGCTGGTTCACATCTGCTGCTCGGTCGATTGCGATTATTTTTTGCGCCGCTTAAAAGAGCTCACGCAAGAGCCGCTAATAGGCTATTTTTATGATCCCAACATCCACCCTTGCGGCGAATATGTTCTTAGAATGCACGACGCAAAGCGGGTTTGCGAGAATTTAGGGATTAAATTTATCCCGGGCGAGTATGATTTTCAGGGCTGGCTAGACGGCGCGCGCGGGCTTGAAAACGAGCCCGAAAAAGGCGCGCGCTGCGAGTTTTGCTTTGATTTTCGCATGCAAAAAACGGCCGAGCTCGCGCTAAGTTTGGGCGAGCGTAAAATCACCACGACTCTTCTTATGAGTCCCAAAAAATCGCACTCTCAGCTTTGCGCCTCGCTGCAGCGTATTTGTGAGCGCTGCGGACTGGAGTTTATCGCACCCGATTTTCGTAAAAACGGCGGCACGAACGAGCAGTTTGCGCTTGCGAAAAAAGACGCGCTCTATCATCAAAACTACTGCGGCTGCATCTACGCGCTTGCGGCGCAGCGGAATGATCAGCAAAGGGCTGAACGAAATTCGGGCGGAAGTTTGACGGCGGATTTGAAGCAAAATTTAGCCCAAGATGCCGAAATTTACGAGCTAATGTCGCCGATCGATAGGCAAATCTTGCCCGCTTCGGTAGAGGAGAAGTTGAAATTTTACAAAAAGCTTTGCTCGCTTGAAAGAAAAGGGGTTAAATTTAGCGTGCTGCGCGATCGGTTTTTAAACTACCGTCTGCTGCGCGCATGGATTAAATTTGACGGGTGTGTAGTGCCCTCGTTTGTGCTATTTGGCTCGCATTTTATGCGCGAAAACGTGAAGTTTAGCATAGAGCGGGAGTGCGAAATTTTTTGCAACGACAAGGGCGAGATTAAAATTTTAAACCTGGCGAAATTTAACGAAATTTCAAGATCAAATTTCAAAAGCGTATCCGAAATGCTAAAAAACCCGCCGAGTCTCGCGCGTCAAAATAAAACTCGCGCCGCCCTGTGCGCTGCGGGCTCGCTCTCGCCGATCATCGTCACGGACGAGATAAGAGCCGCCAAAGTTCAAATTTACGGGCTCTCGCGCATATTTTTAGACGTTAGGGAAATTTTAGTAAGAATTTGATAAGATTCTAAAATTTCTAAAAAAGGCAGATCAATGATAGATATAAACGAAATTCTCTCCATCCTACCTCATCGTTTTCCGTTTTTGCTGATAGATCGCGTCGAAGAGCTCAGCATAGGCGAAAGTATCAAGGCCTATAAAAACGTAACCTACAACGAGCAGATCTTTCAGGGCCACTTCCCCGGCCACCCGATCTATCCGGGCGTAATGATAATCGAGGGCTTAGCGCAGGCGGGCGGCGTGCTGGCGTTTAAGAGTATGGAGAAAGACGGCGTCGATCTAAGCGACAAGGTCGTGTATTTTATGAGTATCGACAACGCTAAATTTAGAAACCCGGTTCGCCCCGGCGACAAGCTTGAGTATCGCATCAGCGTAATCAAACATCGCGGACGCATCTGGGTGCTAAAGGGCGAAGCCTACATCAACGACGGCGCCACACTGGCTGCGCAGGCTGAACTTCAAGCGATGATAATGGATAAATGATGGCTAAAGTTCACCACACGGCGATCATCGAGGATGGCGCGCAGATCGGAGCCGAAGTAACGATCGAGCCGTATGCTTTCATAAGCGCGCAGGCTAAAATCGGCGACGGCTGCACGATCAAGCAGGGTGCGCGTATCATCGGCGATACGCAAATCGGCGAGGGCTCTAAAATTTTTTCATACGCTATCGTGGGTGAAATTCCGCAGGATATGAGCTTTGAAGAGGGCGAGCGCACGGGGCTAATCATCGGCAAAAACGCTACGATTCACGAGTTTTGCACGATCAGCTCTGGCTCGCATAAAGGCGACGGATTTACGCGCATCGGCGATAATCTATTTATGATGGCGTATTGCCATATCGCGCACGATTGCGTGCTGGGAAGCAACATAATCCTAGCCAACAGCGCCACGCTCGCAGGTCACGTCGTAATGGGCGATTATGCCGTTATCGGCGGGCTTACCCCCGTGCATCAGTTCGTCCAAATCGGCGAGAGTTGCATGATCGCAGGGGCTAGCGCGCTTAGTCAGGACGTGGTGCCGTTTTGTCTAGCCGAGGGCAACCGCGCCTATATTCGCGGGCTAAATTTAACGGGCATCCGCCGCCGCTTCGATAAAGAGACGGTCGAGACGATAAATCGGGCGTATAAATTTTTATTCAACCAAGGCGGGGGCTTAAAGGAGCAGGCGCAAATTTTATTAAACGAGACGAGTGATCAAAACGTGCGCAAGATGTGCGAGTTTATAATCAACACAAAACGCGGAATTCCGCTAGATAAAGGTAAAATTTAATGGCAAATAAGTGCAGTTTTTGCGGTGAGACGGGCGCGGACGGGCGTCGTATATATCCTAACGACGACGGTACGGCGGCTATCTGCAGCTATTGTATCGATATGGCATATGCCGCTATCCACGGCAGCGAGGGTCAAAATGAGGCGGTACAAAATCAAAATAAAGAGATCGATTTCGAGGCTATCAAGCCAAAGGCGCTGATGGAGGTGCTAAATCGCTACGTCATCGGCCAGGAGCGCGCTAAGAAAATTTTTAGCGTCGGCGTTTACAACCACTATAAAAGAATTTTCAGGCAGACCGACGCGAAGGGCGACGATACCGAAATTTCAAAATCAAATATCTTGCTTATCGGCCCTACCGGCAGCGGCAAGACGCTTATGGCGCAGACTTTAGCGCGATTTTTGGACGTGCCGATCGCTATTAGTGATGCTACGAGCCTAACGGAAGCGGGCTACGTCGGCGAGGACGTAGAAAACATCCTTACCCGCCTTTTGCAGGCCGCGGACGGCGACGTAGAGAAGGCGCAGCGCGGTATCGTATTCGTAGATGAGATCGATAAGATCGCGCGAATGAGCGAAAACCGCAGCATCACGCGCGACGTAAGCGGCGAAGGGGTGCAGCAAGCGCTTCTTAAGATCATCGAAGGAAGCGTCGTTAATATCCCTCCAAAGGGCGGTCGTAAGCATCCAAATCAGGACTTCATCCAGATCGATACGACAAATATTTTGTTCGTCTGCGGCGGCGCGTTCGACGGGCTAAACGAGATCATCAACCGCCGCATCGGGCAGAACGTGTTAGGGTTTAACCAAACCAAGCGCAGTAAAAAAGAGAGTTTAAATTTACTAAACATGGTCGAGGCCGACGATCTGGTGCATTACGGCATAATCCCCGAGCTCATCGGGCGATTGCACGTAGTGGCTACGCTAAATGAGATCGACGAAAAGGCGATGGTTAGAATTTTAACCGAGCCGAAAAACGCGATCTTAAAGCAATATCAAAAGCTCTTTGCGATAGACGGCGCAAATTTAAAATTTGACGACGACGCGCTAAGGGAGGTCGCGAGCCTTGCGATCAAGCGCAAAACCGGTGCACGCGGACTTCGTAGCATAATCGAGGAGATTATGATCGATATTATGTTTGATCTGCCTGAGCTTAAGGGCTATGACGTCATCATATCCAAAGAGGTCGTAGACGGCGTCTCTAAGCCGATACTTGTAAAACAAAATTTAACTGCATAAAGGGGATAAATGTTACTTGATTCGATTCTAGGATTATTTTCTAGGGATATGGGTATTGATCTAGGCACGGCAAACACGCTTGTGCTACTAAAAGATAAAGGCATCATCATCAACGAACCGAGCGTCGTCGCGGTACAAAACGAACGCTACGGCAAGCAAAGAATCATCGCCGTGGGCGCCGAAGCCAAAGAGATGCTCGGACGCACTCCGGGCGACATCGAAGCGGTGCGCCCGATGAAGGACGGCGTTATTGCGGATTTTGACATGACGGAGAAGATGATTAGGTATTTTATCGAAAAGACCCACAAGCGCCGTTTTTTCGTAAGTCCGCGCATCATCATCTCGGTTCCTTACGGACTAACCCAGGTCGAGCGCAAAGCCGTGCGAGAAAGTGCAATGATAGCGGGCGCGCGAGAGGTTTATCTAATCGAAGAGCCGATGGCTGCGGCGATCGGAGCGGGCCTTCCCGTAAATGAAGCGCGTGGCTCGCTGGTCGTGGATATCGGCGGCGGTACCACCGAGATTGGCGTTATCTCTTTGGGCGGTATCATCAGCGCCAAATCCGTTCGCGTCGCAGGTGATAAGATCGACGCGAGCATCGTTAACTACGTCAAAGAAAAATATAGCCTACTCATATCCGAGCGTGCGGCCGAGGAGATTAAGATCAAGATCGGTACGGCGGTGCAACAGCAAAAAGATCTTACCTACACGGTCAAAGGAAAAGACCAGATCAGCGGGCTTTTAAGCTCGGTCGATCTTACGAGCGAGGACGTTAGAGAGGCGATCAAAGACTCGATCAGAGAGATTGCCGATGCGCTGAAATTTGTCCTTGAGAGCATTCAGCCAGAAGTCGCCGCCGACATCGTCGAAAACGGCGTCGTGCTAACGGGCGGCGGCGCGCTCATTCGCGGATTGGATAAGTATCTAAGCGACACCGTAAAGCTTCCGGTTTTTGTCGCGGATGAGCCGCTGCTGTGCGTCGCAAACGGCACCGGCAAAGCCCTAGAAGAGATCAAATCGCTAAAACAAGCGGCAAATGACTAATCTCAAACTCCTCCTCGTCGCGGTTTTGCTAGTAGCCGTTTCGTTAACGTTCGGCTCGTATATCCACGGCAAATTTATCGGATTTGCAGGAGGGATTTTAGAGGTTTATTACGGCGTGAGCGATCGGGTAAAAAGCGCTGTAAACGAGCATTTTAACCAAGCAGAGACGATCAAAGCTCTACGAGAAGAAAACGCCGAGCTGAAAAAATCTGCTATGCTGCTTAGCACGTTCGCAGGCGAGCTCAATAAAATTTTGATCGACAAAAACAGCTCTGTTTATGAGCCCAAAGTCCAGCTCGTAAAGGCGCTAAGCTATGCAAATTTAAACGACTACAACAAATTCTTCGTAAATTTTGAAAATTTTAATCCGAACAAAATTTACGGCCTCATCAGTGAGGGCAAGACCGCGGGAATTCTAGTAAATAAAGATGGGCGCCCGCTTGCGATCTTACAGCGTGACGAGAAGAGTAATTTCTCCGTTTTCATAGGAGATGCTCAAATTCCTGGCGTAGCAGGCGGCGAGAATAACGAGCTCGTGGTTAGATACATCCCTCAATGGCTTGATCCCAAGGTAGGTGATGAGGTACTTACCAGCGGCAAGGACGGGATTTTTTTTGCCGGCGTGCCGGTAGGGAAAGTTAAAGAGATTCAAAACGGAAAGTTATACAAAAGCGCCGTCGTAGAGCCCTACGTGAGCTCCGAGATGCCGGCGTTTTTGTATGTCGTTACAAAGGAAAATTGATGCCCAAAAGAGATGATATTAAGACGATTTTGCTGATCGGTAGCGGTCCGATCGTAATCGGTCAGGCGTGCGAGTTTGACTACAGCGGCACGCAGGCTGCCAAGACGTTAAAGAGCCTTGGATACCGCGTAGTGCTAATAAACTCAAACCCCGCTACCATTATGACCGATCCCGATTTTGCCGACGCTACCTATATCGAGCCGATCACCAAAGAGAGCATTTTGCGTATCATAAAGCGCGAGGGCGTCGATGCGATCCTACCTACGATGGGCGGACAGGTCGCGCTAAACGTCGCGATGCAGGCTTACGAAAGCGGCGAGCTAGGGGGGGTAAAATTTCTAGGCGCCAAGCCTGAAGCGATAAAAAAGGGCGAGGATAGGGTAAAATTTAAAGAGGCGATGATTAAGATCGGAATGGATCTGCCCAAATCCAAATACGCTTACAATATCGAAGAGGCGATGGCTGCTGCAAATGAGATCGGCTTTCCACTCATTATCCGCGCTAGCTATACCCTAGGCGGCGCAGGTAGCGGCGTAGCGTATAATATCGACGAGTTTAAAGAGGTCGCGCAAAACGGGCTAGACGTGAGCCCGATAAATGAAATTTTGATCGAAGAGAGCCTGCTTGGATGGAAAGAGTTCGAAATGGAGGTGATCCGCGATCACAAGGACAACTGCATCATCGTCTGCTCGATCGAAAATTTCGACCCGATGGGGGTGCATACGGGTGATAGCATCACGGTTGCGCCCGCTCTGACGCTTACCGATAAAGAGTATCAAAGGATGCGCGACGCGAGTTTTAAAATTTTACGCGAGATCGGCGTAGATACGGGCGGCAGTAACGTGCAGTTTGCGGTAAATCCGCAAACGGGGCGGATGATCGTCATCGAGATGAACCCGCGCGTAAGTCGCAGTTCGGCTCTTGCGTCCAAAGCCACGGGCTACCCGATCGCCAAGGTCGCTACGATGCTAGCGGTGGGCTTTAGCCTGGATGAGATCAAAAACGACATCACTGGCACGCCCGCGAGCTTCGAGCCCGTGATCGATTATATCGTGACTAAAATTCCGCGCTTTGCGTTTGAGAAATTCCCCGGCGCAAACCCCTATCTCGGCACTGCGATGAAAAGCATCGGCGAGGTGATGGCGATCGGGCGCAGCTTTAAAGAGAGCATTCAAAAGGCGCTGTGCTCGCTGGAGAAGGGCTACTTCGGATTTGTAGAGCTAAGCTTAAGCGAAAAAGATCTCATCTTCGGGCTTCGCAACGCGCAGCAAGATAGAATTTTATATATCGCTCAGGGCTTTAGAGTGGGTATGAGCGTGGATCAAATTTACGAGCTTAGCAAGATCGATCGTTGGTTTTTGGGCCAGATCGAGCAGATCGTAAAATTTGAAGAGCGCATCGATATGGAGATCATCAACGACGCGGCGCTTTTGAGACAGGCCAAGAGCTGGGGCTTTAGCGATAAGATGATCGCAAATTTGATCAACAAAAAAGATAGTCTGGGCCTTACGCAAAACGACATCCATTTTGCCTGCGCCAGACAGGGCATCGACCTTGAATACAACGAAGTAGATACCTGTGCGGGCGAGTTTGCGGCGCTTACCCCGTATCTGTACTCCAGTACCAACATAACGCCCGCCATCGCAAGCCGTAAAATTTCAAAAGATAATAAAAAAGTCCTCATCATCGGC
>NZ_CALIJA010000044.1 GCF_938017615.1 uncultured Campylobacter sp. | reverse complement strand
TTTCAAGCTTTAAAATTTAATGCTACAACCTCTACACGAAATTCTATACACAAAAATTTTACTGGCGCCATAAAATTTCGCGCAAAATCGCAGCGAAATTTTAACGCAGAATTTCGAGCTACAAAATTCGGCTCGAAATCCAAAGCCGCGAAACCCGCGTGAAATTTTACCCGCTAAATTTACTGGCAAAATTCTATGACGGATTTGTATACCGAAATTTTGCGAGCATTATAAAATTTGCAGCGAAATTAGGCGTGAAATTTCAAACTATGAAATTCCGCGCCAAATTCTAATCTGCAAAATTCACGAGAAATTCCACGCGAAATTTGACGCCGCGCCCGCCGAAGTCCTAATTCGAGCAGGCGCTCTTGCCGTCCATCACCGGCTGGATCGCGGAGTTATCCGCTAGCTCCTCGCGGTCGATCTTCTCGATCTTTTCCCACAGCTTGCGCGCGGCATCCTCATAGCGCTTCGCGCTTAAAGAATCGGGCGCGTAGAAGCTTACCGGCTTGCCGCTGTCGCCGCCCTCGCGGATAGCGATCTCGATCGGGATCTCGCCGATTACTTCGGTGTTGTATCGCTGCGCCAGCTTTTGCGCGCCGCCGCGACCGAAGATATCGTACTCCTTGCCGTTATCTGGGCAGATGAAGCCGCTCATATTCTCGATAAGGCCTGCGATCGGGATGTGGAGCTTTTCGAACATATCAAGCCCGCGCGCGCTATCGTCCAGCGCGACCGTCTGCGGCGTCGTGACGCACACGCCCGCCGTCACCGGCACGCTCTGAGCGAGCGTAAGCTGCGCATCACCCGTACCCGGAGGCATATCCAAAAATAGCACGTCCAGATCGCTCCATGCCACGTCTTTTAGCAGCTGCTCGATCGCCTTCATTATCATCGAGCCGCGCCAGATAAGGCTCGCGCCCTCCTCCATCAGCACGCCCATGCTCATCATCTCCACGCCGTGGCTTAAGATCGGCTTTAGCTTCTGCCCCACGACGCTTGCTTGCGTCTTATCCTCGCCTAGCATTCGCGGCAAATTCGGCCCGTAAATATCGGCATCCAAAATCCCTACTCTCTTGCCGAGCTTTGCCGTGCTGATGGCTAAATTTAGCGTCGTCGTACTTTTGCCTACGCCACCTTTGCCACTGCTGATCATCACGAAATGCTTGATCTGCGGCGCGATATTTTTGCCGCTGCGAGAGTTGCTCTTTTCCTCGGCGATCTTGGGCTGTTTGATTAAAATTTCGGCGTCCGCGCCGAGCGCCTTTTGCATCGCCGATCTGAGCTCTGCTGCGATCTCCGGCTTGGCGCTGGGGATTTCGATCCCTACGAAAATTCTATCGCCGATCTCGATATCTTTTACAAATCCAAAATCCACGATGCTTTTAGAAAAGCCCGGATAGATCACTCTTTTAAGCAAATTTAAGACTTCGTCTTTACTCATTCTTTCTCCTTATTTTCGGTTAAATTTCTACTGATTTTATATGCGCAAAATTTCGGCCCGCACATCGAGCAGAACTCCGCGCCTTTGTAAATTTCATCGCCCAGACTCTCGTCGTGCAGCTCGCGCGCATGCGCGGGATCGAAGCTAAGCTCAAACTGCCTGTTCCAATCAAAATTATACCTCGCATCGCTCATCTCGTGATCGCGCTCTATCGCGCCTGCTTTGCCTAGCGCGACGTCCGCGGCGTGAGCGGCGATTTTATGCGCGATGATACCCTCTCTGACGTCGCTTGCATTGGGAAGCCCCAGATGCTCCTTTGGCGTTACGTAGCAGAGCATGCTGGCGCCGCAATACGCAGCCATCGTCCCGCCGATAGCTGAGCTGATATGATCATAGCCCGCACCAATGTCGGTCGGAAGCGGTCCCAGCACGTAAAACGGCGCGTCGCGGCAGAGCTTGCGCTCTAGCTGCATATTTAGCTCGATCTCGTTAAACGGGATGTGCCCCGGCCCCTCGATCATCACCTGTACGTTTTTTTCATTCGCGCGCAGGGCTAGCTCGCCTAAAATTTCAAGCTCGCTAAGCTGCGCCCTATCGGTCGCATCGTATAAGCAGCCCGGGCGCAAGCCGTCTCCCAGAGATAGCGATACGTCGTAGGCAGCGCAGATATCGCAAATTTCATCAAACGCTTCGTAGAAGGGGTTTTGCTTATGAATTTTCATCATCCACGACGCTATCAGCGAGCCGCCTCTGCTTACGATACCCATCTTGCGACGGGACAGCAGCGGCATAAACTCGAGCTTAAAGCCCGCGTGGATCGTGAAATAATCCACTCCCTGCCGTGCCTGCTTCTCGATCGTGCTAAGAATAGCGCTCGTTTTTAAATTTTTGATATCGCCCAGCTCATGGATCATCTGATAGATCGGCACCGTGCCTATTGGTACGGGCGAGCGCTCGATTATCGCGGCGCGGATCTCGTCCAAATCGCCGCCCGTGCTTAGATCCATCACCGTATTGGCGCCGTACTTTAAGCAGGCTTCGAGCTTTTCCAGCTCGCTCTCGATATCGCTCGTCGTGCCCGAGGAGCCGATGTTGGCGTTGATCTTGCACCGCAGCGCGCGCCCGATGCCGATGGGTTTTAAGCTTTTGTGATTAACGTTTGCGGGGATGATCGCTCTTCCTTGCGCGATGAGGTCGCACAAGGTCCGCACGTCCATGTGCTCGCTTTGCGCGACCTCTCTCATCTGTGGCGTCAGCTCGCCTTTTTTTGCAAAATAGATCTGTGATACGCAGCTTTCGGTCATTTTCGCCTCGCTTCTTAAAAATGCGCGTATAATATAACAAATTTCATTAATCCTTACTTTTCTTTTGCCGTTTATTTTCGTAACGCAGGCTGAAATTTCGCCGCCGTGCCGCATAAATTTACGCCTAAACTCAAGATATTTTAGCGCGCAAGCCGCGATTAATTTTGCTTTCATTTTTAATACGTATAATTTCGTAACAAAATTTCAAGGATAAAATTTGAAAGATATATCGCTGATTTTGCTCGCCGCAGGCGATTCAAGCAGGTTTGAGCTCCCCGTCAAAAAGCAGTGGTTGCGCGTGGGCGAGCTGCCGCTTTGGCAATACGTCGCGCAGAGCATTGCGCGGGCGCACCCATTTAAAAAGATCGTAATCGCCGTAAACGAAGAGGACGCGAGCTATTGCGAGCGCCTCTATGCGTGCAGCTCGGCTTCGGCGCGCGGCAAAAGCGCAGAGTGCGGCACGAGCGAGTATAAATTTCAAAGAAAGCAGGGCGGGATCGAATGCGGCGCAGATGATCTAAACGACGCAAGCAAGCCGCGGGGTGCGGAAAATTTTAAAGCTCAAGTCGGATGCGGCGCAGATGAATGCGGGCCTGCAAATTTAAAATTTCACTTCGCCCCAGGCGGCGCAAATCGCCAAAGCTCGCTAAAAAACGCGCTAAAGCTCGTAGAGAGCGAGCTCGTGCTCGTAAGCGACGTGGCGCGCGCGCAAATTTCGCCAGGGCTAATCTCCTCGCTGATACGAAATTTAGGCGGTGCGGACTGTATCAGCCCCTATCTTGGCGTAAATGATACGACCTATCTCGGCGAGCGCATTGTGGAGCGAGAGGAGCTGCGCCTCATCCAAACGCCGCAGCTTTCGCGCACGGCGCTACTTAAAAAGGCGCTTGAAGGAAGCGAAATTTTTACCGACGACAGCGCGGCGGTCGGCAGCGCAGGCGGACGGTTGGAATTTATAAAAGGCGAAGCAGGCGCACTTAAGATCACGCGCGCAAGCGATCTGTCAGCGCTAAATTTAAAACCCTGCTCGCGCGATATTTTTTGCGGTACGGGTTATGACGTGCATGCGCTTGAAAAAGGCGCGGGCATCGTGCTTGGCGGCGTGAAAATTCCATGCGAGTTCGTGCTGATCGCGCACAGTGACGGCGACGTAGCGATCCATGCCCTAATCGACGCTATTTGCGGCGCAGCGATGCTGGGCGACATCGGCGAGCTCTTCCCCGACAACGACGTCAAATTTAAAGGCGCGGATAGCAAGGAGCTGTTACGAAAGGTAATGCGGCGCATCAGGGGCTACGGCTACGAGCTCGTAAACGCCGATATTACGATCATCGCGCAACGCCCGAAGATCGGTGCTTACAAAGCGCAGATGCAAGAGGTTTTAAGCGAAATTTTAAACTGCGCGCGCGTCAATGTCAAAGCGACCACGACCGAAGGGCTGGGATTTACGGGCAGAAGCGAGGGCATCGCCGCACAGGCTGCGGTAAACCTGAAATTTTACGACTGGCAAAAGCACGCAGCAAAGGCGCAGGACGTATGAAAATTTTAATAATCGAGAGCGAAAGCTATCTTGCTCAAAGTATCGCAAACAAGCTCGGTGCGCTGGGACATGAATGCACTAACGCGGCAAGTTTGGCGGCCGCGGCAGCTCTTGCGGAGGAGTTTGAGGCGGTGTTACTTTCTACAAGCTGGAGCGGCGCGAGCTTTTATCCGCTGATAGAGAAATTTAGGCGCTCGATCATAATTTTGATGGTTGCTTACGTCGATAGCGAAACGGTGCTAAACCCCGTAAAGGCGGGCGCGACGGATTATATCCAAAAGCCCTTTATGATAGAGGAGCTAATCAAAAAGATCGAGCACTACGCGCAGTTTCGCTCGCTAAAATCGCAAAACGAAGCCTACGAAGCGTTGCTTAAAGAGATCTCTCTTTCGTGCGAAATACCGACCACGCGTTTAGCGCAGATAAAATTTCCGCTTCTTTTGCGCGGCGATGCGGCAGCGCGAGCTGCGGCGGTATTTAAGATCGCGCTTGCGCTAAAATCGCGCCTTAAAATTCTATCCGCACAAGGCCCTGAGCCGCTAGAACGCGGCGCGGAGATTTTTTACGCACCAGATTTTGATAGCCTAAGCGGCGCGCAGAAGGAAAAATTTATAAGCAAAACCAAATCCATGCGTGTAATCGCCGGATCCATCGGCGCGCAAAAGGGCTTTAGCGACGAAATTACGCTTGGCAGCAGCAAAGAACGCAGTGAAATTTTAAGCATCGAAGAATACGTAAAGCTCACGATCGTAGCGCACCAAGACGAGTATTTCGACTCCGATCTGGCGGCGGCACTTGGGATTTCGCGAAAATCGCTTTGGGAGAAAAGGAAAAAATATGGCATCGCAAGAAAAAAATAGCCGCGCGCGTTCGGTACGGATCGCAGGCGAGACAGAAATTTCGCACGATGCGGACGATTTGCACGAAATAAAACCGCTTGAAAGTGAAGGAATTTTAAGCGGCACAAAAACTCTAAACGCCGCAAGAGCTTCGAGTGACGCGGCGCAGAATTTAGAAGCGAAGCAAAATTTAAAAGCATCGCAGAACTCAAAAGCAAGACAAAATTTAAAAGCAAAGCGCAATTTAAAAACGATGCGAAATTTAAAAACGTCAAAGGCGAGCAATGCCAGAAAAGATGAGGCGCAAGCTAAGGGCGCGGCAAGGAATTTAAAGGAAGCTCAAGCTGGAAGCGAGAGCAAAGGCGCAAATAATAGCGCAACGCAAATCCGCAAGATAGAGATCTCGCGCTCCGACCTAAACGTCCTGAGCCTACTCGCAAACGGCGCTTTTGGCAAGAGCTGCGAGCTACTGCGCCCAAGCAAGCTAAGCGTATGCGGCATAAATTTCGTTTTTTCCTGCGCGGACGCAAAAAAGGGCGATATTTTAGAGCTTTATCTCCGCAAGGACGGCATAGCCGAACGCGTCAAAAATTCGCTTAGCGGCGAAAGTGGTGCGTATTTGCTAGCTAAAGAATCGCGCAACTTGCAGGATGGAGTTTCTGCCGCGGCGCAAAACGAGCAGAGCTTTGCGAAAAGCGGCACGGATTTCGCGCGCACTGCAAGTGCGCAAAGCGCTATAAACGCCACAAGCGAGGGCTTAGACCATAGAGAAAGTCTTGCTGCGTGCTATGATCAAACTTTTACTCGCAGCACAGATGTAAAATCTGCAAACAACGCCGCTTTGGATTCGGAGAAAAGCTCCAGTGAAAATTCTGCGGTAAATTCCGCGCAGAGCTTTGCCGAAAATTCCGCACTCAATCGCGTTTGCAGCACAGATGCAAAATCCGTAGCAAATTCGGCGGGAAATTTTATCTCAAATTCCACCGAAAATTTCATCAAAAATTCCGCTGCAAATCCCGCCTATTGTGAGCTTGTAGCGCGCATAGACGTTAGCGACGTTTATGTTCCAAGCGCAAGCGAAGTCGCAGGCTCAATATTTCAAAACGCATACGCAGAGCAAACTGCGGTGCAGGGGCGCATCACGCTGCTAAAAAATGGTCTTGCAGAGCAAATCGCGCGCATAAAAAAAGTCGCAAGCTCGCTTGCCGCGCCTAAAATTTCAGCGTTTTTTACCTGCGCCGATCCGATCCACCGCGTGCATGAGCGGCTGATTAGGCATATGATCGACAAGGCGGATTTCGTGGTGATTTTTTTAACTGGCACGAGCAGCGCGGATGCCCTGCCCTACGAGCTACGCAAAAAAACGCTAAGCTATTTGCTGCAAAATTTTTTGGTTGCGCAACGCGCCATGATGATCGATCTGGGCTCGCTTGCGATTTTTGACGACAAGCCCGCACTGCAGTGCGCGATCGCAAAAAATTTAGGTATAAACAAAATAATTTTTGGGCAAAATCACGCAAATATGGAGCTATTTTTCGAAGGCGGCGGCGTGCATTCGGTGCTGGACGAGTATCAGAAGCGCGGCGAAATCGAAATTTTGCTTATGCCCGAATACGTCTATTGCGAGAAGTGCAAGGTGCTCGTAAGCACGAAAAACTGCCCTCACGGCGCTCATCATCACGTGCATTACCGCGCGCAAAATCTCAAGGCACTGCTGCGCGCGGGGATTTTGCCGCCCGCGATTTTTATGCGTAAAGAGATCTCGGCGATGATTTTAAGTGAGCTTTTTCCCGCGCGATTTTCGGATCTGCAAAAGCTCTACGACGAGCTTTTTCCAAACAGCGGGATCTTGCAGAGCCACGGCGAGAGCGAGTTTTACGAGCAGCTGATGCAGCTGTATCAAACCAGCGCGCTAAAGACGTAGCGTTTGAGGGCACAACGCAAAAAATGACGTGGAATTTGCGGCATCTAGGCAGAGGGTAAAATTTCGCGGCGTTAGAATTTAAGGCGGCTAGACGTAAAGTAAAATTTCATAGTGCGAAAAGAAAAGACTGCGCGGAATTTTGTAGCATAAAGAGCGGCGAACGCAGATTTTGCGTAAAATTTTGTGGTGCGACAAAGCTAAATTTTTAGAGCATTAGCAGCGGTACGATAAAACGAGCTTTAAATTTTAAAGCTTCGGCTACGTAGCAAATTTATAACGACGCAATAAAATCGTGCGACGAAGCGGATTTAAAATTTTAAGGTGCGGCATATGCGTAAATTAGCAGTGTAGCGGATCTAAATTTTAAGTTTTCGGCAAGCGAGCTTAAAATTTTAAAATTAAGCGGTTGCTGCGAGTTACAGCGCAAAACTCGGATGCAGCGCAATGACTGCTCGCTCGCGCAAAATGCCGTGCGTTTGCGGACGGGTTTGAAATCTCCACGCAGGCGAGCAAAATTTTAAAATTTTTACGCAAATGAGTAGAAATTTAAAATTCCTACATTAGCGAGCAAGTAGAACTGATTTCGTGTAGGTGGGCAAATTAATTCTACACGCACGCACGAAATTTAAAATTTTCGCACGCGAGCAGATGCTCTAATTAAAATAAGCGGTAAAATTTTAAAAAGCAAAATTTAAAAGGATAATTATGGATAAAATTTTCGTTACATTTTTCGGCGCGGGGTTGCTAAGGCCCGCGCCTGGTACTTGGGGCAGCATCGCAGGCTGGATAGCGGGGCTTGCGATCTTGATGCTGGCGGGCGAGGTGACGCTGTTTTTGTGCGCCGGCCTCGTTTTTTTCGTCTCGCTTAAGATCGTAAGCGATTACGAAAGGCGGGTAGGCGCGCACGATAACAGCGAGATCGTAATCGACGAGGTCGTGGGGGTGTGGATCGCGATGTGCGTCGCAGCGCCCGTGGGCGAGATCTTTTCGCTGCCGCTGCGGGAGCTGATCGCAGGCTTTGAGAGCAGCAGGATCTCGGTCGTTGCGATGATTTTGGCGCTGCTGTTTTTCAGGGCGTTTGACATCCGCAAACCCTCGATCATCGGGCGCGTGGATCGCGACGTAAAGGGCGGTCTCGGCGTGATGCTGGATGACGTGCTGGCGGGCTTTTTCGCGGGGCTTGGGGTTTTGATAGTTATCTCTTTAGGGCTCAAGCTCGGCGCCGCAGGATTGATTTTTTAAGCTTTTTGGATGTGTTCATGGCAAACACAGCGCGATTACGGGCGCTATCAAGCACCGAAATTTAAAACCGTATCTTGAGCGCAGCTTATGAATTAGCGCAAATTTTAACTTCTGAGGCGCGAGCCCGCTTGGAATTTAAAATTTAAGCGGTATTTATTCGCGCAGCCTGCAAATAAAGCAAACGTAAAATTTAAAATTTTGCACGAGTCGCGATAAAATTTGCGTGGTCCTAAATTTTAAATTTCGCAACTTGCAAAATTCTAAGACATAAAAATTTAATTGCGCTGCAAGAATCAAAATTATGCCGCCTGAAATTTCGTGCGGCTAAATTTAAAACAAAGCGGCAGGTGCAGATCGCGCGTAAAATTTTAAAATTTATCGCTAATCGCAGGCAGTCTAGCAGGGCGTGCTATTAAATTTTCAGCAATATTTATGGTTTTGCTTGTAGCATTGCCGCAAAATGCGGGTATCGACGCAAAAATTTAAAGGAACGAAAAATGCAAAAGAGCGCAATTGAGATACGCGGCATTCCCGCCGCCATTTGGGGGAGCCGCTCGAAAAAGGTTTATATCTACGCTCACGGGCAAGGCGGAAGCAAAGATGATGCGGAGCTTTTGGCTTCCGTCGTTTGCGAGCAAGGCTGGCAGGTAATTAGCTTTGACTTGTCCGAGCACGGACAGAGGCGGCACGAGCCCGCTTCTTGCGATCCGCGACGCGCTATTTTGGAATTTCGCGAAATTTTATCGTATGCAAAGAAGCGCTGGGACGAGGTCGCCCTGTTTGCCGTTAGCCTAGGGGCATGGCTCAGCCTGCAAAGCTTCCGCGACAAAAAGCTTAGCGACTGCCTCTTCGTCTCGCCGATACTTGATATGAAATACGTTATTTCGAATATAATGTGCCAAGCTGGCGTCAGCGAGGAGCGATTGAAGCAAGAGCGGATGATTTTGACCCCTGTCTGGCAACCGCTTTTTTGGGAATATTGGAGTTTTGTTTTGAACAATCCGATCACAAAATGGGAAACGCCCAGTAGAATTCTATATGCAGAAAACGACGATATGACGCCTCTTTACATCGTCAAAAATTTTGCGCAGAAGTTCGACTGCAACTTAAGCGTTATGAAAAACGGCGAGCATTGGTTCCATACGCCGCAGCAGCTAGATTATTTGCGTAGTTGGATCAAATCGGCGGTTGAGAATCGGCGATAAAAATTATGTGAAAAATTTAAAACCCGCGCCGATAAAATTCCGCGCGTTTTCGGGGTACAAATTTCATAAATTTAAGATGATCTTGATATTTTGCCTTAATACGCTTGTTTTATAAGGCGCTTTTCGTAAATCTCAGCTCGCATCGCGTCACGCGAGGGGCATAGCTTCAAAGCACCCATTTCATAAATTTAACCGCAATAGCATAAATCATGACCGATATGAATTACAAACTAAAATATGATTAAAATTTTAGCCGATAAGCTGTCAATATAAATGTAAAAATGCCAATTTTAAAGCTAAATTTTAAAAAAATACCTATAAAGATGAATTCTTGAAATATTAGCATGTTTTTGGCACGAGGTGCGAGCGATGTACGGTTTATCGCACTTCACTAGCACTATCGCGCTTTTGCTACACGGATGCTTTACGAATCCATAGCAGTCGCGCGATTAAATTTTAAAAATTATTTGCCTATCCTAAAGCCATTTAACTTCATATAAGTCGTATCTTTATGAAATGCTTCGCATCGCTCCCTGTTGCGATTGATATTCGAGGTCTCGAAAAAATATCCATCACTATCTTGACGTAAGGTGATCGTCGCGCAAAAGATCATATCGTTTTTGAGTTTCGGTCCTACGCCGTAATCAAAGGATTGATTTAAAGTGACGGTTTTTTCTAGATCACTATCACTAAACTGTCTGGAGCCCGTCATGCTCTTTAGCTCGCGAAAATTTCCTTGATTTAAGTAGTCGCGTTGTATATCTTTAAATACGCCTTCAAGCTCGACTGCATAAGCTTTTACTAAAACCTCATCCTTAGCACCGCTTAATTTAGGATATATTATTTTTACTATCACGAAGATTATAATAGCTAAAAATATTATCCCGCTTACGCCGCCGCCTACTGCCGCACCTTTTCTCATTTTCATCATTTTACTCCTTCGTCGATGTCCTTTACCAAGGCATCTATTTTTTTGTTCAGCATAAAATTTTCATAGCTTTTTTGGATATAGGCTTCAAGTAGTTCGCCCGCATCCAGATGATCGCTGCCACGAGTTAAAATCCGCCAGTCTCTGCCGAAGACCTTTGCAAAGTCATCATCCAGGCTTATCGCGTATTTTTTCGTCAAAGACTTACTCGTAAGCTGAACCGAAATTTCTTTCATTTCTCGCCTAAATTATCGCCTGCCAAAATATCGTCGATCTGCTTGCTTAGATCCTCATCGCTCATCTTGCGATATGCCAGATCGTTTTCAAGCGTGCCAAGCTGCATTCCCAAAGCCTCGTTTTGCGCCTTGACCGTCGCTAGCTCGGTACGTAGCTTTTCGTTTTCGTCTCTAGCTTCGCTATAGCGTCTAATCAGCTCAGCTACTTTATTGCTTAAGCCCTCGACCTTTTTCTCTTCGTCAAAGATTGATTCCATTATTTCGCCTTTTCTGATATAATTTAAATAAAAATATTACCCAATTTTGGCTTTAAAAAAGGAAAAATTTTGCAAAATTTTAAAATCGAGAGCAAATTCTCTCCGAGCGAGGATCAAGAAAAAGCGATCGAAGGCATCGTCGCAGGCTTTCAAAGCGGCAACAAATACCAAACTCTTCTCGGCGTTACCGGCTCGGGTAAGACTTTTACTATGGCAAATATCATCAAGCGCCTCGGAATTCCCGCGCTCGTAATGACGCATAATAAATCTCTCGCGGCGCAGCTTTATAGCGAGTTCAAGGGCTTTTTCCCGCAAAACCACGTCGAGTATTTCATCAGCTACTACGATTATTATCAGCCCGAGGCCTACATCCCTAGGCAGGATCTTTTCATCGAAAAGGACAGCGACGTAAACCAAGAGCTCGAGCGCTTGCGGCTAAGCGCCACTGCAAGCCTGCTGAGCTTCGACGACGTCATTACCGTGGCGTCGGTTTCGGCAAACTACGGCCTGGGTGATCCCGCCGAATATAAAGGCATGGTGCTGTTTTTTGAGATCGGATCAAAATTTAGCACTAAATTTTTGCTTCGCAAGCTCGTCGATATGGGCTACAAACGCAACGACGATTTTTTTGATCGCGGGAATTTTCGCGTAAACGGCGACGTGATCGACATCTACCCCGCGTATTTTAACGACGAGGCATTTAGGGTCGAGTTTTTCGGCGACGAGATAGAGGCGATGTATCATCTGGACGTGCTCGAAAACAAAAAGACGCAGAGCGTCAAAAAATTTATTCTCTACCCGACGAGCCAGTTCATCGTAGGCGAGCAGCGCCTGAAATCAACGATCAAAGGGATCGAGGAGGAGCTTGAACAAAGGCTGAAATTTTTCGAGGACGCGGGCAAGCTCGTCGAGGCGCAGCGGCTGAAAGGGCGAGTGGAATTTGACCTTGAGATGCTGGGCGCTACGGGGATGTGTAAGGGGATCGAAAACTACGCGCGCTATCTGACCGGTCAAAAGCCAGGCGAGACGCCCTATTCGCTCTTTGATTACTACGAGAGCAAGGGCAAGGACTATCTCGTCATCGTCGATGAAAGCCACGTGAGTCTGCCACAGTTTCGCGGGATGTTCGCAGGAGATCGTAGCCGCAAAGAAACGCTCGTAGAATACGGCTTCCGCCTGCCATCAGCACTTGATAACCGCCCGCTGATGTTTGATGAGTTTATCAACAAAAAAGCTAAATTTCTATTCGTCTCCGCAACGCCCAATGATTACGAGCTAGGGCTTAGCCGCGGAGCCGTATATGAGCAGATACTGCGCCCGACGGGGCTGCTCGATCCGCAGATTATCTTAAAAGACAGTGACAACCAAGTTGAAATTTTACACGATATGGCAAAGGAGGTCATCGCTCGCGGCGAGCGGATCTTAGTGACCGTGCTAACCAAAAAGATGGCGGAGGAGCTGAGCAAATACTATTTGGAGCTTGGGCTTAAGGTCAAATATATGCACTCGGACATCGATGCGATCGAGCGCAACGAGCTCATCCGCGGCCTACGCAGCGGCGAATACGATATGCTAATCGGTATAAATTTGCTCCGCGAGGGACTCGATCTGCCCGAAGTAAGCCTTATCGCGATCATGGATGCCGATAAGGAGGGCTTTTTGCGCTCGCGCACGAGCCTAATTCAGACGATGGGGCGAGCCGCACGAAACGTACACGGGCAGGTCGTGATGTTTTGCAAAAAGATCACCGCTTCGATGCAAGAGGCGATCGACATCACCCAAAAGCGCCGTAAATTTCAAGATGAATACAACCGCGCCCACGGCATAACCCCGCATTCTGCGAGCCGCAATATCGAAGAGAGCCTAAAGATCGAGGACGGCACCGAAATTTTAAGAAAGGGCGCCAATTTAGAGAAGATGCCCGCCGCCGAGCGCGCCAAGATCGTAAAGGAGCTTCGCAAGCAGATGCTCGACGCCGCGGCCGCGCTGGAGTTTGAAAAGGCCGCCGCACTGCGCGATGAGATCGCAAAACTTAGGAAGCTGTAAATCGCAAGACTTAAAACGCCCTGAAATTTCGTCGTGAAATTTGCGCGTTAAATTCCACCTGGCGGAGCGTGAAATTTGCGCGCATAACACATAGCGAATTTACGCGCCAAATGCCGTCAGACAGAGCATTAAATTTACGCGATCTACGCGTTAAATGCTGCGAGATAGAGCGTAAATTTGGACGTGATGCGAGACGGCGAGTTCTGAAATTTAATCATTAAATTTAAATAATTCGCGCAGGAATGCCGCAAGGTGAAATTTTAAAATTTACTCATTAATTTTAGATAGTTTGAGGCGGATTGCTGCGAGAGCGGTTTTAAAATTTGCTCGTTAAATTTAAGATAGTTTGCGCGCGAAATTTATACTTTGATTTTTCTCGCTAAATTTACACTCCACACTCCTGCCGCGCTGGACGCGCGATCCGTAAATCTACGCGCCGAACTTTTTGTTTCAGCTCGCTTTCGATCCGTAATTTACGAGCCCGATTTACGGCAGTCCGTGCTATCGCACTCTATACCACCGCGCGCCTTTACGCTTTTTTCTCGCTTTTTTTTGCATCTCTCCGCACCCATATTCGACTTTTTCCCGCGCGCGCCCTGCGTTAAATTCTGTTGCTTCGCTCGCTCAATCCGTAGCGGCTACGAGCGGACATGCACTCAGACGCCGAGTTTGCGCGTACTTTTTACGCGCCGTTGTGCGCGGATACTTTCAAAATTTTACGCAGAATTCCAAGACTGCCTGCACCTAAATTTGCGCCGCCGCCATAAACGCTTGTTTTTAAGGGCACGAACGAAGTATTTGAACGGCGCGGGAAATGAAATTTAGATGGCGTTTATCGAAGCGTATCTTAGCCGCTGCAGTGCGCCACAAAATTTCAAAACGACAACGAGCCGTGATTAAATTTATCCGCAGGAGCGCCCATAACGCGCCGATTTACGCGCTGCGTAAATTTTAAAATTACCTCTAAATTTAAAATTTTATCCGCGATTAATCCTCCCCGCGAAACTCTAAATTTTCCACGCGCAGCGGTCTTTCGCCTTCGAAAATCACCCCGATGCCGAAAGGCTCGCAAATATCAAGCGCGCCGGGCCCCAGCAGCCACTGCGTATCGCGCGCGTAAAACGTGCATTGCGGCAGCTCAAACGGCAGATCGCAAACGGGCACGTCAAGCAGCCTAAGCTCATCCTCGCTCAAACGATACTCGCGTCTAAGCTCGTCTCGCAGGAAGAAAAGAGCGTCTTTTACGTACCGATCGATGTCCCAGGCGTCGCTGCGCGAGCAAGACCCCGCATCGTCCACATCCGCCGTATCTGCAGACACGAGACAAAATGGTACCTCGCCGAAGCTTTCGCTTTTTAGCGCCAGCTCCGCATACCAAATAAAGCCCTCGTCCGTTGCGACTTTTTCAAGTTCGCCAAATTTCCAAGCCATTTTTTGCATTTTATTTCCGCCTCATATTTTCGCGTCGTCTTTTAAAATTTTGATGCTACGCCCGTTTTTGCGTCTTTCGCGCCATGTTTAAATCCGCGCCGAAATAGAATCCCGCTCGCTTCTTAAGCGGACGAGCAATGATAACGAAACAGGTTGCTTTTAAATTTTAAAATTCTAATACAAGCCGCTTTAAAATTTCAAAAGACCCGCTGCCGTCCGCCGCAAGCGGCGATGAAATTTTAACGCCTCGTCTTACGGCGAAATTTTAAAATTTAGCTCGTCGTAGAGACAACGCATCGTAAAATTTCAAGCCGAAATTCTAACTCAAAATTCCACGTCCGCAGCACAGAATTTAAAGCTCAAAAATTCCATCGCGGCGACTTAGAATTTTACTCACTAAATTTTACGAATTTTGTGCGCTTTTAAATCCGCAAATTTAATACGCCTTTACGAGCCGTAAATTTTTTAGATATATGACGCCGTCAAAAACGCCGCCTCCATTCGGCGCAGGCCAAGAAATGGCAATTCTTTTCGGCTCCTCGTCGTATTTAGGCTCGCAATAATTCTTTGAGCAGTCTATTTTAAATACCTCTTTATCGTTGCTATCAAAATCCGTCTGGGTAGAATTTTTAGGAATTTCCAGCGTGTGGATTATGCGATACGGCTCGCCCTCTTTTGTGCGGGCGGACGTTATTTTTATTAGCGTATCTGCGCTGCCGTCCGAAGTCCTATATACCCCGTCTTGCCCCAAGCCCGCCAGCTCGAATTTTTTCTCCTTGCTATAAAATGCCGAGATTATGGAGCAGCCGCTAAAAAGCAAAACTGCCGCAAATAACGCAAACGCTCTCATCTTTCCTCCTTAAGCGGGTTAAGCTTTAGTTTTTAAAACTATGAATGGGTGCTGGGATCTGGCCGCCGCGGGCGATGAAATCGGCTGAAGAGTTTTTATTTACGCTCATCACCGGCGCGCTACCAAGAAGCCCGCCAAATTCCAGCGTGTCGCCCTCTTTGCCCTTTGGGATTATGCGCACGGCGGTCGTTTTTTGATTTATCACGCCGATCGCGGCCTCGTCGGCTATGATCGCGGCGATCGTTTGCTCGGGCGTGTCCTGCGGGATCGCGATCATATCGAGCCCCACCGAGCAGATCGCGGTCATCGCTTCGAGTTTTTCTAAGCTTAGCGATCCTGCGCGCACTGCGGCGATCATACCCTCATCCTCCGAGACAGGGATAAACGCGCCGCTAAGCCCGCCTACTTGGTTGCATGCCATCACGCCGCCCTTTTTGACCGCGTCGTTTAGTAGCGCTAGCGCAGCCGTCGTGCCGTGCGTGCCGACGCGCTCCAGCCCCATCTCCTCAAGCACGCGCGCTACAGAGTCGCCCACCGCCGGAGTCGGAGCTAGCGAGAGATCGACGATGCCAAATTTCACGCCAAGGCGCTCGGAGGCCATTTGCCCGACGAGCTGTCCGATGCGCGTGATCTTAAACGCAGTCTTTTTAACGGTCTCGGCGACCACGTCAAAGCTCGCTCCGCGTACCTTCTCAAGCGCGCGCTTAACGACGCCCGGGCCGCTAACGCCCACGTTTATGACGACTTCTGCCTCGCCCACGCCGTGAAATGCGCCCGCCATAAACGGATTATCCTCGACGGCGTTGGCAAATACGACCAGCTTTGCCGCGCCAAGATCCGAAAGCCGCGCGGTTTCTTTTATCACGCGCCCCATATCGGCGACCGCGCTCATATTTATGCCCGTCTTGGTCGAGCCGATATTTACCGACGAGCAGACCTTCTGCGTCGCGGCGAGCGCGGCGGGGATGGAGTCGATTAAAATTTTATCGCCATTTGCGTAGCCCTTTTGCACGAGCGCCGAAAAGCCGCCGATAAAGTCGATGCCGACCTTTTGCGCCGCCTCGTCCATCGCCTTGGCAAGCGGGACGTAGTCGGTAGCGTTCGTCGCCGCGCCGATGATGGCGATAGGCGTTACGCAGACGCGTTTATTTACGATCGGGATGCCAAGCTCTGCTGAAATTTCATTACCGACCTTTACCAGATCGCGAGCCTTATCGGTGATCTTTGCGTAAATTTTCTCCGCTGCCTTGTCGATGTCGGGATCGATGCAATCAAGCAGGCTGATGCCCATCGTGATCGTACGAATGTCGAAATTTTGCTCCTCGATCATCGCGATCGTCTCGGTTACGTTTTTGATGTCCATTTGCGCGCCTTAGATGTTGTGCATGGCGTCAAAGATCGCCGAGCTTTGGATGTTGATTTTAACTTTTAGCTTTTCGCCTAGCTCGTTTAACTCCACCTTTAGAGCCGTGAAGTCCTGCTTTTCGTCGCTGGAAACCACCGCCATCATCGTAAAAAACTCATCCAAAACCGTCTGGCTGATGTCGTCTATGTTTAGCCCAAGCTGCGCGAGCTTAGCCGAAACGCCCGCCACAATGCCAACTTTGTCCTTGCCGATCACCGTTACGATCGCTTTCACTCTTACTCCTTTTTAAAATTTATTTAGCTATTTTGAGCGCGAAAGCCCTTTAAAACTACTGAATTTTGCCGCCGTTTGAAATTATTAGCGCAAAGACAATTGCGACAAAAGCGTAAAATATTACCGCGAGCCATATCGCCCATCTATTCACGCCGCCGCCCCGTCTTAGGGCTTCATCGTCCTGCTTATCCAGTAGCGCGACAAATCTATAGCAAACGAAATATTTCGCCATAGTTCCGCTACTGACGCTAATCGCCATTCCTATACTTCTATCATATTCATCCAAAAACGGAATAAAGCAAGAAATTACCACAACGGCAAATAGGGCTGCGGCAATTTTGTACTCCTTGCGGTACAGAAAAAAGAACAGCGTGCCGAAAAATCCCCACCAGCTCCACGTGCTTACATAATTTAACTCGCGCTGCTTGCCCGCGGCAAAAAATTTCTCGCAGGCGCGTGCGTAAATTTCAACCTTACTTGGGGTTTGCAAGAAAATTTCCAGCTTCTGTCGAAGCAACTTGCCGTCAGATAAAATTTCTCTAGCGTAATCCGTCATCTCACTCTCCTTAGCGATAAATCCCCACGGCGGCGCGAACCTTTTGCATCAATGAAGCAGCCGTCGCAGCCGCTCTTTGCGCGCCCTGTCTTAGCATCTCATCTAAAATTTCGCGGTGACTTTGATAGTATTCGAATTTATCTCGCGCGTCTTTGAAGTAGCCGAGCACTAGCTCGTTTAGATACGCCTTAAAATGCCCGTGCCCCTCGCCGCCCCGCTCGTAACGAGCCTGTAGCTCCGTCTGCTCCGCTTCGCTTAAAAACAGCTTCGCGATATTATAGACATTGCATCCGCGCCACTGCTTAGGCACCTCTAGCGGCTCGGAGGTCGTTACGATACTTGAAATTTGCTTCTTTAGTGTCGCAGCATCTGAGAAAATATCGATCGTATTGCCGTAGCTCTTGCTCATCTTCGCGCCGTCTGTGCCCGGCACGATCGCCACTTCATCATTTACGCGCGCTTGCGGAATAGTTAAAATTTCGCCGTGGGCGTTGTTAAATTTAAGCGCAATGTCGCGGGCGATCTCGACGTGCTGGATCTGATCCTTGCCCACGGGCACGATCTCCGCGCTGTATAGCAGGATGTCCGCCGCCATCAGCACGGGGTAGCTGAACAGATCGTGTTTGCTCTCAAAGCCCTTGGCGATCTTGTCTTTGTATGCGTGCGCTCGCTCGAGCAGCCCCATCGGCGCATATCCGCTTAAAATCCAGTAAAGCTCCAACACCTCTTTTACGTCGCTTTGCACCCAAAACACCGTCTTTTTCGGATCGATACCCAGCGATAAAAACGCCGCGGCGGCCTCGTAGGTGGAGTTTTTTAGCTTTGCGCCGTCGCTTACGGACGTGAGCGCATGGTAGTTTGCGATAAACATAAACATCTGCTCGCCCGCGTTTTGCGCATCCACCATCTGCTTGATACTCGCGAAGTAGTTGCCCAAATGCAGCTTGCCGCTGGGCTGAAGACCCGTTAAAATTCTCATCATTGCTCCTTTAAATCAAAATCAGATCGCCGTCCACAAAACCCACGGCGATGTACTTGCACTTAAAAATTTTTGCATCTGGCATCTGCTCTCGTAGCTCGCGCAGAGCCTGCACGAGCATTTTTAAAACCTGTCGCCACGAAAGCTCATTTAAAAATTCAAGCTGCAAGCGCGAGCTTTGCGGATAAAACCCATCCTCGTCCTCGCACGCCCAGTCGTCGTCATCCGCGTCGTAACTGCTCGATCCCGCGAGCTGCAGCGCGTAAGGCTCGTAAAGATCGAAGTGCCACGCGATCACGCGCTTTGGAATTTTCTCGCGTTCTAAGCCTTCCAGTAGTTCATGCAACTTTTGCTTTAGCGCCTCTTTCTTTTTAAGCTTATCACTTTTACCCTCTTTGCCGTGCGGCTCGGAATTTTTGCCGCCGCCAGAGCACTTCTGCTTAGACATCTTTTTCCCCTTTAAATTTAGCCCGTCGCAGGCGGAGCAAATTTCTTTTACGATCTTTTTTACGCTTTTATTTTCGACGTCGATTACGATGTCGGCCTTTTTTTCATACGCCCCGTTTCTTTGAGCATGCAGCGTCGCGGCCTTTTGCAGATCCGCTAACAACGGGCGCTTGGCAAATTTTTTCTCCGCGTTTTCGCTGTTTTTTAAGCGCTCCACGATCCCTTCAAAGCTTGATTTCAGATACACGACGGTGCCGATTTTATTTAAATTTTTCACGGCGTAAAAGCCGCCGCCGGTGGAGATCACGGCGCATCGGACGGACTTTTCTAAAAATTTCGCAAGGCTCTCTTCCATCTTTCTAAAGCTCTGCTCACCCTGCTCTTTAAAAATTTGCCCGATCTTTTTATTGGCGTAGCTTTCGATCATATCGTCGCAATCAAGCGCAAACATCCCGCTTTGCGCAGCCAGAGCCCGCGCTACCGTGCCCTTGCCGACCCCCATAAAGCCGATGAGCACGATGTTACCGCTCTTCATCGCTCTCACCTTTTTTGCGCGGTAGCAGCACTAGCGGACTTCCCGAAAGAGCGAAGCTCGCGCGCAGCCTGTTCATCAAATAGCGCTTGTAGCTAAAATGTAGCGCTTGCGGGCGGTTCATTACAAGAGCGATCTTCGGCGGCGCAAAGCCGATCTGCGCGGCGTAGTAAATTTTAACCGATTTGCCCCGCTCGCGAGGTATCGGATGCGCCTTTATCGCGGCTTCTACCGCTTCATTGATCCTTGCGGTGCCGAGCTTGCGCGTGAAATTTGAATAAACCTCCAAAATGAGCGGGTAAATTTTATGGATCCGCTTCCTGTCCGTCGCGCTGACGCTGATGATCGGCGCGTAGGAAAGGAATTTAAACCTATCGCGCAGATCGCGGCAAAACTCGTCGTAATCGCGCTCGCAAAGATCCCATTTGTTTAAAATTATGATGAGCCCGAGTTCAAATTTAGCCGCAAGCCCCGCTATACGCTCGTCCAGCTCGTTTAGCGGTTCGCTTGCGTCAAGCACCAAAAGCGCGATGTCGGAGTTTTGTAAAATTTTTTCGGTGCGATTTAGCGCGAAACGCTCGATGCCCTCGATCTTGCCGCGACGGCGAATACCCGCCGTGTCGATAAACTCGAGCGTGCGTCCCCCAAATTCCGTGCTTTCGTTCACCGGATCGATCGTCGTGCCCGCGTAATCGCTCACGACCGAGCGCTGCGAGCCGACAAGCGCGTTTAAAAGGCTTGATTTACCGACGTTCACCCGCCCGATGATACCCACGCCGATGGTTTTACTAGCGTAAAATTCCTCGTCGCGCCCCTCTTTCGGCTCGCCCTCGTCGTTAAAGCCCTCTATAAAATCATCAAAAATTTCATCCTCGTCCTGCTGCGCGGGCGCAGGGTCCAAAAAGCCGTAGATCCACTCTTTCAGCTCGTCGATGCCGCTATTGTGCGAAACGGAGATCGGGAAAAATTTAACGCCGAATTCGTTAAACTCCCAGCTACGCTCCTCGTCGCGCTTGCCGTCGATCTTATTGACCGCTAGGGCGATGGGCTTACCGAGCTTTTGCAGCGAGAAAAATATCCGCCGCTCATCATCGCTCGGAAGCAGCTTGCCGTCCGTCATAAAGATTATCAAATCCGCGCTTTTTGCCTCGCTTAGCGTCTTAGCCTGCACGCGCGCAAACAGCTCGGAGGTGTCGTCCAAGCCGCCAGAATCGATCACTCGCACGCGGCGATCGAAAATTTCGGCTTCGGCTCTATTGGTATCGCGCGTCGTGCCCGCAACGTCGCTCGTGATGGCGATGCGAGCGCCCGCTAGGCGGTTAAAAAGGCTCGACTTGCCGACGTTGGGGCGCCCGATGATGATCAAACTTTTCACATTCGTCCTTGTAGTTTTTGGCGCGATTATAACCAAAAATAGATTAAAGCCAAATTCTACGCGCTCGCTCGCGCAAGTCGGGCGGCAAAATTTTATGAAATTTAGGCGCTAAATTTAGCGAAATTTTATCGCGACACTAGCGGAACGCCGCCTAGATAAAAGGCCTTAAAGCGCACGATCCGTCGCCGCGGACGACGCGAAACTGGGGCT
>NZ_CALIJA010000043.1 GCF_938017615.1 uncultured Campylobacter sp. | reverse complement strand
TAGATATAGAAAATAATTTTGAACCAGAATATATTAATGTAAGAGGAAAAGGTGACTTAATTAAAGAATTGAAAAAAGAAGCATTATCTTCTGATGAAGTATATCTTGCAACAGACCCTGATAGAGAAGGAGAAGCTATAGCATGGCATTTATCTAAAATACTTCGGAATTGATGAAAATAAGGAATGTAGAGTTACTTTTAATGAAATAACAAAAGAAACAGTAAAAAAATCTATGGAAAAACCAAGGAAAATTAATTTAAATACTGTTGATGCACAACAAGCAAGAAGAGTTTTAGATAGAATAGTTGGATATAAGATAAGTCCAATACTTTGGAAAAAGGTTAAAAGTGGACTTTCTGCAGGAAGAGTACAAACAGTTGCTTTAAGACTTATAGTTGAGAAAGAAAGAGAAATAAGAAGTTTTGTTCCTGAAGAATATTGGACACTTGAAGTAATACTTGAAAAAGATAAACAAAAAGTAACAGCACAATTTTTTGGTAAAGATGGGAAAAAAGTTAAGATTTCTAATGAAAAACAATTAAATGAAATATTAGAAAAATTAAATAAAGAATATATTGTTAAAGATGTTATAAGATCTGAAAGAAAGAAAAATCCAACACCAGTATTCACAACAAGTACATTACAACAAGCAGCAGCAAGAAGTTTAAACTATAATATTAAAAAAACAATGCAAATAGCTCAAGGATTATATGAAGGTGTTAAAATACCAGGAAAGGGTAATACCGGACTTATAACATATATGAGAACAGACTCAACTAGAATTTCAGAAGAAGCAAGAAAGATTATAAAAAAAGAGATTATAACAAAATTTGGTGAAGAATATTATGAAGAAAGATATTTTAAAACATCAAAAAATGCACAAGATGGACATGAAGGGATAAGACCATCATATCCAGATATAACACCAGAAAGTATAAAAGAATATTTAACTAAAGAACAATATGCACTATATTCAATGATATATAAAAGAACACTTGCAAGCCAGATGAAGCCAGCAGTATATGATACAATAACTGTAAAGTTTGATAATAATAATTATGAATTTAGAACAAATGGTTCAAAAATTAAATTTTTAGGAGCCATAAATTTAGAACTAGCTTTAAAATTTCATAGCGATAGAATTTTAAGTCAAATTTCGCGATAAAATTTCATCCCAAATTCCGCCGCAAAATTTCGCGGCGAAGCCAGAAGTAAAACATAAAATTTCGCAGCAGAAATCCCGCCGTAAAATTTCGCTTTGTATTTAAATCATAAAATTTCGTTCGTGAGATTTAGGCTATCGGCGCGAATGTAGCCTATGCGGCTACATTTTTTCTTTCGCGTTTAGGCCCATCAGAGCAAACGCCGTGCGGATACTAAGCGCTACGAGCGCGAACAGCTTGAGCTTCGCATCCTCGTTCTCGCTGCCTACGACGCGGTTTTCGTTGTAGTATTTGTGAAAGTCCGCCGCGAGCGCCTTTAGGAAATCGGGCAGCTTCTGTAAGCCGCGCGAATTAAAGGCGTCGTTTAAAATTTCATTCAAGCTAAGCGCCGCAAAAGCTAGGCCCAGTCCCGCTTCATCCAGCGTGCCGAAGTCCGCGCCTAGGACATCCGCCTCGCTCTTGCCCGCTTTGGTAAAAATTTGATTGACCCGCGCGTGGGCGTAGTTGATGTAGAAGATCGGATTGCTGCTGTCCTCGCGCGCGAGCTCGTCCACGTCGAACTCAAGCGGCGTCTCGCCCTTTTTGCTGATAAAGATAAATCGCATCGCGTCTCTACCGATCGCGGCGAGCACGTCGCTCATCAAGACCGCGTTGCCCGCGCGCTTGCTCATCTTGTAGGTCTGCCCGTCTTTGAGTAAATTTACCATCTGCATTAGGATGATCTCGAGCCTGCTTTCGTCGTAGCCCAGAAAATGCACGGCGGCCTTTAAGCGCGCGATGTAGCCGTGATGATCGGCACCCCAGATGTTGATGCAGCGCTCATATCCGCGCTCAAATTTGTTGTTGTGATAGACGATGTCGCCCGCAAGATAGGTAGGACGCGCATCCTCGCGGATGACGACGCGATCCTTTTCGTCGCCGAGCTGCGATGAACGGATCCAAATTTTACCCTCCTGCTCATACATCTTGCCGCTGCGCTCAAGCTTCTTAATCGTAGGCTCAAGCTCGCCGTAGAGGCTCTTTTCGCTAGCCCAGTTTTGGATGTGAATGCCCGCATCTGCGAGATCTTTTTGGATGATCTTTAACACTTCGTCCTTAGCAAACTCTGCAAGGATCAAAACGCGCGATTCGTCGCGGAAAATTTCATCGCCGAATTGGGCGCGCGCAAGTGGGATGATCTCGTCGATATACTCGCCACGGTAGTATTTCTCGGGATAGCTCACGTCCTCGCCCGCAAGCTCGCGCGCACGAAGCGCGATCGAAGTACCCAAAAGCTCGATCTGATTGCCCGCGTCGTTGATGTAGTACTCGGTATCGACGCGGTGCCCCAGATAGCCTCCGATACGCGCGAACGTATCGCCGTAAACGGCGCCGCGCACGTGCCCGATATGAAGCGGGCCTGTAGGATTGGCGCTGATGTATTCGAGCAGAATTTTTTGCGGCATAGCGGCGGAATTCCGCGCCTCATCGCAATTTGATGCTACGACGGAATTTGACGCCTCTTCGGAATTCTGCAAAATAAAATTTTGCCTAGTGGTGGAATTCTGTGATTTAGCAACGTCATTACCGCTCGCAGCCAGATTCGCAGCGGAGTCTTTGCAAGCAGGCTCACTCGCGCAAAGCTTTTCCGAAGCCGGTAAAATTCCGTCTCCGAGTTTCGCGTCGTTTTTCGCAAAATCACCGCCCAATCTAAGAGCATTTTCAGCAAGAGCACCCAACACAGCGGGCTTTAGATGAAAATTTAGATAGCCGTTTACCGCCGTGGCGCTTAGAATTTCGCTATCTTTAAATTTAGCCGCAAGCTCCTCGGCGATGAGCTTAGGCGCCTTTCGCAGCTCCTTAGCCAGCGCGAAAGCCTCGGGCGAGGCGTAATGAGCCAAGCTTTTATCTTTGGGTCTTTCTAAAACGACTTCGCGAGATAAAATTTTAAAAATTTCGTTTAAGACTAAATTTTTCAAATCCTTTACGCCTTTTTAGTATCGCTGATTTCGGCGTCTTTAACCTCTTGCTCCATCTTTTTCTCGACCTTTTGCGGTTCGTCGTCCTCTTCCATCTCTTTTTTGAAAGTCTTTATGCCCTTGCCCACGCCCTTTGCGAGCTCAGGGATCTTTTTAGCTCCGAAAAGTAACACGATGATCGCTAAGATAATTAGCAGTTGTTGAACGCTTACGCCCATTTTTTCTCCTTTAAATTTTCCAAATTTCGATTAGCTTGCCTATGTCGCGGCTTGCCGTTTCTAGTTTGATAGTTTTGTAGATTGATCTTAAATTTTCATACGCCGCTTCCAGGCGGTCGTTTATTATGAAATAATCATACTCGCCTAGGCGCTCCATCTCCTCTTGCGCATTTTGTAGGCGCAAAGCAATATCGGCGGGATCATTATCACCGCGAGCGCGTAACCTATCTCTAAGCTCCGACAAGCTCGGCGTAGTAATAAACACACTAGTAAGTTCGCTTTTAGGCACTTTGCTACGCACGATCTCATATCCTTGCACATCGATGTCAAAAATCACGATCTTACCCCGCTCAAGCTCGCTCGTAGCAGCTTTTAGCGAAGTACCGTAAAATTTGCCGTGCACGTTCGCCCACTCTAAAAACTCTCCGCGATCGATGCCTGCGCGAAACTCGCTCTCGTTTATGAAATGGTAATTCACGCCGTCCGCTTCGCCCGCACGCATTTCGCGCGTCGTAGAGGAGATCGAAAAGTATATCTGCTCGCCAAATTCTGCGATAAGACGCTTTATGAGCGTGCTTTTGCCGCTACCGCTTGGACCGGAAACGAGCAAAATTTTGCCTTTCACTATCTATCTCCAAACGATATGTCTATATTGATCTTAAAGTCCTTCAGTGCATCTTTAGCGTCCTTGCTGCCTGCAAATTTCTCGATCGTGTTTGCGATGCCCGCTTCCAGATCATCACGTAACTTGGTTTTCAGCTCCTCGGCGCTCGGTTTTTTGCTATGCTCGTTACGCAGCGGCTCGCTTTTGGCGCTAGGCTCTAACTCGCTTGCCATAAGGCTGGCAAACTCCGCCGCAGCCGAAGCGGCAAGCTCATTCGGCATAGCTTGCGCGCCAAATTTCATCTCATTTGCCTGCTCGGACGCGCCGAATTTATACGCTTTAAATTCTGTGCGCTCCGAAGGCTTTGAAGCATTAAATTTTATCTGCTGCGCGGCGCTCTTTGCGGGCTTACCGGATTTAAATTGCTCGCTATCTGCGGAGTTTGCGGCAAACGAGTTTGCAAAATCGCCCTCCATAGCGCGCAAAAATCCGTCCGCAAACCCGCCGGCAACGCTATTGGCTTGCTCGCTTTGCTTCGGTAAATCTGAGGCATCTAATATGTGCGGCAAGTTTAGCTCCGAAAAATTTGGCGCAGGAGTGGAATTTGTAGTCCCGGTATTGCTAGAATTTGCAGAAGCTGCGAAATTTGCGCCAATTGAATTCCATGCTTCATTATGAGCAGACATAGGCGTATTCTGTGCAAGTCCGCCGGTCAATTCCATACTTTGAAACGGAACGGCGTTATAAAGATTTTCACGAGGTATATCGCCCGCGCCCGCTAGCGCAATCGGCGTATCTGAAGCGACCTCGTATTGAGACGAAATTTGCGTTTTTTGAAAATCCGTAGCCGCTTTATTTTTATCATGCGCAGATCTTTTATCCTCTTTTTCATCGGAAGCAAACGCAGCCGCAGCGAAATTATCATATCCGCCAAACTCCTCCACGGGCATGCCAGCACTATCGAAAAGCCTAGAAAAATCCATATCAAATCCACTGTTAACAGACGCGCCAGCCGCATCTTGCACTACTTGCGAGGCAGATTTTCTTTCCTCTGTTTTATAGGCAAATGAGCCATCTGTCTCGTGTTGTTTAAGCGTAACGTCCACAGAGTCTTTCGCTTCCTCTAGATTAGGCGCAGCGTCTGCCCTTTTTTCAACGATAGTTTTATTAGAGCTGCCAGCTCTTTGCGGCTCATCTTGCTGCGCAAGTGGTAAAGTTTCGCTTGCCTGTGTGGCAGGAATTTCATCTTCTGTCTGCGATTTATCCGTTTTGGAATTCTTAGGATTTTCATCATCTAGCGCCGCTAGAGCTATCGGAGCGTCATCCTTTGCGAGCGGGATTTCGCCCTGGAGTGTGTGATTATTTTCGGCGGATTCGCTTGTGCCGATACTATTTAGCGGCACATCCTCAGGTATATCGCTAGCAGCTAAGTTTAGAGGCATATCATCTGCGATATTATCCGCAATCTTTTCTGCGACGGCGTTAAGCGGCGTATCATCGGCGATGGTGTCCGCAATAGCCGCTTCATCTGCAAGCTGCGAGAGCGGAATATCATCTGCGATCTCGTCCGTGCGCGGCATATCGCCTACCAACTGCGAAAGCGGCACATCATCTGCAATCTCGGGCGCTATGTCGCTTGCCAGCTGCGAAAGCGGTATATCCTTGCCGGAGTCATAAAAGCTATCCACAAGCTCTTCAAAATTACTGCCCGAAGCGGAATTTGCCTGGTCAATCGCATCGATCTCTTTCATCACAGAGCTTGCATCGGCAAATTCTTTCGCCATTTTTTCTTTCGCCTGCACGCTCATATTTTGAACCGAAAACTCGCTGATAAACGTAATGAGCTCAAGCGGCGAAAAAGGCTTTGTAAGGGTGTATCGCGCTCCTGGCGCCGAGACATTTTTAGGCGTCAGAAACAGCGTCTTATTAAGATCAAATTTTGAAATATCATCGCCATCTTCATAATTTTTTATCGTCAAATCATATTCACTCTCGTCTGCACTATATGCTACCAGGTCCGCACCGATGCGCTCGCAGCAAATATTTACGACACTTGCAACCTGCTCATTGTGATTGTCAAGTAGAATTTTCATTTATGACCTTTTAGAAAGAATTTGGGCTATTGTAAGATATTTTTGGTTATTAATTGCTTATATTTGCGCTAAATTTCGGTTATTTAGGCGATAAACTTTGCAGCATTTTTGCGCTAAATTCTCATCGTGAGTCACGAGCACGAGTGCGCCACGGCTGGATTTTACGTAATCAAAGATCACGTCCATGACCTCGTTTGCGGTATCCTTGTCTAAATTTCCAGTAGGCTCGTCGGCAAAGATTATGCGCGGCTTTTTGCAAAGTATGCGAGCGATGCTCACGCGCTGCTGCTGTCCGCCGCTAAGCTCGCCCACGCCTTGCTTTAAAGTATGTTCGATCTGAAGCTTTTTTAAAATTTCATCATCTATCGCATTATTCGTAAGTTTGGCGGCAAGTTCAATATTTTCGCCAGAGGAGAAGCCCTTAAAAAGGTAGTGGGATTGAAATATTATGCCAAAGTCGTTACGGCGAATTTTAAGTCTCTCATCGGAGCTTAGCTCGTAAATACTGCGCCCGCCGTAGATCACTTCGCCCGAGTTCGGCTTTAAAAGCGTGCATAGAATATGAAGCAGAGTCGATTTGCCGCAGCCGCTAACGCCCAAAATGGCGATACTCTCGCCCTCTTGGGCGCTTAAGCTTACATTTTCAAAGAGCGTATAATCATACGCGTGAGTAAGATTTACGCCCTTTAGAAGTTCCATATTTAGCCGATTTGAGCCGCTACTTCGGCTGCGAAGTCTTCGCTCTTTTTCTCTAGACCCTCGCCCACTTCGAAGCGGACGTATTTTACGATCTCGATCTTGCCACCTAGTTTTTTAGCTTCTTCATCAATCACCTGCTCGACGGTTTTCTTATCGTCCATTACATAAAATTGCCCTAGCAGCGTGAGGCGCTGATCGATTTGAGTATTGTCGGCGATGAAGCGATCGATCTGGCCCGGTAAAATTTTATCCCAAATTTTTTCAGGCTTATTTTGCTTGCGAAGCTCATCTTTTAAAACTTCGATCTCTTTGGCTAAAATTTCATCGCTTAGATGCGCGCGCGAGCCAAACTGCGGGATCTTATGAAGCGGTTTGCCCAAGCGCACAAACTCCTCATTTTCCTTCTCAAACTCGCCTTTAAGAGCTAAAAATTCTTTTTCGATAAAATCGGGATCAAGCTCTTTATAGCTGATGACCTGCGGTTTCATAGCAGCTGCGTGCATGCAGAGGTTTTTTATAAATTCCTTCGCACCCTCCGCGGTCTGCTCGCTATCGCAAGCTGCGGCGATGATGACGCCTACGCGGCCATTTGAGTGCAGGTAGCCGTTTAGCACGCCGTTTGCGCCCACTTTAATCGTCTCAAATCTTCTAACGACCAAATTTTCGCCGATCGTAGCGATCTGGCTTTTTAGATGCTCATCAAATTTAACGCCGTTAATGACGCTGGAATTTAGCTCCTCGACACTGCTAATTCCTTTAGTTTGAATGTGCAAGGTGGTATTTTTTACTAAATTTATAAAATTTTGATTTTTAGCTACGAAGTCGGTTTCGGAATTTATCTCGCTTATGGTTGCGATCTTGTGATCCGCGCTCACTTCGACGCTCACTAGACCCTCGCTAGCTAGGCGGTCGGCTTTTTTGGCAGCCTTTCCGAGACCCTTTTCGCGAAGTAGATCGACGGCTTTGTCCATATCGCCGTCTGTTTCAACTAAAGCCTTCTTGCAGTCCATCATCCCCGCTCCGGTGCTTTCGCGGAGCTCTTTTACCATTTGCGCGCTGATTTCCATTACTCTTCGTCCTCGCTTACGTCAAAATCCTCTTCGCTCATCGCCTCGGCTACGACTTCCTCTTTCTCCTCGTCGCTGACGGCTTTGCTCTGCTCGACATCCTCGCTTGCGTCTTGATCGCGAAGTGCCTTGCCTTCGTTGATCGCCTCAGCCATCTCTTGGCAGAAAAGCTGAACCGAGCGGATCGCATCGTCGTTGCCAGGTATCGGGAAATCGACTACGTCCGGATCGCAGTTTGTATCCAAAGGCGCGATAACCGGCATTTTTAGGCGGTTAGCTTCCGCTACGGCGATCTTTTCTTTTACAACGTCGATGACGAAGATCATATCAGGCAAGCCCTTCATATTGCGAATGCCGCCTAGATAAAGCTCAAGCTTCTCTTTTTTGCGGCGAAGCATTAGCGCCTCTTTTTTGGTTAGTAAATTTATCGAGCCATCCTCTTCCATGGTCTCGATTACTTCGAGCTTGCGGATCGATTGCTTGATAGTGGAAAAATTCGTCAGCATGCCGCCTAGCCATCTGTGGCTCACATAAGGCATGCCGCACTTCTCGGCGTACTCTTTTAGCGTCGCGCCGGCTTGTTTTTTGGTGCCTACGAAAAGTATCGTCTTGCCCTCGGCAGCCGCGTCGCGCACGATATTATAAGTGTAGCGAAAGTAGCGGATAGTTTTTTGTAGATCTATGATGTAGATACCTTTTCTCTCGCCGAAAATGAATTTTTTCATCTTCGGATTCCATCTGCGTGTTTGGTGTCCAAAATGAACGCCGCACTCTAGCAAATCTCTCATTGTTACCATGAGTTTTCTCCTTGTGGGTTGCCCCGAAATTTAGTTTATTCCTCCGCATCCGCCCGTAAATTTGCTCTAAATTTACAACTAAATCAAGGATTGATGCGTGTGAAATGAAATAAGAATTATATTTAAAATTTTATTAAAACAAGCTTGATTGTTATGCGATTTTACATAACTTATATAGTGTTTTGTTTTTATTCTGACGCATGCAAATTTGCTTAAGATTTCACGACAAATACCCCTTCTATCTAAACAAATTTACAATTAAAATGCATGAATTTTAGATTAAATTTTATTCATCACAAACCCGCAGAAGCGCCCCGTAGCGCCGTCTCTACGGTATGAGAAATGCCGCTCGCTCTCAAAAGTACAGCGCGGATCAAATTTAACGTTTCGCACCCCCACAGCTGCGAGCTCGTCGCGAAGTGCGGCGTTTAGATTGAAATGCCCCTGCATTTTGTAGCGCTCAAACTCGCCCAGATCAAGCCCGCCGAGTTCGTAGTTTCGCGCCTTGATATTCGCGCCCACGAATACCTTCAGCTCCTCAGCGACGCAGCCGAAGCGCTCGCTCATCAAATTTATCGCATTGGTGCAGATCCGCCCCATTACGCCCGCGCGCCCCGCATGCACCGCAGCGACCACGCCGCGCCGCTCGTCCGCGATCAGCACGGGCGAACAGTCCGCTACCAGCACGCACAGCGCCACGCCACGCAGATCGGTCACGAGCCCATCGCAAGGCGGGATTTCATCGATAGCTGCGCGTAAAATTTCAACTTTGTTTGAGTGGATCTGGCGCATAAATTTTAAATTTTGCGGCGCGATGCCGAGCGCAGCGGCTAAAATTTCGCGGTTTTGCGCGACGTTTTGCGGATCGTCGCCTACGTGATCTCCTAAATTTAGACTTGCGTAGGCTCCGCCGCTTACGCCGCCAAGCCGCGTGCTAAAGCCCGCCAATACGCCGCGTCCGTCCAATACAAACTCAAGATTTTCTCTGCAAATTTCGATTTTAGCCATCACGCGCCGCTTAATACAGACTCAAAATTTTATCTACCGCGTCCCATGAAAGCCCCTCTTTTTCGCCCTCGGCGCTATTATCGCGCGCCGTATCCGTACCGCGGACGGGCTGTCCGCCGGCAAAACGTAGCTGGGCAGCGACGTATCGCGCGAGCAGATCAGTTTCGATATTTACACGGCGCCCGATTCTGTAGGATCCAAAGAGTGTATCTTTGAGCGTCAGCGGGATGATCGTAAGGCGAATGGCGCAGCTTTGTGCTTCACTTTTTAAATTTGCGCCCAAAAAGTTCAGATTGCGAACGGAATTTGAGCCGTTAGAATTTAGCCCATGCGAGCCTGAGCCGTTAAAATTTGCGTCGCGCAGCTCTTTATGAGTAAAATTTCCGCCGTCAAGACCTTGGCTGTTAAAATTTCGCCCGTGCATGTCGCCGCCCTCAAGCACTTCGTTTATCGTTAAACTCACGCCGTCGATCGCTACCGAGCCTTTCGGCGCTAGCAGTGGCGCTATGTGCAGCGGCGCACGGATAAAAAAATCGACGCCGCTTGCAAGCTTTGAAATTTTATAAATTTCGCCCACGGCATCGACGTGTCCTTGGATCAAATGCCCGTCTATGCGATCTCCAATCCGCATCGCTGGCTCGATATGCACAGAGCCGCGCAGGTTTTGCATGGCGATGACGCGCGCCGTTTCGCTCGAAAGCTGTATCGCAAATCCGTCTGCAAAAAGCCGCGTCACGCTCAGGCACGCGCCGTTTACCGCGACGCTATCGCCGAGCGCGGGGCGGTATCTCGCGCGCAGTCGCAGCAAATCGCCGCTAAAGCTCGCAACCTGCGCGATCTCCCTGATCAGTCCGTTAAACATTATGAGCCTTTGAAATTTTTACGTGATATTAGCGTAGAATTTTAAAATTTAAGGTTAAGCGAAGCTCGGCGAGCGCGAAGCCCGCCGAATGAAGTTTGAAATTATTTTTTAGAGACGATGAAATCGGCTAGCGCTTCGATCGATTCGTCGTTGAGCGAAGCTGCTTGACCCTTCATAACGCCCATCATGCCAAATTTTCCCTTGCCGTCGCCCAAGGTGCCGTCTTTGTAACCTTTTAGGCTAGCGATGATATCTTCCTTGCTTAGGGTGTTTAGCGCAGGTACTTTGCCGCCAAGATAAGGCTTCTCGGCGTTAGCTCCATGACAGGCCACGCATTTTTTATACAATGTAGCGCCGTCTACGGCAAACGCTGCCGAACTAAACGCCGCCAACGCAGCGCATGCGATTAAAACTTTTCTCATTTTTCATCCTTTACGATTAAGTTGTAGCGCGCATTATAGTTGAAATTCTTAAATTTACGTTTAAAAATTTGGGTTAATTTCTCGCGAGCGTGAACGCAAAAAACATTTTCCGCAAGCCGCGCGCGACGGAATTTAAAGGGCATTGATCAAATTTAAAGCAGGATCGGCAAGCGCAGCTTAAAACATTACGCGAGCTGCGAGGCGCTGCGTTTTAGACGACAAGATTCGCGGCGGTGGAATTTTATTTGATCCGCGAAATTTCGCCGCCTCGCATCTTATAAATTTTATCTGCGGCGCCGAAGTATTTATCATCGTGCGAGATCGCAAAGATCGTGTATCCGCGCGATTTCAGCTCGGGCAAAATTCGCTCGTAAAACTCCGCGCGAAACTGCGGATCGAGATCGGCCGCAAACTCATCGAGCATCAAAAATTTTCGCCCGTCCATCAGCACGCTTACGAGCGCTAGGCGCTTGCGCTGCCCGCTAGATAGGCTCGTGGTGCTAAATTTAGCCCCCTTTAGCTCAACCTTATCCTGCAGGTGCGTAAGCGCTAGCCACTCGCGCGCTATGTCCGCATCGCCCGTAGCATAGTCGAAGAGATAAAAATCACTGAAAACCGCGCTTATGTTGTTGCTGTAGGCGCGCAGATCAGAGGGTTTAAGGGCCGCGCCGTCGGCTAAAATTTCGCCCGCTTGCGGCGTATAAAGACCCGCTAAGATCATAAAAAGCGTCGATTTTCCGCTGCCGTTTTCGCCGATCAAAAACACCGTCTCGCCCGCATTTAGCTGCAAGTTTACCCCTTTTATGCCGAATTTCCCGCCCGGATATGAAAAGCCCACGTCTTTAAGCTCCAATCTGCGCCACGGCTGCATTTGCGCAAGCTCGAAGCCCTGCACGAACGGGTCTAAATTTAACTCTTTGATCTTTGCGTAGGCGATCTTTGCGCGCAGCACGCTAGGAAGCGAGAATATGAGCATCATCAAAGGCGCGCGCAAAAAAAGCACCGTAAGCGCGATCGTTACGGCGTTTGCAAGCTCCGCTTTGCCACCGCTGAGCCCGAAATAAAGTACGAATCCCACCGCGCCTAGCATCATCACGTTCATAAAATTACTCGCAAACGCGCCGTAAACCTCGGCTCGCAGCGAGCTTTGGCGTAAATTTTGCGCGTTGGGCAAAAAGTCGTTTTCGTATAGGCTCTTTGCTTTGGCTAGGCTTAGCGACAGCTCCTTGTGCCCCTCGATCGCCGCGGCGTAGTTTTTATACAAAACGTCCTCGTTTTGGCGGTACAGATCGTAATTTTGCATGACCTTTTTCATCAAAAAACGGTTAAAAATCATCAGCGCACCGATCCAGACGAATAAAAACGCAAACATCATAGGCGCGATGTATAGCACGTAGATACCGCAAAATAGCACGATCATCGCGCCTTGGATGAGCTCGGAGATGCGCATAAAGCCCTCGGTCAGGCGCGAAATATCGCTAGAAAGGGACGCAAGCAGGTTCGCCTTCGACGCAGCCTCGATGCGCTCGAACTTCGTATCGATGATCTGCTTGATGATCTTGGTGCGCAGATCGAATACGAAGTCGTTTTCCATCTTGCAAAGCATGATGCGACTTAGCACCGAAAGCAGCAGAAATAGCGCCAAGAGCAGCAGAAATAGCGCGATGATCCTGCCGCCTCTTTCGGCGCCGTCAAGTAGATATTTATTGATAAAGCTTAAAATCAAGATCCCAGAGCCGCTGTAGATCGCATTTAGCGCGAGCATCGCGAGGATTTGTTTGGTATATTTTTTCATCATTTTGCCCCAACGAAATTTGAGCGCAATTGTGGCAAAATTCGCTTGAAAAAACGGTTAAATTTTAAATCCGTTCTCATTTCTCTAGCGGAATTTTATCGGGGTTGCGCAAAATTCCACCGCAAATTTGCGCGGGATTGCGCAGTAAACATACGCGAAATTTCATCGCGAATTTATATAAATTTCATTTCGATCACACACTGCTTAACTAGCATGCGAGCTGTCGTTTATATAACGCGCTCCATACAAAGCGGCGCGTAAAAGCAAAATTTACCGCAAGCGCGTTAAATTTTACTTTCTCGCGCCAAGCCGCAGCTTATTTTAGTCCAAAATTTTGTTTGATGTAGATGTGTAAAATATCGATTGCGGCGGGCGTTACGCCGCTGATCTCGCTCGCGGCAAAAAGCGTCGGCGGCGCAAAGCGATTTAGCTTCTGCACGATCTCGTTGCTAAGCCCTCCGATCTTGCTAAAATCGATCTGCGGCGGGATCGCGACGCCAAGCAGCCCCTTCATTCTCTCGACCTCGGCGCGCTGCATCGCGATGTAAAAATGATACTTGCACTGCGTTAAAATTTCATCCAAAACCTCATCGCTAAAGCCCTCAAAATGCGGCGCCAGAGCAAGCAGGCCCGCCTTTGAAAAGCCGCTTTTGGCTACAATTTTTTGCAAGCTACAACTTTGCGAAATGGGCTCTGCGCCGATGCTTTGCAGCAGGCCAAGCGTCTGTTTCGAAGGGGTAATCTGCGTTTTTAGCAAAAATTCCATTCCGCTTTCCACATCGAGCTTAAGCTTACGCGCCCTCTCGTAGCTCGCCTCGTCTAAAAGCCCGATCTCGCGGCCGTATTCGCTTAGGCGCAGCACGGCGTTGCCCTCGCGCAGCAGCAGGCGAAATTCCGCGCGCGAAGTAAACATTCGGTAGGGCTCGTTCGTGCCCTTAGTAACCAGATCGTCGATCAAAACGCCGATATACGCCTCATCCCTACGCAAAATCAGAGGCTGCCGCCCGTGCAAATCAAGCACAGCGTTGATGCCCGCCATCAGCCCCTGCGCCGCAGCCTCCTCGTAGCCAGTGGTGCCGTTGATTTGACCTGCCAAAAACAGCCCGCGGATCTTTTTGGTCTCGAGACTGTGTTTAAGCTCGGTAGGATCGATAAAATCGTACTCGATCGCATAGCCCGGGCGGACGATTTTTGCATTTTCAAAGCCTCTGATCGTGCGCAAAAACGCGACCTGCACGTCGTAAGGAAGGCTCGTAGAAAGCCCATTTACGTAATACTCCGTAGCCTCGCGCGTCTGCGGCTCGACGAAGACGTGGTGGCGGTCGCGATTTGGAAATTCATAAATTTTAGTCTCGATGCTCGGGCAGTAGCGCGGGCCGGTGCTTGAAATCTGCCCCGTAAACATCGGCGCGCGGGCAAAATTTTCGCGGATGATCTCATGCGTGCGCTCGTTCGTATAAGCGATGAAGCAAGCAAGCTGCTTCGGCGCAAAATTTTTGCTGCGAAAGCTAAAAGGGCGCGGATCTGCATCGCCCTCTTGACGCTCAAGCACGCTAAAATCGATCGTCTTAGCATCGATCCTCGGGCAGGTGCCGGTCTTTAGCCGCCCCATTTGCAGTCCCAGACTTCGCAGCGATTCGGCTAGCTCGATGCTCGCTAGCTCGCCCACGCGCCCCGCTTGCAGCTTGTTCTCGCCCACGTGAATTAGCCCGTTTAAAAAGGTGCCGGCGGTGATTATCAGATGCTCGGTCTCATAAACGTTGCCAAGATGGCTCTTTACGCCGCAAATGCGCGGGACACCATCCTGCTCGCAGGTTAAAATTTCGCTCGCGATCTCTTGACTTACGTCCAGCCCCTGCGTGTTTAGCAGCAAATTTCGCATATAGATGCGGTATTCATCCATATCGATCTGAGCGCGTGAGCCTCGCACGGCTGGACCTTTGCTCTCGTTTAAAATTCTAAACTGCAGCCCGCACGCATCCGCCGCAAGCCCCATCTGACCGCCCAGCGCGTCGATCTCCTTTACCAGATGTCCCTTCGCAAGGCCGCCTATTGCGGGGTTACAGCTCGCAGCGCCGATCTGCTCGGCCAAGATCGTAATTAGCAGCGTCTTTGCGCCCATTTTTGCGGCGGCTAAGCTCGCCTCTATGCCCGCATGCCCGCCGCCCACAACGATAACGTCGTATTTCATTTTTTGCCTTTAAATTTAAAGCCGCAATTTTAGCCAAAATAAAATTTCAAAACGATAAATCGCACGCAGATACCACAGACGAGCCGTCCGAAAAATCGCGGCGCAAAATCGGCGTGGGGGGCGTGAAATTCCGCGTAAAATTTTTAGCACAAAATTCCTGCGCCAAATTTCGCGTGCGAGCTTTGCTTTAAATTTAGCGTTGTATAATTACGCATTTTTTTCAAAAAGGCTAAGTATTGATAGACAAATTTTATATTTCCGAGCTGAAAGATCGCGTGATAGGCGGCTGCGAGATTGCAAAGCAGCAGGCGTTAGAGCTGGCACAATGCGAGGATTTAGGCGCGCTTTTTGCGGCGGCGGATGAGATCAGGCGCGAGTTTTGCGGCGACAAATTTAATCTTTGCACGATCATAAACGTAAAATCGGGGCGCTGTAGCGAGGACTGCAAATACTGCGCGCAGTCGGCGCATTTTAACACGGGCTGCGAGATTTACGGGATTTTGGGCGAGCAGCAGGTGCTAAGCGCCGCGCTTGCGAACGAAGCCGAGCAGACGCACCGCTTCTCGCTCGTTGCCAGCGGGCGCGGAATTTCTCAAAAAAGCTCCGATCTAGGGACATACTGCGCGATCTATGAGCGGCTGCGAAGTAAGACGCGGCTGCATCTGTGCGCCTCGCTAGGGATCGCCTCAAAGCCCGCGCTGGCGCTGCTTAAAGCAAGCGGCGTGCAGACCTATCATCACAATCTCGAGACTTCGCGCAAATTTTATCCGCAGATCTGCACGACGCACAGCTACGACGACCGCATCCAAACTATCGAGAATTGTCGCGCCGTGGGGCTTGACGTATGTAGCGGCGGGATTTTCGGGCTGGGCGAGGGCATGGAGGATCGCATCGATATGGCGCTACAACTGCGAGAGCTGGGTGTTAGCTCCGTGCCGATCAATATCCTAACCCCGATCAAAGGCACTCCGCTGCAAAACGCCGCGCCGCTGGCGCACGATGAAATTTTAAAATCGATCGCGATCTACCGCTTCATCTTGCCGCGCGCGTATCTGCGCTTTGCAGGCGGCAGGCGAAATTTGGGCGAGCACGTGCGCACGGCGCTTGGATGCGGCATCAACTCGGCGCTTACGGGCAATTTCCTAACCACCACCGGCGATAGCATCGCAAGCGATAAGGCGCTTGTGGCGCAGTGCGGGTTCGACCTCGCAAAGGGCGCAGACTAGCGACGGTCGGGAATTAAAGATAAAATTTAAGAGGCGGCTATGAAGCTAAAATTTTTCCCTTCCCTTATTTTGGTCGTCTTGCTTGGCGGTTGCTCGCTGCTCTCGCAGGGCGACGAGGAGGCTTCATTCTTGGCGGACGCGAGCGGATGCGACGTCGCAAGCTCGCTAAATAAGGAGCAGTCAAACCGCTGCGCGAAGCAGCAAAAAATCGACGCCGAAGTCGCGCGAGCGGCGCAAAAGCAAGCGGTATCGCAAGACGCGCTTAATTCATTTAGGGCGAATAGCGCGCAAGCTCAGCAAAGAGCGCAGCAGCAGTACATCGCCACGCAGCAAAGCCTAATGCAGCAGCAAGCACAGCAGCAGCTGGAGCAGATGCAGCAGCGACAAAATATGCGAAATTTACAAAACGAGCAGAACTGGAACAGGCTGCGTAATCTTGAAAATATAAGTAGCGGTAGGATTTAGCCGTGAATTTTACAATTTGATCTAAATTCTAATTCGCGCGACTTTAATTCTAGAGCAATTAGCCTCGGTAAAAATATGATGAATTTTTAATCAAAATACTCCAAAATCAAATGAGGTCTTAAATTTCAAGGGCAGGCAACCGAATTCTAGAAAATTTTAATTGATTTTAAGCAACGAAATGGTGACCCACAGGAGATTTGAACTCCTGTTACCGGCGTGAGAGGCCAGCGTCCTAACCACTAGACGAGTGGGCCGCGAAATTAAAAATGAGATGATAGCGAAGTGTATATAAATTTTGGATTAAATTATATATTTTCGGCAAAAATAACGCAAAATAAAATTTTCGCCGAAAACTTAAAGCTTTTTGGCATAGCCGTAAATCTTGGTGCTCTAGAGAGTCCGATATGCCACCCATTCTAGATGGCACATAAATAAGTTCCGTCGTTGCAGCCATAAGCCAAATCGATATCATAAAAGCTTGCTTCGCCTTGCTATCAGCATCAAAAACGCTAATAATTTTATCGCGCTGATTTAAAGCAGGTGATAAGAAGCCATTTAGCATACCTTTTATTTGGCTTCTAGGCTTTTTAGATACTCATATACTCTTTTATCCTCGTTTTTCCTTGCCCAATCCGATGGAGTTACGCTTTGGTTATGAGAACATCTAGCTTTTGGATCGGCGCCTCTTTCTACTAGATATTTTACGATTTCTAGACTATGAGAACTTGCCGCATAATTTACCATGGAGCAGCCATCCCTATCCTTTGCTTTAAAATTTCCGCCGTATTTTTCTAAAAGCTTTACGAGCCTAAAACTCTTCTCATCGTCGTGTTGGCTTCCAAATACGCTCATCATCATTGCGCTATCAGTCAGTCTTTTTGCGCACTCTAGCATCGCGCGAAGCGAATTTTCGCTACCTAACATTACCGCCATTTCGATGGGAGTGGTATTTTCATGACCTTTAAAATTCGGATCGCCGCCCATTTCGCAGTATTTTTTAGCATCTTCGGCGTTGTCTGAATATGCCGTTTTGTGAAGCAACGTTTGTATCTCATCTATACTCAAACTCTCTTCAATCTTAGGCGTAACGAAAAAGTTTTTGTCGTAAATCTCCTTTAATGAATTTGTGCCGTAGTATTTACCCGGCTCGTCTTTAAAAATCAAATTTATGCCGTTAAAATCTGTAAGTTCTATAGAGTCGTTTGTTTTTAAATTTATTATCTTGTTAAAGTTAAAAACTAAATCATCCTTTTTAATCCCGCTATCAAAGATGAAAAAGTGACTAAACTCGTAAGGAAATTCGTTTTTGTATTCAGGGTTTGACGCAGGATTTATCCTAGAATCGCCAATTCCTATCTTATCATGCCCCCACCTTTTGCCGAATATAAATATATTTGTACCCCAGCTTTTTGAAATTTTATCATCGTTCTCGCCCATTACGAAGATATCGTTTCCCCATGGGTCTTCCACATCGCTTCTGCCGCCAGTCAAAATATAGACGTTGTTATTTCCGGGGCAAACTATAGAGTGCCTCGTATCGCTTTCGGCTATAATGATTTCGTCTGCGTTTTGGTTGCAGCGAGAATTTATATCCCAATATATGGTTTTGCTAAAATTTAAACTCACGTCTTCTAATACGGTGGTATCAAATCCTTGCGTCACTAAAATCTTTTTAGGAAAATATCCTTTCGCTTGCCCGTCTTTGATAAATTTTTCCAAGCTTTGAAAGTCGGTTATATTGCCTCCAAAACAGCCGCCGACCACCAAAAACAATATAATGATAAATCTCATACTCGCTCCTCTTTTCGAGATAAAATTTTAAAAATTATACAAAATTTGTAAGCAAAATTTACTAAAAACAGCTCAAATTTAAAAATCAAAAATAAGCGTTTTTATGCTTATATTAATGGCACTTGGATAGTTATAAATTTTAAGCTGCTCCGCTGCTTTTAAATTTAAAAAGTTAAATCCATTTTAAACAGAATTTGCATAAAATCCCATTTCAAAAATGTATTGCGCGAGTGGCGGCGGCAAATTCAAGCATCATAACGGCGATACCAGATTAAAGTCTCCATAGCGGCGATGGACATAAAACATCGCGGCGGTGCTAGGCTAATCGTCGCGGCGCGCCGGACATAGCCCTCGCAGTACGCCAAGCATGAAGCGTTCGTAACGGAGCTAAATTTAAAGCCCGCGAGGCGATAATCAAAGCAGCGCCAGCCGCTCATCTGCGCAGTGCAAGCAGCGAACCGCACATTAAAATTTAAAGGTATAAAATGAATGAAGATTTTCAAAGAGCGAAGCTGCAAGGCACGCTCGGCGCGCTCTGCCTACTGGTCGCGAGCATAGCGTATTCTAAAAAGGCGAAATCGCGTACTTGGATTCTCAAATCTTAGTGTAGATTTTTGCTTTCACATTCCTTTATCACGCGCTTAAAAACATCCAAAATATCACGGGCCCGCAGGTTTTTATAATCTTCAAATACGCTTACAGCATTGCGCTTGCGGCGCTGTTATATTTTTCAGCCATTTATATACTCAGAAGATGCGATTGCAGTAGGCTGCAAGTATACGTGCCGTATTTGATGTTTGCGATTACGGTCGCTTGGATAATTATAAATTTTAAGTTGCGCGCCGCCACCGGATGCAAACTTTTTACCGTATACGCCGCGCTGCTAATCGTTGATGTCGCCGCAGATATCATCTACGGCATGATGTTTAAAATACCGGCCCCCGCCGCTATAACGATGGGCGTCATAAATTGCATGGAACTGCTAAATTTAATCTTAAATCCATTGGCGTCCGTAGTGCTGCTTCTTGCGTGGCTTAATATAAAAAACCCCGCCGAAGCAAAGGGCCTATGGAGCCAGACGCAGAGATAAAATTTGCCCGCGTTTATACCGCGCAGAGTTTAAATTTAGACCGCGCCGGGGCGTTTGCAAAGATAAAATTTCACGCTGCTCGCGCTGTTTCGTCAAAGACACGACCTCCAAAACCTGCCCGCTTGATTATCTATGCAGCACAAACTACAAGCCGCATCGGCGCGATCCTCGACAAGATCGGGCAAAGATGAAATCAGTCAGATGCCGCTTTATGCGATTATAAGGCCCCTTCGCCGCACTCGTAGCCGAAAATTTTAATCCCCGTATCGCTCTGCTCGTAGCGCAGCGCGGGGATTTTTTGCAGTAGATCTTTTAGCTTCGCTAGATCGTTTTTCCGCCCGCCATCGAAGGCTCGCGGCACCCACACCCACGCGATCTCGTCGTATGCAAACGAGCCTACCGTAAAGCTAGCCCGCTTTGAGCCCGCCTCCCATTTGGAGGAGTTTTTGATCGCGTAGAAGTTCGGATAGAGGATTTTTTTGATGATGAAGCATTTGCAAAATTTAAAATCCGCGAAAAACTCCGCCCACGTCGCATCCTCGGTAAAATAGCCTTTCGCGCGCAGGCGCTTTTTCTCTTTGCGCAGCCTGATCGGCTCATAAAACCTCTGCCAAGCCCTCGCGCAGGCATCCATAAACGCGAGCATGCGGGCGAAGTAAATTTTAAAAAGCGCCTTAAAAAGCTCCATCTACTTCTCGATCTGCGATTTTAGCGATTTATCGATTGCGATCTCGTTTGAGTTTATGTCGATCGTTTGAAGCGCCTTGTCCTGGAAGATAAATCCGACCTCCTTCGCGCCGAAGCTCTTGGCGATCGCCTCCAGCGTGTCGGTCGCGGATTTGTGGATCTTGCCGCCAAGATCGTTGATGATTTTTAGCGAGAGCTGCTTGACCTCGTCCTTGGCGTCGTCGATGAGGAGGTTTTTATCACTCTCGTCAAAGCTCGCGCCGAATAGCCCGTTTAGCGAATCGGGCAGCAAAAATGGCAGCAGCTTGGCGTTTTTCTCGTCGTAAATTTTCATATCTTTGATCGAGTATTTGTATTTGCACGGCGGCATCTTGATCTCGTAGCGATCCTCTCCCTGCGGCAGTATCGCAAAGTCGGGACTTAGCAGGTCGTAAACGAATTCGATCTCAAACTCGAAGATGATGGCGATCTGCTTTTTCGTCATCAGCGGCGAGACGAGCGAGCCCAGCAGCCCGCTGCCTACGTTTTGCTTGCGCGTGACGATCTCTTTGGAGTAAATTTTAAAAACGCTCAGCTCGCCGATACTTTTAAGCCGCGTGATGTCGGTGGCGATCTGCGGCTTGCCAGCCTGCTCGCCGCTTTTGCGCATCTTAAAAAACATAAAAACCAAGATGCAAAATATCACTAAATTTAGAAGAAAAGCAAAATTTTCCAAATTTCATCCTTTAAAATTTTATCGGTATTTTAGCAAAATACAGCGCCGATTTGTAGTGCAATTGAAATTTTACGATTTTTGCGACAAGAAATTTTAAAAATCAAAGCGTGCGGCACGATTATAAAATTTAACGCGAGCGTAGCTCGCCCCTTATAAAGCGTCGTCGGGGGATAGGTGGGGTTTTGGGGCGGGAAGGGGAGCGCCTC
>NZ_CALIJA010000042.1 GCF_938017615.1 uncultured Campylobacter sp. | reverse complement strand
GCGCAGCAGGGCTGCTGCGAGGGTGGATGCCTACATTTTTTGAGGACGAAAATTCCGCTTCCGCGAGTGATGGCGTAAATTCTGTAGACGAAAATTCTACGAGTGCAAGCTCTAACGGCTCAGAAAGCTCTGCTTCAAATTCCGCTTCCAGGGCGACTAAGGATTCCGCTGCGATGCAAAAGGATAAAATTTTATATATCCAAAAAAGCATCGGAGTGAAGCAGGATGGGATTTTTGGCGCACGCACTCTAAAAAAGGCGAGGGAGGTTTTGGATCAAAATTTAAGCAGCGTCGATGAAATTTACGAGGCTCTAAAAAGCAAAGAGCAGGCGAGAACGAACCCGAACTCTAGCGATCAAACTGCGCCTTAACGATAAATCCGCGCCTTAGGCTTGGCGGGCGATCTTAAAAAACCAAAAAGGATGAAAATGAAAAATAAAATTTTAATTTTAGCGCTCACCGCGGCGCTTGCCGCAAATTTCGCGCTAGCTGATTTCGTAGCCACCGCAGACGATATAAGTAGGGCTACGAAATCCTGCGATAAGGGCGATATGAAGTTGTGCGGGGCCTTGGCGCAGATTTATAATTATGGCTGGGGCGTGCCGCAAGATCTGCTAAAGGCTGCGCCGTTATACGTCAAAGCTTGCAAAGGCGGCGATGTGGAGTCGTGCGTAAATTTAGGCATTTTGTATCAAAGCGGAGAGGGGATGCCGCGCGATGAGGCGAAGGCGGCGGAGCTGTTTGACAAAGCCTGCGATGACGGGCATGCGATAGGCTGCAGTAACGCAGGCTCTGCGTATATCGGAGGCAAAGGCGTGCGCAAAGACGCTATAAAGGGCGTAGGTTACTATGTGCGCGGTTGCGATATGGATATCGTGGACAGCTGGCTTGCGTGCTTAAATTTAGCGCGTCTTTACGAGGGTGCAGATAATGCAAAAGCCGCGCAGTACTATAAAAAAGCCTGCGAGCTGGGCGGCAAGGATAGGTTTATGAGCTCGGTAACGGAGCATGAGCAGATATGGAAAAGCTCATGCGAAAGCTACGAGAGGCTTAAATAGCCGCGAAAACTTCCATCTTTAGGGCAAGATCATGACGCTAGCGCTAATCCGCCACGTTACGCCGCTGATCGATCGCGGCGTATGCGACGCCGCGGAAGCGGCACGGCGCGCGATCCTATATGATACTACGCAAAGCTTAGCTTTGTATCAAACCGATAAATTTAAAAGCAGCGCCGCATACGAAAAGCTTGCCGGCATAAGCCGAATATACTCCTCGCCGCTGCCGCGCGACGGCGCTAAATTTTTACCTTCTCCCACGGCTCGATTCCGCCGTCAACCTCTTTAAAAATGCTCGCGATTTCTATATTTTTTTCGCTTAAATTTCGCTCATAAGCCTTGATATCACGCGATTTTAGCTTCTCTTATAAAAAGGCGAATTCATACTCTATCTGCCCGTGAGTGACGGCTATTTTGGCTAAATTTCGCTCGTCAAATTCGCCCACCTTCGCTACGTCGAATTTATACCCGCGAGCGCAGGCCTGCGCATAAACCTCCGCTAGATACGCATTTATCGCCTCACACGCGTTTTCATGCGCGTAAAAGCGGTTAAGCTACGGGTGATTTTTGTAGCCCTTGGTAAGTCCCGCCAGCACGTTTTTGGCTAGCAGCGCCTCCCGCCAAAGTGCGACTAGCCCCTTTGCATCGAGATATTTAAAGCTTATCGTCCAAAGCCTCATTTTTACCTTTCGTTAAATTTCGTCGTCAAATTCGGCGCGCTTTGCGCCGCAGCCTGAGCGGCAATAAATTCGCGCCTTAAATTTGGTCGCGCCCTAGATTAGAGGCTAAATTTTATCTCGCCGCACCTTTAAAATTTACCCGCTCATTGCAGCTTGCCCCTGCATAGCACAGCGATCTTTTCTACGACCTCGCCGCCGCTAACGAGGTAGGCGAACTCGTGTAAATTTACGACGGGGCAGATATGGTTCGGATAAATTTCGAGCCGATCTCCCACGCGCACGGCGTCTCGCAGCGCTCTGTCGTAGATAATCGCATGCTCGTCGTAAACGCCATTTACCCACACCTCCGTACCCTTTATGCGCCCGAGCCCGGGCGTTGCCGTAAAGCCCTCGGTGCGCCTTTGCTGCGTGAGCCCCTTGGCGCCGACGTCGGTGATGATGCGATCCGCCGTAGGCCTGCTGATGACGGTCGTAAGGATACTCGCCGCGTTCATCGAATAATCGCCGTAAGCCTGCGCCTGCGAGGCGTCCATAAAGATATATGTGCCCGGGCGGATCTCGGTGACGCCCTTTAAAATTTCAAAATCGTTGATGAGCGAGGGCGTCGAGCCGATGCTAACGACGCGTGCAGGCAGAGCTAGCTCGCGCGCTATATCCGCAAACTCCAGCGTGCGGCGCTGCGCGGCTAGATGGATGCGCTCGCACTCGCTTTTATCGGCAGCCTTGTAGGAGTGGCCGTCGTGGGAGAACACGCCGCGGAATTCGATATTTTTGCAGCCTTTTAAAAATTTTATAAACGCCGCGAAATCCTGCTTTTCTACGAAGCCAGAGCGGTTTTCGCCCACTTCGATCTCGGCAAGCACGCAGGCCTTCGTGCCGCTGCGCTCAAAGGCGCACTCTATCAGGCTCGCCTGCTCTATGCTATCTGCGCCGAAGCTTAAGTTTATCCCTGCGCGCAAAAGCGCGATGATGCGCTGAAATTTCGGCTCGCCAACGATCTCGTTTGCGATAAATATATCTTTCAGCCCGTTTGCCGCCATGATCTCGGCTTTGCCCGTTTTGGCGACCGTGATGCCCGCAGCACCGAGGCTTTCTTGCAGCTTCGCGAAATAGGGCATTTTGTGCGTTTTGGTGTGCGGGCGCAGGCTCACGCCCGCGGCGTCTGCATAGCTTTGCATCTTTTGCAGATTGCGAAGCACGATTTCGCGATCAATCAGCAGCGCCGGCGTGTCGATCTCGGATACCCTCATAAGCTTCCTCCTAGTTAAATTTACGATTTTAATTCAGCCGAGCTTAGCAGATGTGCCCGTTTTGCAGCGCCTAAATTTTAAAATTTAGCGCCGCTTTCAAAGAGTAAAATTTACCTATCGCTTGCAAAAAGCGGAATTTGCGCGCTTCTCGCAAAATATGGAATTTGCGCGCCGTAAATTTGTCGCTGCTTGCGAAATAGCGGTTTGCTCGCTGCAAATCGGCGCCCTTCGCGAAGCGCCTGAATTTAGCGAGAAAATTTGCGTTTTCTTGCCGCAACAAAGCAGCGCCGGCAAAAGCAATAACGCGCGGCACATGAAAAAATCAAAATAAAATTCTAAAATGCGCTGAGTGAAAATCAATATGCGCGCCATATTGCTAGGCTCACTGAGTCTTCGGCTCCGCTTCACGCCGTTTTTATTTCTTGCGCGTCTATTTTTCTTGCGGCACATATTCGCGTTAAATTTTTCGGCGAGTGACCCGGCACACTATCTGTTTCCGCGCCGCCGCTCGTGTTTTTTACTAAAGCTCGTTTTGCGCCGTATATTTTCGCACTGCTACCAGTTTCCGCAGCGGCGCCTCATTTCTAGCGTGCCTCGCCTCGCGATTTACTATTTTTTGTCTTGTAGCACCTTATCGCGCCATTTCGAGTTTGCTTTATTATCGGTCGCTACGTCTTTGGATATCTCGGCTGCCGCTTCGAAATTTTTACTCACGCCCTCTTTGGAATTCTCGTATTTTAGGGCGTTTTCGCTTTTGATGCCGATGCTGCGTGCTTCGCTTGCGGCGTCGATATTAGCGCCTAAAAAGATAAACTCCCAGTCGTATTTTTCCTGCTTGTCGCTAATCATCTTCTTAATCTGCGCTTTGGAGTATTCGCGGCTTGAGTTTTCCTGCCCGTCGGTGATGATGACGAAAAGCACGCGATTGTTTTTGGCATAGATGTCGGGCACTCGCTCGATACGCGCTATCGTGCTGCCGACGGCGTCCAGTAGCGCGGTGTTGCCGCCGGCGTAGTACTCTTTGGACGTTAGGTTTTCGACCTTTTTAAGCGGCGTGCGATCATGGATGACGTTAAATTTCGTATCGAAAAGCACGGTCGTGACGCTGGCATCGATGCCCTCTTTGCGCTCCTTTTCTATCATCGAGTTAAATCCGCCGATCGTATCGCTCTCAAGCCCGCTCATCGAGCCTGATTTATCTAAGATCAGCACCAATTCCAGGTGATTTACGCCGTTTTTATGATTGGGCGGTGTGGCGAGCTCTACGCTTTTGGCAAACAATATGCCCGCAAGCGCGGCAACAAGAAGGATGATTTTTTTCATAGGGGCTCCTTTGTTAAAATTTCATTATTTTACTATTGTATCGCTTAAGCAATGAAATTTTATCGCTAAAGCTTCGCCGCACGCCTCTGCTGGGTAAATTTTAATACGAAATTTTGTTGCGGAATTTTAACGTATCTTTGCGCACGGCGCCGCAAAATTCCGCGCGATATAGAATTATGCGCGGCGCAGAATTTCACCGC
>NZ_CALIJA010000041.1 GCF_938017615.1 uncultured Campylobacter sp. | reverse complement strand
CATAACAGCCGCCAAAGTGCAGCTCTCTTTATCGCCCATATCGCATGCCTTTTTAAAGAACTCGAGAGCTTTTTTATCATCTTTTGTTACCTCTTTTCCTTCAAAATAAAACCCTCCTAATCCAAAGCAGCCACGAGCATAGCCGCCGTCGCACGCTTTTTTATAAAATTTAAAGGCTTTTGCCAAATCTTGCTTTACACCGAGATCGCCTAATACAAGGATATTTTCATATATCATACCGAGAGTAGCGCAGGCTTCCTCATACTTCACGGTTCCATTTTCATTCGTGAAATCTTTACCGCTTTCGCAGACCTTTACCAATGTATTTATTTGCTCATCCGTAAGCTCTTTTACCTCTTCAGCAAACATAAAATAGCTTAAAAAAGCCAAAGCTAAAATGATTTTTTTCATTTCTTCCTCCTTAAAATTTTTCGTATTATTTCATTTTTCGTTGTCAGATACTGTCATTTAATGGCATTAAAATTTTATTGCTCTATTTGTTTTTAAAAATTTAGCCGAAAGTATATCTCCTCCTTAATAAGCGCAAAAATATACGATTGCCATGTTTTACAGCCTGCGTACGGTAGTCGCATCAATATCTAATTTTCAATCTATGACTTACTGGCGCTATGAAATTTTATAGCGCCTAATACCGACGAGCTCTTGATATACTCAAAAATTCTAAAATTTTTTGAGAGTCGATGTGCGAAATTTAAAAAGCTAGTTTTTAAAGTAAAATTATTTTAAAAACTTAATTTATAATTTAAGCTTTTATAAGCCGCGAAAATCTTAGCTCTATTTAAAAATAGAAAAATAAAATTTCGCTCTATAACTTAAAATTTCGTTTTAAGGCCGAAAAATTCGCAATTTTTAATGCTAAAATTCCATAAATCTTTCATTCATTTCACATTAAAGGAGAGAAAATGAAAAGACGCGAATTTTTAAAAGGCATTGCCGCGAGTGCGGCAGGTGCGGCGAGCGCAAACGCTACTAGCGTTATCAGCGACGATCTGATGAATAGCGAGGATGCGCCGATCACCGCCTCGCATTTCGGCGCGGTTAGGGCTCTTAGGCGAAACGGCAAATTTGAAGGCGTTTTAAGCGCGAGTGAGCTCGATTTTTTCCCGATCAGCCTTACTCAGGGAATCGCAGCACGCACATACGATGCTACGCGCATCGCGCGACCCTGCGTACGAAAAGGCTATCTAGAAAAAGGCTGGCAGAGCGACAAAAGCATGCGCGGCAAGGACGAGTGGATCGAGATTAGCTGGGATGAGGCGTATAAACTCGTAGCGGACGAGCTAAAGCGCGTACTTAAAGACCACGGCGCAAGCTCGATTTACGGCGGTAGCTACGGCTGGTACAGCGTCGGCAGCGTAAATAACCCGCAAACCCTGCTCGGTCGCATGTTAAATATCATCGGCGGCTACACTACGAGAAAGCTTAACTATTCGTGCCACTGTATAAGTGCGATAACCCCGCACATCAGCGGAACGGACGAGGCCAACGCTCTGCAAACCGCGTGGCCTACGATCCTAAAGCATAGCGAAGCAGTGCTCATCTGGGGTGCCGATCCGATCAATACCAATCAGATCGCATGGGCAGTGCCCGATCATGAGAGCTATTTGTATTTCGCAAAGCTAAAAGAGCAGATGCAAAAGCGCGGCGTAAAGGTGATCACGATCGATCCTGTATATAACAACACCGCTAAATTTTTAGGCTCCGAGCATATTTCGATCAACCCTACCACCGACGTTGCGATGATGATGGCGATATGTTATGAGATGATGGCGCAAGGGCTTGCGGATGAAAAATTTCTTAAAAAATACACTCACGGCGCGGAGGAATTTAAAGCCTATCTTAGAGGCGAAAGCGAAGATGGGCTCAAAAAAGACGCGGCGTGGGCGTCTAAAATTTGCGGCGTAAGCGAGGATGAGATCAAGGGCTTGGCTAAAATTTTAGGCAGCAAGCGCACTATGATAATGTGCGGCTGGGGTCCGCAGCGCGCTCATCACGGCGAGCAGTTTCACTGGATGGCAACGGTGCTTGCCGCTTTCGTGGGCCAAATCGGGCTTGCGGGCGGTGGATACGGCTTTGGCTATCATTACAGCGACGGCGGCTGCCCTAGCCCCGCAGCTCCGGTAGGAAGCGCGCTAAGTCTCTCAAGCGGCGCGGCGACTACCTCCTCGGCTTTTCCGGGCTTAGGCAGCATGAGTATCGTGCCTGCCAGCGAGGGCGAGTGGAAAAACCGCGACAACATCGCAATCCCCGTCTCGCGCATCGTCGATTGCATCAACAATCCCGGCAAGGAGATAGATTTTAACTGCAAAAAGATAACTTATCCCGACATCAAGCTTGCCTACTGGGCGGGCGGTAACCCGTATCTGCACCACCCCGATACGAATTTGCTCGCGCGCACGTTTGAAAAGCTCGATACCTTCATAGTCCAAGAGTGCTTCTGGACGGCGAGCGCGCGCATGGCGGATATCGTTCTGCCAGCCACTACCGAGCAGGAGCGCGACGACATAACCAAGTCGCATACGAATAAATTTATCATCGCTATGCATAAGATCGCCGAGCCTTACGAGCAGGCGCAAAACGACTATAAAATTTACTGCGAAATTCTAAAGCAGTTCGGCGAGAAGGAGTATATGGCGTTTAGCGAGGGCAAGAGCGAGATGGAGTGGATCAAGCAGTTTTACGACGCTTCTAAGAAAAAAGCGGACGCATCGAAGATAAAGATGCCGGAATTTGAAGAGTTTTGGAAAAAGGGCTTCGTGAAATTTGAAATTCCAAAGCACGCCTACGAATACGTAGCGATGGAGGAATTTAGAAAAAATCCTATCATAAATCGCCTCGGAACGCCGTCTGGAAAGATCGAGGTCGTCTCGAAAAAGATCGCCAAAGCAGCGCTGGACGACTGCCCTGCGCATCCAACTTGGATGGAGCCGATGGAGTGGCTGGGGAACGCGCAAAAGACGCAAAAGTATCCGCTAAATTTAATAACCCCGCATCCGAAATACCGCCTGCACGGGCAATTAAACAACACTTGGCTACGAAGCCTAGAAGAAATCGACGGTCGCGAGCCCGTGTGGATGCACCCAAAAGATGCCGAAGCAAGAGGACTTAAAAACGGTGACGTAGTTAGGGTTTTCAATGATCGCGGCGCCGCGCTTGCAGGGCCCATCGTCACCGAAAACGTAAAGCAAAGCGTCGTGAGGATGCAAGAGGGCGGCTGGTGGGATCCGCTCTTTAGCTCTAGCGGCGATATGTGCGTTCACGGCAACGCAAACGTGCTGGTGCCCAACGAGCCCAGCTCGAAGCTTGCGTGCGGCAACCAAGCCACCGCGCTGGTGCAGATCGAGAAATTCCAAGGCGAGCTTCCGCCGCTTGCGGTATTTTCACAGCCGAAATTCGGTAAAAGGAGCTAGCGATGAGGCAAAATTTTAAAATTTACGCGCTAGGGCGGGGTCAAATTTCACCGCCGGGCGCGAGTGAAATTTCATCATTTGGCGCGGAGAAAATTTTATGCGATGCGGGTAAAATTTACGCGAGCAAGCGAGGTAAAATTTTATCCAAAGCGCTAGCGGCGTTTTTACTCGCAGCAGCTTGCCATTTGGGCGCGACGGATCTTTTCGTCGCGGCTCAAACCCCGCTTCTAAACAAAGCGGGCGGCAAGGAGATCGCCAAGCTGCACGTAGGCGCGAAGCTGCAAGTGCTAAAAGACGGCAAGGACTACGTGCAGGTGCGATACACAGGCTTCGTGCCCGAGGGAAGCAACGTAAGCTACGCAAGGCTTGGGATTTTGGAACAGGACTTACAAGCGCAAAACGCAAAGAGTCTAAAGACGTTAAAAACCGTGAAGGACGACTACGATAACGAATGGGCAAACGTCACTATCGACGGCTACGTCGCAAAGCTCGCCGTAACGGATGATGCGGCTAAAATTTACGACGCGGGCGAAAATCTATTCAAGGAGCGCTGCGGTAGCTGTCACGCGCTACACGGATACGATGAGTTCAACGTCAATGTCTGGCCTAGCGTGGTCGAGACGATGATACAAAACTCGGGGTTGCAGCCCGACGAATACGAGACGCTCGTGCGATTTTTGCAAAGCAAAGCGCCCGTGGAATGAAATTTAAAGCGCTTGCTATTTGCGCAGCGGGTGGAATTTATCACTTAAATCTCACCCGCTAAGTAAACTTAGAATTTTAATACTCGAAGTGGAATTTAGTTTTAAAATTTACAAAGTAAAGCTCTGCCCAGGAAATTTCGGCTATGAAATTTTGTGCTAGCACCCTTTTGTGCGAGTAAGCTCATTCGCCACGGCGTAAATTTCGGCTATAGACTTATGCACGGAATTCTGCTTTATTTCGCGTGGTAAATAACGGAATTTCCCCACAAGATCTACTGTAAAATTTCACGCTCGGCGCGCATTTTGCCTATATCACAAAACGCAGCAGCCGCAAAATTTCACGCGATAGCTTTCCACCGCAGATGGAATTTCACCGCGCAAATTTTAGATTTTAAAGCGAAATTTCAAATAAAATTCGTGTCATAAACCCATCGCGTAAATTCTATACCGAAAACTATAACTGCGTGACATCGATATGGATTTTAATCTAAATTTTACTCATAAATTTTGAGATTATTTTATAAGTGCATAGCACACGACTCGCAGGAATAAAATTTTAAGCAGATTTTGTACGAAATTTCAAAATGCAGCTCAAACTCGCAAGCAGATAAATTCGCTGTAGCCTTGCGTTTAGAATTCCGCGCTAGTGATAAATTTCGCATCTTTACGTCGATGCAAATTTTAAAATTCTATGCAGGATATAAAATTATAAGCCCGTGCAATGCATAAATTCTAAAATTCCACGTCGCCTATAAAATTCCATGCCTCACACGACACATAATTTTGAAATTTTAAAATTTCACGCCGCAGATAAAATTTAGGAATTTCCTTTTGCGGTAAAATTTTAAAGCTCTACCAC
>NZ_CALIJA010000040.1 GCF_938017615.1 uncultured Campylobacter sp. | reverse complement strand
TATATAAAATTCGCACGAGTGTATAAAGTTGGTATTACTATACGGCACACATTCTTTAACGCCTTGCAAATACTGGTTTATGCGGTTATGAACCATATCAAATTCGTAATCTGGATTTTTTGTCTTTTCAGATGGTTGAAACTTATAGCTCATATACTTAATCCCCTCATAATATATGCAATATCTATTCTTTCCTAGCGCTCTTTCAAAAAAAGTAATATTTTTGCATTCTTTTATACTGAAGCTATCGGAACCATACATACCACCTTTGCAAGTAAATATAAGGGTTTGATTGAGATCATAGTTTATCTTTTTATTACCTTCAAATGGCATATATGAGTAGTTGCCATTTATATCAACATTTCTATCTGTATGATGATGGACAAAATCGACAAAATTCCAAGGAGCGGTTTTATTTGATATTATTTTATTCGTAATTTTATTTAAACCAATAGTTGAGTTTAAATCATCAAATAGGCTAAAAGTCTTAGTATCCATATGCTTTTTAAATATTTTGTCTAATGTATAAATAAGTTCATTGAAGCTTAAATTTTTTATCAGGAGCATAAAATGTATCATAATGGTAATATACGCAATCATTAAATTCTTCCTGTACGAAATTTTGTACCATCTCATCTTTACTAAGCCATTTTAGGTCGCTGAAGCTAAACCCGCTGTAATTAAGCGCGCCGACGATTACACAAACGCCGAGCGCGGCGATTAGGGCTTTGGATAGAAATTTAAGCGCTTTCAAAATTTGCTCCTTTAGCAAAACGCTAGTTAAAAATACGAGCCTAACGGGCTGCGATGTTAACGTTTAAATTTAGCTCGCCCAAAGAGGGTTAAATTTAAATCGTGCCGCCTTAAATTTAACCGAATCGCTTCCTACTTTCCGCCGAAAAACAGCAGATTTGCCATTATGATCACGATTGCGACGGGCGCTACGAAGCGCAGCGAAAAGTACCAAATTTTAAATCCAAGCTCGCCCATATCGGCGCCGAAAAGCCCGCGCAGGCGCTGCGCGTCCATCACAAAGCCTACGAAGATCGCCGAGGTTAGCGCGCCCAGAGGCAGCATAACGTTTGAGCTTACGAAATCCAAGCAGTCAAAAAAGCTCGCGCCGAAAAGCTTAAACCTGCCCGCATAATCCGCGTGCATCGATAGCAGCGAGCATGCGCCTAGCGCCGCTATGACGCACCCCGAGATGCAGACTGCGCGCAAGCGCGAAATTTTAAATCTGCCGATGAGATAGAAGACGAAGGGCTCGATCATCGAAACCGCGCTCGTGATCCCCGCGAAAAAGAGCGAGACGAAAAACGCGACTTCAAGCACCTGCCCCGCTAGCCCCATTTTTGCAAACATCGTAGTGAGCGAAACGAACACAAGCCCCGCACCCTGCGCGGGATCGGCATGGAATTCGAAGATGAAGGTAAATACGATGAGCCCCATCATCAGTCCGATCGCGATGTTAATAAATACGATGTTTACCGAGCTTCGCACGAGCCGCACCCCCTCGCTAAGCGATGCCGCGTATGTTGCGATACAGCCGACGCCCACGCATAGGGTAAAGAGCGCGAGCCCGAGCGCTGATAGGACGGAGTTAACGGTGATTTTGCCGAAGTCGGGGTAGAAAAGAAATTTCGCCGCCGCGCCGAAGCCTTGCATCGTGCACGCATACGCAAGCATCGCAAGCAGCAGCACGAAAAGAAGCGGCATCATCACGACGTTTAGTCGCTCGATACCGCTTTTGATGCCGCGCGCGACGACAGATAGCGTCAGCACGAGCGCAAGCGCGTAAAAGCCGAGGCTCGTGGCTAGCGAATGCGAGATGAGATCGTCAAAGACGGCGCCCGCTTCCTCGGCGGTTGCGGGTAGCGGAGAAAAGCCCAAAAATATGTAGCGGATCACCCAGCCGAGGATGACGAGGTAAAAGGACAGCACCAGCATGCCGCCCGCGATGAAAATGCCTCCCGCGCGCCATTTGCGTCCGCCGCGCGGTGCCAGCGTCTCGTACGCGCTCGGCAGATCCCGCCCGCTTAGCCTGCCTAGCGCCATCTCGGCTAGGAATATGCTAAAGCCCACGCCTAGCGTGAGCGCGAGGTATAAAAGCACGAAGGCGCTGCCGCCGTTTTGACCCACGAGAGTGGGGAATTTCCATGCGTTGCCAAGCCCCACCGCGCCGCCTGCGACGGCAAGTATGAAGCCGATTTTGCTAAATTTATCGTTCATTTTCTCTCCGATGATTTTTAAATTTTAAAGCCGCGGAATTTTAAAATTCCGTAGCGTGATCAGATGCGGCTGCGCTACGACGCCTTTGCCGCGTGCACCTATCGCCATGCGGGTTGCCGCGGTCGTGCCGAAAGCTGATTGCCGTCGCATACTTTGACCTTCCTCTATCTAAACATAAAATTTTAAACTATCGCTGCAAGGCTAACGGATCGCCGCAAGTTCGCTATGAAATTTGGCGCGTTGCTTTTGGACTGCTTTAGCGCCAAATTTTAACTTCCATGTTATCCACCTGCTTTACAAAATTTAAAAATTTAAAATTTTTAACTGATTGAGTGCTATCACTACGATCGCGACTGGCGCCACGAAGCGCAATAGCACAAAATACCACAGCTTAAAGCCCATTCGCCCCATATATGGGCGCAGTAGAATTTCGACGGCTCGTTTTTTGATCACGAACCCTACGAAAATCGCCACGATTATACCACTAAGAGGCATTAAGATATTCGAGGTTAGGTAATCAAGCACGTCAAAAAAGCTCTTGCCACCTAGGCTAAAATACTCGCTCGTGCCCCCGTAATAACCCAAAATGCAGCATATCCCTAAAACATACGTCACGGCAAAAACTAAAAGCGAAGCGCGCTTGCGGCTTAGCTTGCGGGAGTTTACGAGATAATAAATCGCAGGCTCCAGCATCGAAATTGCAGAAGTAATCGCCGCAAATAATAGCGAGGTGAAAAATAAAAAGGCTAGGATATTTCCGATCGCACCGAGCTTTGAAAAAAGCACCACCAGCGAGACAAACACTAGCCCCGGACCTTGCGCTTTGGGATCGCCACCGAATTCAAAGATGAAAGTAAAGACGATAAGCCCCATCATCACGCCGATTAGGACATTAATGCAGACTATATTTATGCTTGAGGTTAGGATATTGGTGCGCGCAGGCAGGCTCGCGGCATAGGTCATAATTGTAGTAACACCAAGCGAAAGCGTAAAAAATGCAAGTCCTAGCGCCGAAAGAACGCTATCCTTATTAAGCTTGGAGAAATCAGGCACTAGCAAGAATTTTGCGCTACGTCCGAATCCATCGAAACTCGCGGCGTAAATTAGCATTAAAACCAGCAAAATAAATAGCGCAGGCATCATCCAGACATTAAGCCGCTCGATGCCGCTTTTGACACCTTTAGATACGATGAAAAAGCAAAATGCCGACGTTATGGTAAAGCACACCGCTACGCTTAAAAAATCGTTACCTAAAAGTGCGTTAAACGCTGCGCCGCTTTCATCTATATTTTTTGGCAGATACAAAGCGCTTGAGACCACGTATTTTAGGATCCAGCCCATTACGACGCTGTAAAAAGCATAGATCAAAAGTGCACTAATCATAAAAAATCCCGCGTATTTCCATGCGCCTTTGTATGAGGGCGCGAGTTTTTCAAATGCGCGCACCGGATCACTTTCGCTTAGCCTGCCGATGACGATCTCGGCTAAAAAGATCACGAAGCTAACCAAAAGCGTCAGCAAAAGATATAGCAAGATAAAGGCGCTGCCACCGTTGGTGCCTACTAAAGTGGGGAATTTCCACGCGTTGCCGAGCCCTACGGCGCTGCCTGCGACTGCGAGAATGAAGCCGATTTTGCTAAATTTATCATTCATTTTGCACCTTTTTTAAAATTTAGCCGCAATCTTAGCGAAATGTAGCTTAAGGGCGGTATCAAAGCTTCGTTAAATTTATTTGCCGCGCAGGTAGAATGGCAGTAATTCAAAATTCTTAAAGTAAACAGATGGTAAAATACTAGGTAAAATTTCAAACAAGGAGAATGAAATGAAAAATCCTAAAATGTTCCTCTGGGGGGGGCTTGCGTTCGCTGCTTTTTTGGTGGGTTGCGATAATACGGAGGTTAAATCTTTAGAATACTATCAAAATCATCCCGATGAGGCAGAAAAAGTTTTCAAACAATGCGATTTTGATAAATTAAACGAAAATAGCAACGCCTATAAGAATTGTAAAAATGCTAAAGAAATTTATAAGTTTAATGAGGATAAAAAGTTTTTCTCGGGAACAAAATAGTATTTTAGTATTAATTCAATATTAAAATATCTCTTACGCCTTATACTTAAGTTCATTTTATTTACCTTGTATCTCGGTGCAAGGTAAATTTGATGAATGTAAATTTTAAAATACAAATGCCGAGCCCTGCTAAATTTTAAGTCCCGAAACGCTAAAATCATCCAAAAATTTTAAAACCAAAGGCAAAACATGCAAGTCAAACTTCTAAATTTCACTCCGCTTTGGGTCTGCTCAAACGCGATCCGCACCTGCTGGCAGAGCTTTGAGCGCGGCGATTGCGGCGGCGTCAAAGACCTGGCGCTAATAGATCGCGTCGGCAACCAGCTCAAGCACTCAAGCACGCTCGAGCACCTCTACTACAACTTCTACATCAGCGGCATCTCGCGCGCTCTGCTTCAGGAGTTGGCACGCCACCGTCTCGCAAGCCTTAGCGTAAAATCCACGCGTTACACGCTAAAAGAGCTGCGCGGCGAGGATAGCTTTGCGCAAGGGGATTTCGAAAACGCCGCGCGCTACATAGTGCTTACGGGCAACGAAGCGGTCGATAATGCAAGCATCGCGGCTCTTGAAAATCTGCGTGTAATCTTACAAACCTCGATCAGCCTTGATATCGCAAAATACTGCCTGCCCGAGTGCTACAAGAGCGAGCTTAGCTGGAGCATAAACGCGCGCAGCTTGCAAAACTTCCTCGCTCTGCGCTCTAGCAAGGCGGCGCTTTGGGAGATCCGCGAGCTTGCGGGTGAAATTTACGATGCGCTGCCGCAGGAGCATAAATTTATATTCCAAAGCTGCATGGCGGGCGAGAAGACGCAAGGCGAAGAGTAGCGCGCGGGATAAATTTAGATACAAAAGGGCTGCGATGATAAAACTTACGCAGATGAGAGCGGCTTTTGAAAAGGAGGAGCCGGACGCGCTTTATCTGAGCTACTTGGGATGGGTAAAAACCCTGATCCCGTTTTGGAGGCAGGCCGCTGCGAGGATCGCGGAGCTAAGCGGCACGGCGGATGAAAAAAGAGACAAGCATCTGCGAGCTATCGACAATTCTTTAGAACTGATGCAGGCTTGGCGATTTAAAAAGATAAAATACGTGCAAGCAAGAAGAAGAGAGATCGATAGCGCCATAAGTTTTATTCGAAACGGCGCCTTAACGCAGCAGGCATGCAGATACGCCTTTGCGCCGGTCTGTAGAAATTTAGCAAGCATCTTGCGCAGCTTTTTATACGTTTCAACTTTTGGTTATTCGGACGAGCAGCTTCCGACCGTATTCGCTCAAAAAATTTACGGCATTGCGCTGTGCTATACTTTATTTCCCTTTGATACGGGCGATTTTGTGTATTATCTTCCGCGCGAAAAATCCATCCACACCGATGATCCCGCCGATTTGGATAACTGGCACTTGATGATGAACGAGGCGGGCAAGGTCTTGAATATCGCGGAGCTTACCAAAGAGGTAGATAATCAGGCTCGTAAAATTTAGGGATTTCTGCGTTGATTGAGCGGCTAAACGAACGCGCGTATGAAATTTGGACGAATTACAAAACGCCGTTTGAATGGAAATACGACGAGGGGATTTGGAATTTAGAATTTGAGAATGTTTCAAAAAGGCTGCACTATGCGGGCTTGCGAGCTTTTACAGGTCTGAATAAAGCGGAATAAAAAGCGCGCGAAATTTTAAATTTGCTTTTAAAATTTCATTCGCGGGCGGTAAAAATTCTGCGAGTTCTAATGCGGGTAAAATTTAAAATTCGTTTGAGCGTTTTGACAGCCTGCGGTATAAAATTTAGCCGCCGCGCATTTTACGACTTGCAGCGCCGAGAATTGCAGCGGCGGCAAACCGAAAGCTCATAGGCGAGCGATAAATTTAAAGGACGGATTATGAAAAATCTAGCGCTTGTGATGTTTAGCGGACAGACGCACCTCGATTTTGTGGGATTTTACGATTGTATGCTAAGGCTCAAAGCCGTCCGCCCGCAGCTTGAGATGAGGTTTTGCTCGCGCGAGCGGCAGGTTTCGGACAGCGGCGGCCTTACGATCGATGCGGGCGAGATCACGACGGATCTAGGCGGCTTTGATGCGGTTTTTGTGCCCGGCGGTATGGCGACGCGCCGCCTGAGGGACGATGCTGGCTTCATCTCGTGGCTCGCAACCGCGCGCGATGCGAAGTATAAGTTTAGCGTTTGCACCGGTTCGCTGCTTCTGGGCGCGGCGGGGTTTTTGCGAGGTAAGCGCGCGACCACGCATCCGTTTTGCTACGATCTGCTGGCGCCTTACTGCGCGGATGTGGTGCACGAGCGGCTCGTACGCGAGAGCCTGCCCGCAGGAGGCGAGATCATCACTGCTGGCGGCGTGAGCAGCTCCATCGAGCTTGGACTTTGCGTGATCGAAAAATTTGCAGGCGTCCAGGCGCGAGAGGCTGCCGCTGCGGCGATGGATTATCCGTATTACGGCCTTAGAGGCAAGCTCGTGCGATGAAATTTTAAAGCCGCTAAGATCGGTGGCGCGGTTTATAAATACCGCAGTAAATTTTAAAATAGAGAGGAGGTAAATCTTAATGAAAGCAGTAAAGATATTAAAAACATTGTGGAAAGTCATCAAGATTACGGCACTTGTAGTCATTTTACCGCTTTTCTTATTGATAACGTGTATATGTTTATATGCTCAAATTTCGCCGTTATTTAAATTCCCGTACGTAAAAGATCGAGATTTGGCTAAATTTGAAGCTCTAACAAGTAGAAAGGGCGAAACTTTGCTGATATATCGCAAAAAGATTCCCGATGGTGTTTGTTTCAATAAATGGCAGACTTGTATATGCTACACGCATTTTATAAAAGCGGATAAGCCTTTTGCTGTGACGCAACAAAAAATGCTGCAAGAGGGTTACGAACTTGTTTCCGAGTCAGACTGCATAGCCCAAACTAAAAATTTACACGAATTGGAATTGTCGTGGGCAGCGCCGTTTTATCACTATGCCGGCAGTCGGGAATATTTAATCTACGGCTCAACTAAAAATTTAAAACTAACGGCGTTAATGAACGATAAAAGGCAAATATGGCATAAAAAGGATCATATACCGTGGGGACAGCCGATAGATTATGATCACGAGGTTATTTTTTATCCCGAGTTTGATTTAGTTCAAATAAATACTTTAGGATATTATAGCGTGCGCTAAATTTACTTATGGTCGATTTAATATAACGTTGCGAACTAAATTTAAAAGCCTTAAATAGGAGATCACAAAGACAGAATGAAACCGGCTCAAATTTTATCGCTGCTTTCGCATATAGCTTTCGTAGCGGCGATCATTTATAGGTTAAAATTCAGAGATAATAACCCGTGGGAGTTCGCAATCGCGCTTTTTGCCTACGCGATTTTGTTTGCTTTTTACCCGCAGAGCTTGCTTAACGATAATAAAAAGACGATCGCCCTGCTGCTATTTATGGCGCTTTTGATCGTGATCGTGTAGCGGTGCCTATAAATCGGCGGGATCGGTTGGCGGCGAGAGAGCGCGGACGATCTGCCTTTGATTGCAGCGGCGCACGAGCGATACTATTTTTAAAATTTATTGTAAAATTAGGGCGTTAATTCGTTAAATTTAAAGGATCGGCATGCAGATAAATTTAGACGACGTGAGGATCGAGAGCGGCTGGAAAGAGGCGCTTAGGGAGGAATTTTTAAGCGAGTATTTTGCAAAGATCAAGGAAAATCTGCTCGCCGCAAAGGCGCGCGAGATCGTCTATCCGCCGGGAAATTTGATCTTTAACGCCTTTAATCTCACTCCGTTTGAGCGGGTGCGCGCGGTGATTTTAGGGCAGGATCCATACCACGGCGCGCATCAAGCGATGGGGCTTAGCTTTTCGGTGCCGCACGGCGTGCGAATTCCGCCCAGCCTCGTAAATATCTACAAAGAGATTAAGAGCGATCTGGGTATCAGCGAGCCTGAAAGCGGCGATCTGAGCTACTGGGCGAAGCAGGGCGTGCTGCTGCTTAATGCGAGCCTTAGCGTGGGCGCGAACCGCGCGAACTCACACAGCGGCTTCGGCTGGCAAATTTTCACCGACGCCGTGATTAAAATTTTAAGCGCGAGGCGGCAAAGCTTAGTCTTTATGTTATGGGGAAATTTTGCCAAAGCAAAATCTGCGCTGATCGATGCGCAGAGGCATCTCATTTTAACCGCCGCGCACCCCAGTCCGCTTGCAGGAGGGGCGTTTTTTGGCTGCAGGCATTTTAGCAGATGCAACGAATATCTACGCGCGCACGGTCTAGGAGAGATCGATTGGGATCTAAATCACGGCGCAGATTAAATGTATTTTAAATGAAATTTGCGTAAAATGCGCCGCAAAATTTCAAAGTAAAGAAATTTTAAAAAATGTCAAAAGGAGAAGTGAGCGAATAATATACGACCGGCTTAAGAGGGCTTGCCGAAGCGACGTAGATGCGTGGCTAGGCTAATCATTGTAATTAAAGGAACGATATGAAAAAGATAATTTTGGGAATTTTATTGCTATTTACAAGTAGTGTAGTGGCAAATACCCTATCTGAGATTAGGCAATCGGGCAGTGTGCGCGTAGGCGTATTTGAGGCGCAACCGCCTTTTAGTAAATTTGAAGACGGCAAATTTCAAGGATTTGAGGTGACCCTAGCCGAGGTGCTATCAAAAGATATATTTGGCGGCAAGGCGGGCAAGGTGGAATTCGTGCCCGTAAAGGCTAGTGAGCGTTTAAAAGTGTTGGAAGAAAATAAAGTAGATATGGTGCTTGCGACCTTTACGATCACAAATGAGCGTAAGCAGCTAGTCGATTTTACGACGCCGTATTTCGCAGTAAATATCGGCGTGCTAACCCGTAAGGGTGATAAGATCAAAACTATGTCTGATTTACACGGTAAGCCGATCATTGCAGAAAGCGGTACGACTAGCGAGGCGTATTTTAGAAAAGAGGGCTTTGACGTCATAAACTGCGCTACTGCAAATGAATGCTACAAAATGTTAAAAGAAAATAAGGGCATCGGCTACGCGACCGACAACCTGTTAGTTTTGGCTTATGCCGTCATCGATAGCGATACTGAGGTAAATATCAAGAATTTAGGCCCTTCGGAGTTTTTGGGCGTTGCCGTGCAGAAGGGAAATAAAGAGCTACTGGACTTCTTAAATGGCGAGCTCATCAAGCTAAGCAAAGAGGGCTTTATGAAAAAGACCTACAACGAAACCATCGAGCCGTATTACAAGGGCACGGCGGAGAAAAAATATTTCTTGCTGGATGACCTTTATAGCTTATTTTAGGCGGGCATAGCGATACAGCTCGCCTGTGTTTGTTTTCGTAAGCATAGCTGTGTGCTCTCGCCAGGTAAAATTTAAAAGGCTCGCATAGCCTTGCTATTTTGTCCGACTTTGCGAGCTTGGGTTTGGATTGCAAATTCCACTAACGCGCCGTTGCAGAATTTATAAAATTCCATATAATTTAGCAGCGACGTGCTATTTTTGCGGCACTAATAGACGCACAGAATTTTATAGCGAAGCGCTAAAATTTAATGAGAGCAGGCAGGGTTTGGCGCAAGGCAGCAAAATTTAAAAAGCCTCTATCATTATGCTTAGAAATTTTAGTTACGAAATTTTATCGCTAAACTCGCAATTTAGGGAATAGTTTTGGTTCTAGTAAAATGAAATTTTAAGAAAATTTACATTACAATTACGAAAAATTTAAAATTCAAGGAGGAAATTATGAAAAAGTCATTTTTTCTTATTCTATTGTCGGCGATCTTTGTTTTTGCGAATTCCTTAAGCGAAATAAAGCAAAGCAAGGTTATCAGAGCGGGCGTTTATGAAAATGAGCCGCCTTTTAGCAAGTCAAGCGAGAAAGGCTTTGAAGGCTTCGAAGTCGAGCTTGCCAACGCGCTAGCCGGTAAAATTTTCGGTAACAGCGGCGGTCGTATCGAGCTCATACCGGTAACAAACGAAGTGCGTTTTCCGATGCTGCAAAACAATCAGGCAGATATGATAATCGCGGCTGCAAGTATCACTGAAGAGCGTAAAGGCAGCGTGGATTTTTCGATGCCATATTTTACGGTAAATTTGGGAATTTTAACGAAAAAAGACTCAAATATTCACAAAATAGGCGATCTGATGGGCAAAAAGATCGGCGTCATCCGCAAGACCACCGGCGAGGCGTATATCAAAAAGGACGGCGGTTATAATGTTTCTTATTGCAACGATTCGGTTGATTGCTATAGGAGATTAAAAAGTGGCGAGATCGACGGGTATTGCAACAACAACCTTTTTGTAATGGTCTATCCGATCGTAGATCCTGCAGTCGAAGTCAATATCAAAAATTTAGGCGATAATGTATTCTTGGGCGTCGCGGTGCAAAAGGGTAACGCGGAGCTGCTAGAAGCGATCAATAAAGGCTTGATTGCGCTTAGCAAAGAGGGCTTTTTCAAAAAGGCTTACGAGGACACTTTCGAATCCTTCTATAAAGGCACCGTCGATAAAAAATATTTCCTACTCGACGATCTTTACAGCTTTTTTTAATAAAAAAAGGAATTTAAAATGAAAAAATCACTGCTTTTAATTCTTTTGTCTTGCATCTTTGCGCTTGCGAATTCTTTAAGCCAAATAAAGCAGAGTAAAGTCATTCGTATCGCCGTTTATGAAAATGAACCTCCGTTTAGTAGGGTCACAGATAACGGCTTTGAGGGCTTTGACGTAGAGCTTGCTAATGCAATCGGAGGCAAAATTTTAGGCGATACCGGCGGCAGGATCGAGCTCATACCGGTATCAGCGCAAGCTCGCTTTCCGTCCATTCAAAATAATCAGGCGGATATGCTTATCGCGGCTGCAAGCGTTACTGAGGAGAGAAAGAAAAATTATGAGTTTTCGATGCCCTATCTTTCCGTAAATTCCGGAGTTTTAACCAAAAAAAGCGACAATATCCAAAAAATGAGCGATCTGCGAGGTAAGAAAGTAGGCGTCATCCGCGGCTCGACGGGCGAAGCGTTTATGCAAAAGGACGGCGGCTACAATCTAGTGTATTGCAAAAATTCCTCCGATTGCTACAAACGGCTAAAAAGCGGCGAGATCGACGGCGCGTGCGACGACAATCTATTTGTGATGGTCTATCCGGTCGCAGATCCTAGCGTCGAGGTTAATATCAAAAGCCTCGGCGAGAACGTATTTTTGGGTATCGCGATGCAAAAGGGTAACGCAGATCTCGCAGAAGCCGTCAATCAAGCACTCATCTCGCTTAGTAAAGAGGGCTTTTTCAAAAAAGCGTATAACGATACCTTCGAGCCTTTCTACAAAGGCACTGTCGATAAAAAATACTTCCTTCTAGACGACATATACAGCTTCTTTTAGAATTTTAAATTTTGATTGCGGGTCGGGATTTGAAGCTTCGTGGCTTTAAATTCTAACCCGCGCATAACCGGTGCGTCATTAAAATTCCATCTCAAAATTTTGTCCTAAAAATCTCATTTCAAATTTTATTAGCCCCGCCGCCGCGCCGAAGCCCAGCGTGCACACGGCGGTCGCAGTCTTTAGTATTTGCGACCATTTGCGGCGTGCAAAATTAGATCGAGCTAAGCTTTAAAATTTTACTCCTAGCCCTTGGAATTTTTTAAATCCTCCATACGCTCCTGCTGAGCTTGCACGAACGCGTCGTATCTGATAAAAAGATAATCTTTGATCTCAAAAATCATCAATGTAAAAATCGACGGTAGCGTAAAAAATCTAATCGTCATAAATACAAGATCAAGCGCGGTCAGATCATCGCCGCTAGCGCGATACCCTCCCGAGCCCGCGGTTAAAATCCCGTGCAGCGCCTCATAGTTATAAAGGATGAAAATCGTCACGAAAAGTGTGGAGAGCTTCGATACGATTTTATTCATGATCTGCGCCACGTCCTCGTCGGCGATCACCGACATCGCAAACCACACGAGGGTGAAAAACAGCGGAAAGACGATGTTGAAATTTAGCGAGTTATCAAGCTTTTGTGCGCCCGTCACCGCGATGATCGCAAACACCGCCGCAAAGGGGATTACAAATAGCGCGAAGGTCATCGCCGATTTTATCGCCTTAAAAAAGCTATACGCAAGCAGTGGCGAGCCCAAAGCGAGCAAAAAGATCGTGAGCGCATAGTTGGCTTTGGCAAAATCGTATAGGTTAAACAGCGCAAATACTGATGCTACGGCAAGTAGCGGCACGCTTAGCTTAAACAGCACCCCATATTTGGCGTAAGCGCGCGATACGACGGCATCAAGCCTGCTAAATTTGACGTTTAAGCTTTGCGCTCTGATGAAAAACAAAATGACGAATTTAACGATTACGTTTGGGCTCATACGCACCTTTCCGTTTAAATTTATAAAATTTTATCCGCGCTAAATTTAGTAAATTTTATCCGCGGAACCTGTCCGTAGAATTAGGCTTTGCCGACGGCTTATGCGGTCTGCGTTAAAATTTCATCGCGCTCTCGCTGCGTTGCTATCTTGCCGCCTTGTAGGCTTTGTCTTTTGGCTACGTGAGGCGGACCTGCGCGCTTTGGCTTGCATAGCGTCTTGCTAGCAAGCCTTTTCGGGTTGCGACGTGCTACGGCGGCGCCCATTCGGCTCGGCGTGCGATACTTTGCTTGCGGTATCCGCGTCGCGCCCGCGCATG
>NZ_CALIJA010000039.1 GCF_938017615.1 uncultured Campylobacter sp. | reverse complement strand
CTTTATTCGGGTCTGTTTTGATAAAAAATATATTGATTTCAAAACTCCGTAGCTCCAGCACCCAATAAATATTATGAAGATGATATAATGAGCCGAAATTTTGAATAATATCACTTTATAATTTAAGGACGAGGTGCCGTGTGAAATTTAACATAAATGCCGTTATCGGTGGGGCGGATGATGTGCCGATCTATATACCGGATATTATAAGAACGGCGAGGCGAGAGATTAAAAGGGTTTTTAGCGATTTTGAAATGCACTCGCTGCAAAAGATCGATATTTGCCTTTGTTCGAGCGGGGAAGTGTCGAGATATTTTCCGAAATCGGGAATTTATCAACCGAAATATTATCTTAAAAGCAAAAAAATTATCGCGTATATTCATTTTAGCTCAGACGAGTGGAGCTCCGATAAAAGGGCGAACGTAGATAAATTTTTAGAAAAGTTCAAGCAGTACCTTATAGAGCTTGGAGATATTACCGGGCGGAAAATTGCTAATAATAATTTGGAATTTGACGATACGCAGTACAAAGACAATATAAATAAAATTTTTGAAAATTTAGTAGTAGATTGTTGAAATAAAATTTGAAAAGAATATCTATCTGAAGCGGCAAAATTCCGTTTCAGATAAGGCAGACGCTAGCCCGGGCTAGTGAAATTCCAAACGCCCTTAAGACGCAAAATAGCGACGAGGCGAGTTTGGAATTTCATCATCAACGATAATTTAAAATTTTGCCCGAAAGCTTATTGGCTAGCTTAAAGCGCCTTGGTTGGCGCCCCGTAGAATTTCAAAGTGCCGTTAAGCAAGCGATGAGCGAGCCGCGCAAGGCGGGTCTTGCGCGAGCGCGTAGAAGCGCGTGAGTGTTATCTCGCAGTAGAATTTTACGGATTTGATCTCGCGCACAAAGGGCGAGATCAAGCTCAAATGCCCGCGCAAGGGCAAATTTTACGCAAGCCGCGCAAGGCGGGTCTTGCGCGAGCGCTAAATCGCGGCTTTTAGCGCTTCAAATTTCGCGTCTTGCTCGGCTAGAAGCTGTCCTTTCTCATCGCGCGAGACGTAAATTTTAAATATATTCTCGCCCGCTTTGTCGTAAAAGCCCACGAATTTCGAGAGCATCCCCATGAAAGTCTGCGTCACGAGGATGATCTTATCGATCTCATCCGTCTTTAGATGACCCGCTAAAATGCCCAGCCCGTGCGCCTCATCGCCGTTTGCGCCCATGCCGAAATTATAATATCCGCGCGCGCTCTTGCCGCTTGGGATCTTGGTTTTAAACTCGATGATGAAGCTCGGCGTATTTTTTACGAAAAGCACCTCACCCCAGCCCTCAAGCTCCCTAATGACCTCGCAGAATTTATCGCCGCCGGCGCTCTTGCCGAAGCGCTCGGGCAGGTTTAGCAGCACGTCGATCTCCTTCGCGCCGAGCTCCTTGCAGATCTGCGCGATCGAAATTTTAGGGTTTTGCGCGAACAGCGCCTCGATTCTCTCTTTCATTTTCATCCTTTCTAAAATAAAATTTTGAGCGCCATTATAATATAAAAATTCTAAGTTACAGATAATGGCAATCAATTAAAGAGGATTTGAAAAGCTTATTCTAAGAAAAATTTAGCGCTACAAAGTGCTTATGCATAGAATTTTAAGTGATAATACAAAGAATTTTATCTGCACGGAATTTTATAATTCTAAAATTCCGCAAAGCTTTAGAGCTTTATCATAGCGGATCGTATCCGAAGCGATTGGACCCGCTATCGCCGCGCTGCACGAAAAATACAAGCAGCACTATCCAACCCACAAATGATACCAAAAGCCCGATATCGCCGAAAAAAGCACCCACGATCGGCGTTAAAATAAGCAGAAAAAACCAGCCGCTTCTATCGGTATCATGTAGTCGCCTGACTGATACGGCGATGGCTGGCACGAGCATAGCTAGTTGAAAAAGCGCATCTATAATGCCGATTTCTTGATGAACGATCCTGCCGGCTATTATTTGATTATACCCTATCGTAGTGCCTAAAACGCCATCTATCAAGCTCAAAACGATCCCACCAAGCACGGTAAATAGAAAAAACCACCAGTACTCCGACCTTGATGCTCGCCCGCTAAATGCGGCGTATTTTTGCTTTACGCAAGTTTGCACAGACTCCATAAAAGTCATTTAAAACTCCTTTTTTTTAAAATAATATAGGATTATACTAATCGCCCCTTAAATTTAAATACCTAAAACTCCCGTCCGTTCATCTGCCTTACGTGATACGCCAGATGCGCTAGGCTGTAGCCGCCTTTTGAAGCGGTAACCTCCCTAGTGCCATGAACCGCCGAAACATTTAAAACTACCGAAGCTAACCATCCTATGGCAAATACTAAAGCGAAAAGCTGCGAGTCAAGCGCTATCAAGACTAGAGTTACTATCTCCGTAGCTGCAATAACATAAAACGCTCTTAGATAGTTTTTCTCTCCGCTGCAATCGTAAAGCTCTTTACTAACTAGCAGCTGATAGATCAGATATACCGCTGTGCATACACAATAAATGCTTATCATAAAAACTGATGGTTTAAACAATTCAAATCCTACAAATATAGTGCTTACTGCGTTTATGGCCGAGGAAACCCCGACTAACACGGCGTTTGATAGCAGATCCGTGCTGCGTATAGCGCGCGCTAAAAAATATAGCCCCACAGCTAGGCATATCATAGATATAAGTCCGACACCCTCCAACGCGCCCACTTTATCTACATTCTTGATATATCTGCCTACCGCATTTAACGCCTCAAGCCCAAATGCTATGTAAAGGGTAGTTTTGGCAGTAGATAGATTTTCGCTCTGCTCTTTAGCGTCATCCGTATAAACATACAGGATTGCTCCCGCGCCTACGGATACATTTAGCTTTCGCACCATTTCAGGCAACCTAAAAAAGTCGCTAACAAGCCAAATCAAAAATAAAACATTGGGCACCGAGAAAATAACCATAAAATGAAAAAAGCCCTGTTCTATATCTTTTAGGTCTGATGCTTGCACGCCTAAATCCGGACGAGACGAGTTTATAAGCGCTAACAGATCGTTACCTTCTATACTCGTCCACATGACAGTAACCACTACTAAAAAAAGCCAGATGAGAAATGGCAGCCCGCCTAAAAGCTGAAAAATCGCGGAGATTATACGCCCAAGATAAAATCTATGCGCACCGAAAGGCCCTAGGAACATATAAAATACGTAGGCCTTATTTAGATCGTAAGCCCTAGCTGAGCTTTGCGTAGAGCTAATTCTATCGGAATTTAAGGAAGCTGAATTTTGCCAAGTGGAATTTTGCTCCACAAAATTCTGCGAGTTCGCAGCATTTTCGGTAGAATTCAAACTTTTAGCGTTAGAATCTTGCTCGCCAGAGCCTGTCGCAGCAGAATCTCGCAAAATAGAATTTTCTTCATCTAGGCCTTGAGCTGCAAAAGCTAAATTTTGCTCCACAGAATTCTGTGGTGTGAAATTCTGTTTTGTAAAAGTAGAATTTTGCTCGCTAGTATCATCCGCCGCAAGAGCTTCTTGCGCTAAATCTAAATTCTCAGATTGCTCCTGTGGTTTCTCGTCCAGGGGCTTTTTTTCTTCGCCTCTTTTACGTCTTATACTGGCTAGCGACGCAGGATTGCTGCTGCTGCCCCAAATATCTTCGCCCATCTGCTCTCCTTGATTTTTAAAGCAATTTTACCTGAAATTTAAGGAATTTTTGTATATTCGCCACTACAAATTCAAAGCAAAGGACAAAAATGTCAACAGTAACATTTCAAGGAAAGCCCGTAGAGCTAAGCGGGCAAGAGATAAATCTAGGCGATCGCGCGCCGCAAGTGCGCTTAGTAGCCCAGGATCTAAGCGAAATCGAGATCGCTAGCGGCAAGCACGTGCAAATCATCGTCGCCGTGCCGTCGCTAGATACGCCCGTCTGCGCGACGGAGGCACGCAAGTTCAACGAGCGCGCCGCATCGCTTCCTAACACCGAAGTAATCGTCGTTTCGATGGATTTACCGTTTGCGATGGGGAGGTTTTGCACGACTGAGGGGATCAAAAATCTACGCGTTGCAAGTGATTTCCGCGATAAGGAATTTTGTCGCCGCTACGGCACTCTCATCGCCAGCGGCGCATTAGCAGGTCTCAGTGCCAGAGCAATCTTCGTCATAGATACTGCAGGCGTCGTGGTTTATAAAGAGCTTGTAAGTGATATAGCCTCTGAGCCCGACTACGACGCAGCCCTAGATTTTGCAGAGCTCGTCGCTCGCAACAGCTGCTCTAACTGAGCAAGATAATAGATCCAAGGTTTGGATAATTTTCGCCTCGCTTTAGTTCACTACTTTAAGCAAATTCGCCCTACTGCAAGTAAAAAACGAAGTAGGGCGCTTAAAATCCACTTCAATTTTACATTTTGATTTTACGCTTTAATTTGTGCTCCAGCGTACGCAAAGCTATTAACGCACTGCGATAGCAAGCGAACGAGCACGAAATTTATAGGATCGCCTGCTGCTAAATTTTAAATTTAGCAGCAGCGGGAGTTGAAATTTTAAAATTTGCCCGCTTAACTACTTCGCGCGATAAATTCGCTAAAAGTTATCTCCCGCGCGTGAAATTTAACTCCGAGCGAGGCGAGCTTGTCTTGCAGTGGCAGCGCCAGCTTCCTCTATGCCGCTAAATAGGCAAAGCGGCAAATTTTGCGTTCTCTCTTTGGTCACTGCAAAGCTTTCGTCGTCAAAAAATTTCTTTAAAAACACGAGCGTTTTTACCTTATCGGCACCCAAGTCTTCGATGAAAACGCTGGAATATTTATATTCGGGCTCCTCGCGCGCTTCATCTTGCTGCGCGTAGTCGTCCGCCAGCTCGCGGTAAAATTCGTTGTTTAAATCGGCAAGCGGCGCGATCGCATCAAGCGAGCACGGTTTTTTAAGCACAGCAAGGGCGGCCAAAATTTCTTCAAATTTAACGATGTCGTCCGCGACCTTTATCGGTTCCCAAGAGCCAGCGCCGTGATAGGCAAAATACACGGGCGAAGCGTCCCCCAGGGTAAAATCCACGAAAAACAGATCATCCATGCCGTTACGCGCGATGACATGCCAACTCTTTCGCCACTGCCCTGGTGCGTCGTCTGCTAGCTCCTCGCCAGTTTTGCGGCTAGCGAGCCTATATCCCTCCTGAAAACTCTCGAACTCGCCCTCATCGGGATAGAAAAACGGCAGTAAAATACACTCTGAAACGATGCGTTTGCGGATAAAATTCTGGATCAAATTCGGGATTTGCACGGCACGACCTTTGGATTAAATTTGAGCGAATTTTAGCAGAGTTTTTAGTTCGCATAAAATTTACGTTCAAATTTGACGAATACGAAAGAAAGTAAATTTACGCTCAAATTCAACAAACTGCAAATTTGAGCATAAAAAGACAAGCGGAAGTATCGCGAGATGATTTTGAGAGTTGTGCAGAAATTTTAAGTCAAGGCTAGACAAGTAGTCTGCCGCAGACTTAAAATTTCAAATCTCTCTCAAAAGCACTCGCGAGACGACGCGCTACAAAGATTGTAGGATTTTAGGTTTAGAAAACGCCGTTATAGGTTTAATCTCCCCTTTAAATTTCTCAATCTGCGCTAGCACGGTGTGAGCCGAGTTGCTTTGCGCGAGACTTGACGTGCCTTTATCGAACGTAAGCACGTTTACGCAGCCGTGCTGGCAGAGGCTCTTCTCGCCCCAAACCTCGGGATCGTACCACGCGCCCTCGCAGATCGCTGCGACGCGCTCGGGCACGATGTCGGTAACGAGTACGCCTGCCAAAATTTCGCCGCGGTCATTGAAAACGCGCACGATGTCGCCGTTCGCAAGCCCGCGAGCTTCGGCGTCTTTTGGATTTATCAGCACCGGCTCTCTGCCGCTAACCTCGGCGAAATTTCTGATGATCGAGTTGTTTAGCTGGCTGTGCAGGCGGTAGCGAGAGTGCGGGCTTACGATGTGGATCGGATACTTCGCCGTCTTTTTCGCATCGCCTAGCCACTCCTTAGGCTCGATCCAAGTAGGCATCGGCGGGCAGTCGGCATAGCCCATCTTAGCGATTACGGGCGAGTAAAGCTCGATCTTGCCAGACGGCGTGCCGAAGCGGTTTTTGGCGGGATTTTCGCGGAATGCCGCAAGGCGCGTATATAGCGCGCTGCTCTCGTCGTCCTTTTCAAAGCGCACGAAGCCTTTGTCGTAAAATTCTTCGAAGCTAGGCATCGTTATATTTAGGCCTTTGGCTTGCTCTACGGCATCGGCGTAGAATTCTTTCATCCAGCCTAGCTCGTCCTTGCCCTCGCTAAAGACCTCGCCGTATCCCCAGCGCTTGCAGATCTGCTCGCAGATCCAAAAGTCGCTCTTGCTCTCGCCCATCGGCTCGATTGCAGGTCTGTAAGCGACTATATATTCGCCCGTAGCGCCCGTTTGGTTGATGTCGTTGCGCTCGACCTCGATCGCGACGGGAAGCACGATGTCGCTAAGTTTTGCGGTGCTCGTCCAGTACGGCTCGGCGGTGATGACGGTGTCAAATTTACGCCACTGCTTGACGATATTATTCACGTCTTGATGGCGCGTAAACATCGATCCGCACGCCATATATGCGACTCTCATATGCGGCAGCTTGATCTTGGTGCCGTCATAATCGATCTGCTTGCCTGGATGCTCCAGCGCCTCTATGCTGCGAGAGGACGGGATGGTGATATTTTTCGCGTTTTTCCAAGGCGCAGAGCCCGTGTTTTCGTATTTTTCATCTATACGAGTGCTAAGTCCCTTTAAAATCGGAGCCACTTTATTCGTAGCGCCCGCGGAACCATAGCCCAGGCTAAATTCAAAGCCGAGACCCTCCTTGCCGATATATCCCAGCATCGCATTAAGCGCCACTAGCGCCCAGAAAGGCTGCTCGCCGTGATCTGCGCGCTGCAAACCGCGACCGATCAAGATCGTAGTCGGCTCCTTTGCAAGCGCTGTAGCAAATTTCGCAATAGCATCCTCGCTAAGCCCGCAAATTTTGCTCGCCCAAGCTGCGTCCTTTACGATTTTATCGCTCTCGCCTAGAAAATACGCTTTAAATTTATTAAATCCGACGGTGTATTTTTTGATAAATTCCTCGTCGTAGAGGTTGTTCGTAAACAGATAATGGCACATGCCGATGATGAGCGCGGTGTCGGTGTTTGGGCGCAGGATGATATCTTCGCTGCCAAAGTAGCGCGCGGTGTCGTTTCTCATTACGTTTACGCTATAAGTTTTGATACCCGATTTCTTAAGCTCTTGCATGCCGATATAACCGTCGTGCGTAGGCGGAATGGATGAAATTTGATTGGTTACCGCAGGATCGGTCGCCCAAAATACGACGTTTTTGGCGTTTTTGACGATCGCTTTCCACGTAGTAGGCGCGTCGTAAACGGCGCTTGAGCCAAGCACGTGAGGCATTATAACAAGCCCCGCACCGGTGGAGTAATCGCCGCTTTCCTCTACGTAGCCGCCTAAAATTTTAAGCATTCGGTGCGCTACGGTGCGTCCCCAGCCGATCTTACCGCTACCGCCCCACCAGTAGCACTCGCCGTAGATCGCCTCAGCGCCGTATTTGTCGAAATTTTCTTTCAAAGCCTTTGCAGCTAGATCAAGCGCTACGTCCCAGCTAACGCGCACGAACTCCTCTTTGCCGCGCAGTTCGCTCTTTGCCGCGCCTTTTGCCTTTAGATAGCTTTTACGCACCATCGGATAGAGCACGCGGTTTTCGTTTTGGATATTATCCGGTAAGCTGTAATTCATCGTGTTTGGAAATTTATCGCCCTCAAAATCGCTTACCAAAACGATCTGCGACGAGTTTAAATTTAGCCAAAAAGTGCCGAATCTATTCGCGCCGAATACCTTTTTGTTATCAAAAATCGTCTGCGTTACTCCCTCAATCCTGCTAGCGCTTGCCGCGCTTGCGCCTAAAATCCCTGCCTTTAAAAAGTCTCGCCTTTTCATCTGATCTCCTTTATCATTCAGGTTTTTTTGCGTTGTGTTGTAGATATTTTATGATCAAATTTAGCTCGTCGCCCTCGAGCGCTACGTAGTTTGCATTGATCATCTCTTGCAGATTCGCAGGCCACTGATTTGCCGTGAAGCTCTTTGGCTCATGCAGGCGGTGACACGCCGAGCAGATCTGCTCGTAGTTTGTCTTTGCCTCCGCATAAAGAGCCTTAGCGTCCTTAGCTACGGCATCCGAACTGATCTCGTAAATCCCCTCGGCTTCGTACCAGATCTCGCCATAATCGTCCTCGAGCTTTTTGCCCTTTTTAAAATTTGCTTCGGCTTCATTCGTAAAAATCGCGTAAATTTCAGCTTCTTTCATATTTTTTTGGATCTGAAGCTGATAATTTTCGCTCACGACGCCTTTAATTTTAATCTTGGTAACGCCACCTTCGCTGGATATCACCTCGATCGGCGTTAAAATTTCAGTCTCGCCGATTGCTTTGCCGTCTTGCGAGATCGTAGCGGTTTTAGAGATCACCTCGCCGCCGAAAAGCGAACATGCACAGATAAATGAGATAAAAATTTTCCTCATAAAGTATCCTTTCTGGGTTGTCTTTAACGCGAATTATAAATCAAAGATAAATTTAAATTTGTCGCGATTGCGACGAATTTATCCTTTTTATGTAAAATTTACGTGAAATTTTATGCAAAGAGCTGCTATGATAGATAGACTAAATAACGATTACAGCGAGAAATTCGACTTTTTAAGCAGGGAGCGGATTGCCAAATTTAGGCGCGAAAGCTACGCTCACGGCGACGTGATCTACGCGCAAAAGTTTAAATTTATCATTCTGCTGCGCGGCAGAGCGAAGCTAAACTGCTACGAAAACGGCAAGGAATTTATCTTTAGCTTCGTAAAAAGCGGCGCCTACGTCTGCTTGGATAAAAACACGAGCCTTGAAATTTTAAGCGACTGCGAGACGCTGCAGATCAATATCTCGGAGCTTTTCGAGCTGCTTGGAGACGAGTTTGCAAGCTCGATCATAAACGCGCTTATCAAAAATATCTACTCGCAACGGATTTTAATTAAAGAGATCGTCTTTGCAAAAATCCAGACGCGGATTTTAAATTTTTTAAATCGCATCGCAAACGCAGATAAGATCGTGGAGCTTCCCTTTAATATAATGACGCTGGCAAGCCTGCTCGGAGCACCCAGACAAAACGTCTCTCAGGCGATTACGAAGCTAGTAAATGACAAAAAGATCGTGAAATTAAAGGGCAATAGAATTAAAATTTTATAGTTTGAATCTCGCGGCGAATCTAAATTTAAATATAAAAGGCTATTTTGAGCAAAACCGCCTAGTAAAAAGGGCTAAAACCAAAATGGAATTAGCCCTAAATTTAGCTTATTTGCAAAGCTTATGTGTGCTACAAAGCTACGTTTAAAAAATCGAGCCTCTGCTTGCGGGTCGCAACGGATCGTCTCCAAAGCGGTTGCCTCCGTTAGTGCCTTGCTGGATAAAAAATACGATCAATACGATCGAACCTATTATCGGGACAAAAATTAACAGATAAAACCAGCCGCTTCTATCGGTATCGTGCAGACGCCTTACCGCTACGGCGATAGAAGGTAAAAGTATTGCCAATAAAAAGATTGAGTTAATGAAACCGATCATTCTACCGGAACTCGTAACGGCATAGGTGCCTAAAAAGCCGTCCAATACTAACGTTACGATTCCTAAAAGTGCCGCAAATAATGCAAACCACCAGTACTCTGAACGTGGCGCACGCCCCTCAAAATTGCAATAATTCTCTTTGAGACAAGTGCGAACAGACTCCATAAAAGTCATCTCAAACTCCTTTTGAAAAAATAAGATAAATTATATAATAATGGCACTTAAATTTGTCCTTTATATCGATTAAATTTTAAAATTTACCTTCGCCGCCGCGCTGTCTGGCAAATACATTAAAATTTATCTCGAATGAACTTAATAGCGAGCTGTTTGATAAGCGGAGGAGGGTAGGTTAGGCGGAACAAATTTTGCTTTTTCGCTCGCGCTAAATAACAAAGTAGGGCGGCTGCGACTAGCACAATTATAATAGCGATTTTATCTGCTTTGCCATGCCATAGCCGTATAAATTTTAAAATTTAGCCCTTTTGACGGCTTAAAATTTTAGAAATTTTTACAGCATCGTAAGTTTTTGCCTGCGCTTTTAGAAACTCGCAAAGCTCTTTCTGCTCGCACAGACCTCGCGAGAGCAGAAATTTCGCCGTCATCTCGTCATCCAGCACCACAGCTACTTTGATAAGCGTTTCGATCTCCTTTTTATCGATGCTCGCAAAGCTTTGAAATTTTAAAATTTCGTCCAAATAGCATAATCTCCCGTCGCGGAATTCTTTAAATTTAGCTCCCGCGGCAAACTCCCTCGCAGCAAGCGGCAGCGCCTCTTTATATCCGAAAATAGAAACGTTGTTGTCGCTTAAAAATATTAATTCGCTGCCCGCAACCGAGCCGACCGCACCCTTAGCGTCTCGCGCGCCCTTTTCGATCAAGAACTTAAACGCCGCGAAGTTATCGTTCGATGCCGCATCTAGCAGCAATCCGTCAGCTTTGACGTCCGCGCCGTTTTGTACCAAAAGCTCTAAAAGCCGCATCGCATCGGCGCTATCAAAGTGATAAAGCTTCGCCGTCTCGCCGCTAAATTTCGAGCCGAAAAAGATCGCGAGCTTTAGCGGCGAGAAATAACCGCCGTCTCCGCCGTAATTGAGATTTGGTTTAAATTTAAGGATTTTTTCTATCCGCTCGAAATTGAATTTTGAATTTCGCAGCACCTTCGGATTAAAAATGAAAGCGGTGAAAATTCTATCTTTAAACTCCCCGAAATCCTCGTCGATCCTGCCCCTGTTTTGCGCCGCGAAGGCTAAAAGTGCGTCCAAGCCCGCATCTATCTGCGCATCGCTAGCATTTTCATCGTAAAAAATTTCAAAATTTGGCTGCGATAAATTTGACTCTGCTTGCTGTGAAGCAGAAACTCTCGGGCCATCCTTAGCGGCGCCGAAAGCGCAGCCCGCAAGTAAAAGCCACAAAAAGATAAAATTTTTCATATTGCCCTCGCTTAAATTTTGCGCGATTATATCAAATCTAAGGCTAAATTTAACGGCGTCTTGAAATTTCATAAAAAGCAAACGGCAAATAAATTTAGCCTAAAAAAGCGCCTTTTGATTTTAATTTCGCTAGAATTAGCCATAAATAACCTAAACAAAGGAGCGGCAAATGAAACTACTTTTTACTTTGATCTTGCTTTGTGCGGGGCTTTTTGCAAACACGCTGCAAGAGATCAGAAATAGCGGCATCATTAGAGTAGGCGTCAGAGACGGCAGACCGCCTTTTAGCGAGATTAGCGGTGGTAAATTTGAAGGCTTTGAGATCGAGCTTGCCAATGCGATCGCAAAGGCGATTTTCGGTGCCAAACAAGGCGAAGTGCAGTTTGTCTCTCTAAGCGCCGCCGATCGCGTCTCGTATCTAGTCAATAATAAAGTCGATATAGTTGCAGCTACCTTCGTTATCGATTCGGCGCGTAAAAATCACGTGGACTTCTCGATGCCGTATTTTTCGACCAATCTCGGCGTACTAACTCGCAAAGCGGACGCCATCAAAGATATATCGCGTTTGCGCGATATGAGGCTCATAACCGAAGAGGGCACGACCGTAGATAATTACCTCAAAAAAGAGAAATTTAGCAACGTAAGCTACTGCAAAAGCACAAGCGAATGCTACGCGATGATCCGAGACGGCAAAGCTGACGGATACATCAATTTAAATATCACGGTGCTAGCCTACGCCGTCGTGGACGATACGCTCGAAGTGCCGTTTCAAAACTTCGGTAAGCCCGATTTCATCGGTATTGGCGTGCAAAAAGGAAATAAGGAGCTACTTGATTTTATCAACGCAGAGCTTGTAAAACTAAGCAAAGAGGGCTTTTTCAAAAAGGCTTATCAGGACACTTTCGAGCCTTTTTACCGCGGTACGGCGGATAAAAAATACTTCCTTTTAGATGGAATTTATGACTTGCTATAAAAGCGAGCTAGAAATTAAAATATAAAATTTATCGAAGGCAGTTTGCATAACGAATAAATCTTGGGATTTAAAATTTTTCAAATTCGCTAAATTTTAAATCCCCACTTCGCCCCTAAATTTCAAACTTGCATACGCGCGGTGATTGAATTTTAAACCGCTTGCATTTATTTTCTCTAAAATATATAGTGCTATAATTATTTCAAAACTAAAAAGTAGGGGGCTTTTTATGAGATTACTTTTTATTTTAGCCTTATTTTGCGCTAGCATTTTTGCAAATACACTAGATGAAATCAGGCAAGCAGGGGTTATCAGAGTGGGCGTGCGCGAAGGTCGTCCGCCGCTAAGCGAGTCTAATAACGGCAAGTTTGAGGGCTTTGAAATCGAGCTTGCTAGCTCAATCGCCAAAGATATTTTCGGCGATAAAAAGGGCGAAGTGCAGTTCGTAGCCGTAACCGCAGGCGATAGAATCCCGTTTTTGAAAAATAATAAGGTCGATATGGTCATCGGCACCTTTATGATTACGCAAGAGCGTAAGAAGCAGGTGGATTTCTCACTGCCGTATCTATCGGTAAATTTTGGCATTGTAACGCGTAAAGAGGATCAAGTGAAAGACTTCGCACAGGTTCGTGATATGAGAATTTCAATCGAAAAAAATCCCAACGGCTCAATGACCGAACGCTATCTGCGAAAAGAGAAATTTAGCAATTTGGTCTATTGCAAAAACACTAGCGAGTGCTATGCGATGATGAAGGACGGCAGAGCCGACGGCTACGCCAATGACAACATCATCGTCCTAGCCTACGCTGTCGTGGACGATACGCTCGAAGTGCCGTTTAAAAACCTAGGCGCAGCGGAATTCTTAGGCGTCGGCGTGCAAAAAGGTAATCAAAGCCTGCTTGATTTCATCAATGCCGATCTAATCAAGCTAAGCAAAGAGGGCTTTTTCAAAAAGGCTTATGAGGACACTTTCGAGCCATTTTACCGCGGCACTGCGGATAAAAAATACTTCCTGCTAGACGGAATTTATAATATGCTTTAGACCTTAGAATTCTAAGGCTCGGAATTTTAAAATTTCACCTCGCACGCGGCGAGTGGAATTTTAAAATCTGCAAATTCTAAAATTTTAGTAAGCGAGAAATTCCGTAAAATTTCAAAATTTAAAATTTTATCTCACGCTCGGTTTAAAAACATCTATTCCATTCAAAGCAAAATTTCACGCTATGATAGAATTTTAAAATTTTATGCATGACGGAATTTTAGAATTTTACCCGCACCGAGAATTTTAAAATCCCATGCTGCAACAGAATTTCGTAGTTGAGGGTTTTTGCACTGCGATAAAATATAAAAATTTATCATGCGGTGTAATTCCACAGATAAGCGCGATAAATTTAAAAGGATAAAATTCCGCGTGAGCTAAATTCTGACTCACGGCAAAAGCGCGATCGCCGCAGATGCTATCATTTAAGCTTTGTGGCCGCAGAAATTTATTCAAACGCCTTGTAGTGCGCCTCGTCAGCGAATTCTAACATCTCGCGATCGCCTCTGCTGTCACCGTAAGCGATAACGCGATCGAAAGCCTGCACGTCGTATGCCGCACGCACGCGAGCGACCTTTTGCGCGCCGTAGCAGTTCTGTCCCTCGATCTCGCCCGTGATGATGCCGCCTTTGCGCCGTATTTTAGTGCCTAAAAGCTCCAAGCCCTGCGCGTCGCACCACGGACGCAGCCAGTCTTCGAGCGAGGCGGTAACGATGACGACCCTATCGCCCGCGGCTTTGTAGCTTGCGATCTTATCCATCGCGCTTTGTTTTAGGATATCTTCGATGTGAGTGGTGGAGTATTTTTTGCAAATTTTATCGAATTTATCGGCGCTCATGCCCGCAAAAAAATAGCCCAAGAGCTTTCTGCGCGTAAAATTATTGCTCGCAAGGCCCAGCTTATACGCCGCTAAAATGGGAGATAGCACCAAAATCCCGCGAAAAAATTTCTTAAATCCGACTACGTAGGCGACGAACTCAAGTAGCGAATCATCGCGCGTGATTGTGCCGTCAAAGTCGAATAAAACAAGATTCATTGCCTCTCCTAGCAAAATTTTAGCAGCGCAAATTTTAAAATTTGCCTATAAAAAAAGGCGTGAAATTTAAAAGCTAAATTTCACGCCAAATTTTAAAATTTCATTTTGAAATTCTATTTTTTAGCCATTCGTCTGCGCGTCGTAGGATCAAGGTATCGCTTACGCACGCGGATATTTACGGGTGTAACCTCCACAAGCTCATCCTCCTCGATCCACTCCAGCGCACGCTCTAAATTTAACACGCGAGGCGGCACGAGCTTGATCGCATCGTCGCTGCCGCTCGCGCGGACGTTGGTTAAATTTTTACCCTTGATCGGATTAACGTCCAGATCGTTCGGGCGGCTGTGCTCGCCGATGATCATGCCCAGATAGACCTTCGCCTGCGGAGCGATAAAAAGCACGCCGCGATCTTGCAGGTTCCACAGGCTGTATCCTAGCGCCACTCCGTTTTCCATACTCACGAGCGCGCCGTTTTGTCGCTTCTCGACCGCGCCGATGAAAGGGCGAAATTCCAAAAAGCTGTGGTTCATCACCCCTTCGCCGCGAGTATCGGTCAAAAACTGCGAGCGAAAGCCGATAAGACCGCGCGCCGGGATCTCAAACTCCATACGCGTCTGCCCGTCGCCGGTAGGGTTCATCACCTTCATCTCGGCCTTTTTACGACCGAGCTTTTCGATGACGGTGCCGGTGCAATCATCGGGCGCGTCGATAACTAAGTGCTCGAAAGGCTCACATTTGATGCCGTCGATCTCTTTGATGATAACTTCCGGGCGCCCGAGGCAAAATTCAAAGCCCTCGCGGCGCATATTCTCGGCCAAAATCGTGATCTGCAGCTCGCCGCGGCCGCTTACTTTAAATTTGCCCTCGCCCGCGTTTTCATAGCGCATCGCGATGTTAGTTTTCATCTCCGCTTCCAAGCGCTCGTCGATCTTATTTGAGGTTACGAATTTGCCCTCCGTGCCGGCGAGCGGTCCGTCATTTACGCTGAAAATTACGCTGAGGGTCGGCTCTTCGATATGCAGTGCATCAAGCGGGATCGGATTATTGGGATCGACGATACTATCACCTACGTCAAGCGCGTCAAAGCCAGCAATTGCCACGATGTCGCCCGTGCCCGCCGCGTCGATGTCGGTGCGCTCAAGCCCGTTAAAACCGATGAGCTTTGAAATTCTACCATTTATATGCGTGCCGTCGGCTTTGGCTAACATAACACTTTGGTTTTTGTTTATCGTGCCGTTAAAAATTCTAGCGATACCGATCTTGCCTACGTAGTTGTCGTAATCGAGCGTGAAAACCTGCAGCTGCAGAGGATTGTCATCGCTACCACTCGGAGTAGGGACGTGAGAGATAATCGTCTCAAAAAGCGGCTTCATGTCGGTGCTCTCATCGCTTAAATCGTATTTTGCATAACCGTTTTTAGCTGCGGCGTAGATGACGGGAAACTCAAGCTGCTCGTCGTTTGCATCAAGCGCTACGAAAAGATCGAAAATTTCATTTACCACGCGGTCCGGATCGGCTGCGGGCTTGTCGATTTTATTTACGACTACGATAGGTCTGAGCCCCAAAGATAGCGCTTTTTTTACGACAAATTTCGTCTGCGGCATGACGCCTTCTTGCGCGTCGACGAGCAAAAGCACGCCGTCCACCATCTTTAGCACGCGCTCGACCTCGCCGCCGAAATCGGCGTGACCCGGAGTGTCGATGATATTGATTTTAACGCCGCCGTAGTGGATGGCGGTATTTTTGGATAGGATCGTAATGCCGCGCTCGCGCTCGATGTCGTTGCTGTCCATCACGCGCTCGCCGACTTCTTGGTGATTACCAAAGGTGCCGGACTGTTTTAAAAGCTCATCTACGATAGTGGTCTTGCCGTGATCAACGTGCGCGATAACCGCAATATTTCTGATATTTTCCAAATTTTTCTCCGTTTGCTATTTTAAAGGCTGACGATTATACTAAAAAAATTCTTAAGATAAAAATTTACGAGTACTCTTTGACTTCGCAGACAAAAAACTCATAAACGCGCTGTTGGATCAGCGCATCCTCGTCATCATCTCCGATCAGACGGCGCAGATGCGAAAAATCGATCTTTTTGATATATTTTTTGTTGTTTTTGATATCTCTGTCGATCTCTTTTAGAAGCGAGTCTAAATTTAAACTTTTATAGGTTTTCGCCTTTAAGATATACTCTTTTACGATGGAAACAAGCACGCCGATGCGCTGCTCGTCGCCCGGATAAATTTCGCCCGCTATATCTTTGATCACGTCGTAATCCTCGTCGGTCTGCTTCTTTTTGGCAAGCAGCATCGCGGCAAAAATTTTGGCTCTAAACTCGATAGAGCGATGATGAGGGATAAAGACCTCACGAAATACGGATAAAAGATGATTTTTGAAATTCATTTATAACCTTACTTTAAGAAACATTTCCATATAATCCCGTTTGCCCTTTCTTAGACCTGTGCAATGCTTTTTTTAGGCACCGCTTCAGGGTAGGAATACAGCAGAGCACTTAGATCTCGCATGTGCCGCAGCCATCTGGGAAGGGGTTTTATAAATCGATCCTATTAAGTCCGAAATGCTCTTTGAAATCCTCGCAAACACTCTGAAAATCGACTCCTTCAATTTTCGGCTTGGCTTTGAAAAACTCTAACATCGAATTATACCCGCTAAGCAGCTCCTTGCTTTTCACACCGTAACTGATCGAAATTCCAGCCTCAAAAAATGCCGCTAGCTTGTCACAATACTTAAGCGCCTTGCCGTCGATTGCGCGAAATTTATCTTCGTTAAACATCTTTAGGCTGCCTTCTGCAAATTTAGGCTCCTTGCCTAGCTCGAAGGTGCGGTTTTCAAACTCGTCTTTTATAAATTTACTGCCCTCTTTACGGATACCCAAAATATAACTAAAATCATCTCGCATATGTTCCGGCACAAAGGGTAAAATTTTATCGTCTATTAGCCGCATCTCATATTCGCTGATGATGTCGCTAAGGCCCTTGACGCCGTATTTTACGGGGCTAATGATGTCGCGAGTGAGGCTTTCTGGTAGATCGTGAAATAGCGCGCAGAAAAAATTATACGCCGTGCGCGAGTGGCACGCACCAACTTCAAGCGAGAAAAAGTAGCTTAAAATCGCGACTACCAGCATATGTCCCAGCACCGATGTCTCAGGAATGCGCGGCGTCTGAGCCCAGCGTTTTTGAAAACGAAGTCTGCCGCTAAGATCAACTATGCGGGCAAGTTTTTTGTTCATCACGATCTTTCGCACGCCGATTAGCTCATAATAATCCTCGAGCTCCTCCTCGACCTTGGATTTTAGCTCCTCGATATCGTTTAAAAACTGGCTAGTTTGATATACGATATTAAATTCCCACCGCGTAGAAAGGTAGCTTGCCGCCTTTAAGATCACCGCTTCTTTCTTATGATCCTTGGAATTTAGATATTTTTTAAATCGCTCGAAAAACGCACCGTTTTGAATAGGCAAAAGATCGCTTTCTAGGACGCTTAAAACCCATTCGTTGATCTTTTTTTTCTTGGTTTTTTGTATCTGATGAAAGACGTCCGGGCGGATGTCGGTCACGACGATGCGCGCTAAAAACTCGAAAATCCCCGCTTCTATCACGTAGTTGATATCCACATCGCGCTCAAAGCTAGCGATGAAATAAGCGATGATAAATTTATGCGCCTGCTTGTCGAGCTCGACTAGACTTACCATCTTTGGGTAATCGTTCCAACGGCTAATGCTTGCGGATTTAAAAATTTGTTCGACTAAATTTGAGCTTATCATCGGTAAATTTGATCCGAGTTTATTTCGATTACCGTGTGGACGTTGCCGCGCGGATTAAAATCGCCCGTAATTTTCATAAATTTAGGCTTTAGCTTGCTTTGAAGCGCGCCGTAAATTTCATTTATGCTATCTTCGTGGCTGATATAGCGGTTCATAAATGAATTTATGTAAATTTTAATCGCTTTAAGTTCGACTACGAGCTTATCCGGGATATATTCCAAATAGATCGTCGCAAAATCTGGATAGCCCGAGCGCGGGCAGCGGCAGCAAAACTCAGGTAGGGTTATTTTTATAAGATAATCGCGCTTTTGTTTATTGGGCCAAACTTCTAAATTTTCGATGTCAAATTTTTCAATTTCCTCTTCGCCGTATCTCACTATGATCTCCTTAAATTCGATATATCGTTCGGCTTTTCGACGCAAAATCCCTGAATATAATCGATACCCATTTTATAAAGTTGCATTTGAAATTCCTGCTTATCTACAAAGCGCATTATGGTTTTGACGCCCGATTTTGCGCAGGTTTCGTTGATGCCTATAAATATATTTTTAATCTTTTCATCGTCTAAATTTTTGTTAAATTCTATATCATAAACGATAAAATCCACTTCTAAAAATTTTAAATATTCAAAGCTAGCGTTTGAGCCACCAAACTGCGACAGCGCGAAGCTAAAACCGAGTTCGCGGAATTTAATTAAAATTTCATCAAAGCGCTTAATCTCCGAATAGATAAGCTTTTCGTTAAACTCAAACACGATCTTTTTCGGATCGATCAGATTATTATCGATGAGCTTTAAAATTTCATTGCGAAACTCGTTATTTCGCAGGGTCTGAGGCATGATCTCGATAAAAATTTTAGCATCGATATCTTTAAAATAGATAATTCTAGAAATCTGTCTCATCATCGAAATATCGTATTTAATATCGTAATGATTTAGCAGCAAAATATCTAAAATTCTACTTTTTGTGATCTTTTCGCCGCTTCTTAGATCGAGCTTCGGAATTAAATTTATATGTGATTTTACGCCGTTTTTATCTGCAACGCGCTGATATTTAAAGCTGAAATTTTCACTATCGATCGCTTCCATTACGTCGGCGGAAAATACGTCAATTAATACTTTCTCTACGTCAATAGCCTTCTCGCCGTGCTCTTCGTCGTCCAGGTGATTTATCTTATAAAATAGAGCATTTACGATATTATTTAGATTTCGGTCATATGAACTTGGAAGCATTGTAAATTCACTTTTTATCTCTACGTTTTTAATCGTTTGACTTGAAATTTTATGCTCAAACATTCGCAAAATATGACTTAAATTTGTAGCTTTTGATTCTACGCCGAATACAAAGTAGCCGTTTATAAAGCGCCCGATCGGAAGGTCCTTAAAACCCTGCTCCGCCATAAAATTTGAAAGTTCTTTACAATACTCGTATAAAATTTCATCGCCGTTTTTATATCCGTATCGATCGTTTATGTCGATAATATTTTTAATTCGCAAAAGAACGATATTTATTTGACGATTTTTGGCTAGATCGTTGCTTAAAATTTTCTCGATCTCCTCGCGCACGAATACGTGAGTAACGGGATCGATCAACGTCTTTTGAAAGCCAAAATAAATTTGATAGATGACATAATAAACATAGCAGATTAAAAGTATTAAAAATAAAATTACGTCGTCAAATTTAAACTCGCCGTTTCGAAACAAAATAATTCCGAAAACAATCAAAACGCAGGTAAACGGCACCGAAATTTTAAGTGCCGTTATGAAACGATTTTCGCGCTCTTTGGTCTCACTAAATAGCATCTAAACGTCCAAATGTTTTACATCTTTTGCATGGTCTTGGATATAGTTTCGGCGCGGCTCGACCTCGTCACCCATGAAAAGATTAAAGGTATCGCTAGCACTCTGCGCATCGGCGATATTTATCTTTAGTAACCTTCGATTTTCAGGGCTCATAGTGGTTTCCCAAAGCTGCTCCGGATTCATCTCACCAAGACCTTTATAACGCTGAATATAAGCGCCTTTTTTCGAGCTTTTTTCGATTTCATCTAAAATTTCAATAAAATCCTTACCAAAACTTACATCCCGCTCTTTGATCTTAGAATAAACTCTGATCGCCTCTTCAAAGATATAATTGCCGAATAAATTCTCATCTATCACAAGCTGTTCTAAGCCGCTCGGAGTTTGGACATAAATTCTAATCCCTTCATCATTTACGTAGGAATTTAAGATATTAAATCCTTCGCTTTCCAAACGCGGTTTTAAAATTTCAAATAGCTCCTCATAGCCTAGGCTTCGCGCTTCGTCGTTTTCTATCAAAAATCTGATCGCGCTAAGCACGCTAAAGCGCTTTTTAAGATCATTTAAAAGCGAGCGGTAGTTTGAAACTATTTTTAGATAATCAATTAGATCTTCGTTGCCGATACCTTCAAACTCGCCCATATCGATGCCCGTTTCGATCAAAAACTCGCTAAGCGCCTTTTCGTCTTTCAGATAAATCTCTTTTTTGCCCTTTTTATATCTAAAAAGCGGCGGCTGTGCCAGATAAACATAGCCGTTTTCTACGATAGGGCGTAAAAATCTAAAGAAAAATGTTAGAAGCAGCGTCTGAATGTGGCTGCCGTCGACGTCCGCATCGGTCATAATGATAATTTTGTGATAGCGAAGTTTTTCCTCGTTAAATTCCTCTCCGATACCGCAACCAAAGGCCGTTATCATATTTTTAATCTCTTCTGATTGTAAAATTCTATCTAGCCGCGCCTTTTCTACGTTTAAAATTTTACCTCTAAGCGGCAGGATCGCTTGAAACACGCGGTCTCTTCCCTGCTTCGCCGAACCGCCCGCACTATCGCCCTCGACTAGATAAATTTCGCTGATGCTTGCATCCTTACTCTGACAATCAGCTAACTTTCCGGGAAGGGTGCCGACGGAATTTATATTATCTTTTTTGCGCGTTAGATCACGTGCTTTCTTCGCCGCTTCGCGACCGCGCGCGGCTAAAAGAGCCTTATTCATAATAGCGCGCGCTTCGATCGGATTTTCTTCAAAATATTTGCTAAGCACCTCAAACGCCATCTTTTGCACGATCGGCTTAACGTAACTGGAACCCAACTTTCCTTTAGTCTGTCCCTCAAACTGCGGCTCGGGAACCTTTACGCTAATTACCGCTATAAGTCCCTCGCGAACGTCATCGCCGGTGATCTTCGTGTCCTTTTCACGGGCGGCCGCATTTGCCGCGACATAATTTGTTATTGCGCGCGTAAGACCCGCTCTAAAGCCCGCCTCGTGTGTACCGCCGTCCGGAGTTTTGATATTATTTACGAAGCTTAGTAAATTTTCGCTATACGTTTCGTTATACATCAGCGCAAAATCCACCATAACATCTTCCGCGCCGTCGCTAAACGACACGGCTTTGGATATTGCAGGCGCTTTATTCATATCATTTACGAAGCTCTCCAAACCGCCTTCGAAGTGAAAGTGCTCGTCTCTGCCCGTGCGGTTATCTTTAAAATTTATCGTAATTTTTGGATTCAGATATGCAAGCTCACGAAATCTTTTTGATAAAATTTCATCGTCAAATTCTAAAATTTCAAAAATTTCGCCGTCGGGCCAAAACTCGATCGTAGTACCCGTGCGATTAGTAGTTTTTATCTTTTCAAGCTCGGTAGTAGGAATTCCTTTGGCAAATTCTTGTCTATAAATATTTCCATCCCGTTTGATCGTAGCAACGAGCTTTTTTGAGAGCGCATTTACGACGCTAACACCCACGCCGTGCAGACCACCGGAGACTTTATAAGTGTCTTTGTCAAATTTACCGCCTGCGTGAAGCACCGTAAGAACCACCGTTGCGGCAGGAATTTTTTCGGTCGGATGTATATCGACGGGGATTCCACGACCGTTATCACTAACGATACAACTTCCCTCGCTAGTGATCTCAACATCGATTGTGTCGCAGTAACCTGCCATCGCCTCGTCGATCGAGTTATCCACTACCTCGTAGATCATATGGTGAAGTCCGCCGATATTGGTGTCACCAATATACATTCCAGGGCGCTTTCTAACAGCCTCAAGACCTTTTAAAACTTTAATATTACTAGCGCCGTAATTTTGCTTCATAATTTTCCTTTAAATGTTATTTATCGGCATGACGACCGTTTTTAAGCCATCCGCGCTAAGCACGAACGCCGTATCGGAGCTGTTAAAATCAAGCTCAAAAATTTCACTCTCGATATTACTTAAAAAATCAAGCAGAAAGCGATTTTTCACGCCGAAAACTATCTCGCCGTTTATCTCGATCGTCGCTTCAATTTCGGTCTTTGCCTCGGAATTATCCTCGTTGATGCTCTCAAAAATCATTCCGTCCTTTTTAATGGTAACCTTCATCTCCTCGCACATCGCGTTTATCGCTCGCACGCCGCTTACCATCTTATCGCGTGGGATTAAAATTTTATACGCCGTATCGCTTGGGATCACGCGCTCGTAGTTTGGAAATTTGCCATTAATAAGCTTTGTAAAAAACTCAAAATTCTCGCTCACAGCTAGCAGCACGTTTTCGTCGTAGTAAATTTTAATTTTATCAGAAAATAACTTTTGAATTTCGCCTATTGCCTTTTTAGGGATTAAAATTTTAGTATCTAGCTCGCCAGCTTTTGATTGAGTGATTAGCTTATAAACGCTAAGCCGCTTAGTATCAGTTCCGACTAAATTTAAAAAGCCCTCTTTTACGTCGATTAAAGCGCCGTTTAGCTCATATTTTGGATTGTTCGTATCAATCGATGGATATATTTTTTTAAGGCTTCTGCCTAAAATTCCAGCATTTACGTCAAAGCTGTTTTTACCATCTATTGTAGGAAAATTTGGAAAATCATTAGTCTCAAACATCGGAAGCTTGTACTTGGATTTTTTTTGCTTTACAAATAGCGCTCCGTTGACAGTTTCTAAAGTAACGCCATCTTCGCTTAGGCCTTTAATGACGCTAAGGAGCTTGCCTCCATTTGCTGTAGCTTCTCCCTCTGTTTCTATTGATATATTTTGTAGATTGTAGCTCAAACCGATTTCATGATCGGTAGCTTTTATACTGAAAATTCCATCTTTAGCACTCATTAAAATATGCGAAGTTATTGAGCTTAGATCTTTTTTATCAAGATAGGAGCTAGTATTTGAAACTATCTCTTCTAAAAGTTTTTTAGTGATTAACACTTTCATATTTTTATCCTTTTAAATTTTTATCGTTGTAGTAGTTGGCAAGTGGTTTTTGTGAAAAACTTATCCTAAAGCTTGTCTTTAGGTAGTTTATCCAGTGAGTAAGTAGCTTTGTTTTATTCACTTTCATTCACCTTTTTTGCTTTATTTTCATAAAGTTTAAATTTCATTCTTATCCTTTTTGGTTATTTTGTTTTTTAGTTCTTCGATCTTTATTTTTAACATCTCGTCGGTTTGAATGAGTTCGTTGATTTTTTTGATATTTTTGCTGATGGCGCTGTGATCTTTTAGATTAAAAAATGCGGCGATTTTGGGCATTGAGTTTTGAGTGAGTTGTTTGGTTAGATAAATACAAATTTGGCGCGCTTCGACGACGTTTTTAGCTCGCGTTTTGCTCTTTAGCTCGCTAGGTTTTACGTTTAGCTCTTTTGAAATGACTTCGATGACGTGCTCTAGGCTCACGCTTGAATATTTTTGATGGATCTGATCTTGAAGCGTACTTTTGGTAAATTCTAGCGTGATTTTCGTGCGAAGTATCGACGAGTAAGCGTTTAGCTTGTTGATCGCGCCCTCGATCTCGCGGATATTATCGCCCATATTTGCAGCGATATATTCTACGACGTCGTGTGGGATTCTAACGCGGTTTTCCTCACTTTTTTTATTGATAATAGCAATTTTAGTTTCTAGATCCGGCGGGGTTATGTTTGCTATTATGCCGCTTTCAAATCGCGTTGTGAGGCGACTTTCAAAGCCTTTTAGAAATTTCGGCGGCAGGTCATTGGTAAGGACGATTTGGCAGTTTTTGTCTTTTAGCTCGTTAAACGTATAAAAAAGCTCCTCTTGAGCTTTATCGCGCCCGATCAAAAATTGAATGTCGTCGATGAGTAAAACGTCGCAGTTACGGTATTTTTGTTTAAATTTATCAATCGAGTTGTTTTTGAGATTAAAAACAAAATCATTAGCAAACTGCTCGCTGGTGACGCAAATGACGGTTTTACCCTTTTTGATGCAGTAATTTCCGATCGATTGAAGCAAGTGAGTTTTTCCAAGCCCGCTAGGCCCGTAGATAAAGAGTGGATTAAAGCGAACTCCTGGCTCTTTTGCGACGGAGACCGAACACTCGAAGGCAAATTTATTTGAATCGCCGATGATAAAATTTTCAAAATTATAATTTTCGCTTAGAATCGTGCTCTTGGGCTTTTCGGAGATGATTTTTACCTTTTCTTTCGGTGAAATTTTAGCTTTTGAGGTGATTTTGACGATCACGTTGTTAAGCCCGAACTGTTTTTTGATAAGTTCTTTTATTTTAGTGCCGTATTTTGTCTGGGCATATTTGGCTATAAACTCGTTAGTTGCGTTGTAGATGAAAAATTCCGGTGTCGAGTTTTTATCGTTGAATTTCAAATTTTTAATGTATCTAGAGTATTCGGTAGGTAAAATTTCCTTCTCTAAATTCGATAAAATTTCTTGTGCTTGCGACGTCGCCATAAAATTCCCTTATAAATTAAGCCGCTATTTTAGCTAAATTTCACTAAATTTGCGGTAAATTTCAGTTTATTCACCGGTGATTAAACTGTGAATAAGTGTGAAAGGTGGTTATGAAAATTTTAGGAATCGATCCGGGAACTAGAAATTTAGGTTATGCGATTTTGGAAAAAGATGTGAATAAAATTACTCTCATAGAGGCGGGATTAGTGAAAATGAAGGCCGAAAACGTGCAATTTCAAATGACGCAGATGAGCGAGGCGATCGATCAAATTTTTAGCGCTCATAAGATTGATGAGGTCGCGATAGAATCGATGTTTTATGCCTACAATCCGCAGTCTGTTTTAAAGCTCGCTCAGTTTCGCGGCGCGCTGGCCCTTAAAATTTTACAAATTTTTGGAAATTTTGCCGAATACACGCCGCTTCAGGTAAAAAAATCGGTCACGGGCAAGGCAAAGGCGGCGAAGGAGCAGGTTGCTTTCATGGTGAAGCGGATCTTGGGGATTAATAAGGAGATTAAGCCGCTTGATATTACAGATGCTATAGCTATCGCGCTTACGCATGCAAATGTTATGCGTTTAGCGCCTAAATAGGAGGGTTTATATGAAAATCGCTATTTTGCAAATGGATGTGAAAGTAGCTCAAAATTTTGCAGATTGTGAGCAAAATTTTATTCGCGCGCGCGAGCTTATAGATCGTGCGTTAAAAAGAGGCGCGGACGTAGCGGTTCTGCCCGAGGCCTTTAACATGGGCTTTTGCGTACAAAATTTCAAGCGCTTAGCCGACGCGGGAGCTGCGCGAACGAAGGGATTTTTAAGCGAAATTTCACAAAACTGTGGCGCTGTTTTAATAGGCGGATCGATAAGTTCCGAGCGAGATAAAATTTATAATTCCGCTTTCATCTATCAAAACGGAGCCGAAATTTTATGCTATGACAAGATCCACGCTTTCTCACTCGCTCGCGAAAATGAGATCGTAAGCGGCGGCGATAGGTTAGGAATTTGCGAGGTCAAATTTGGAAATCGCGCGGTCAAAATCGGCGTTGCGGTCTGCTACGATCTGCGCTTTTGTGAAATTTTTCGCGCTTTAGCGCTTCGCGGCGCACAGATTGTTTTTGTGATCGCGCAGTTTGCGCAGAGCCGCATAGAGCATTTTATCACGCTTGCGAGAGCCCGTGCGATCGAAAATCAAATTTTTATCTGCGCGGTAAACGGCTGCGGCGATACGGGGCAGGGCGAGAGTTTCGGCGGAAATTCCATGCTGATAAATCCCTACGGCGAGATCGTCGCGCGCCTAGGCAAAAAAGAGGCCGTGAAGATCGCTCGGGCGAATTTAGATGAAATTTTAAAATTTCGCGCTAAAATGAATTTTTTAAAAGATATGAAACCTAAAATTTATAAGGAGTTTTGATGAAAACTTTGGTATTTGTGATCGATATGCTAAACGGCTTCGTAAAATTCGGCGCGATGGCCGATCCTAGCATAGCAAAGATCACTCCTGCGGTGCTTAAACAGATTGAGGCGGCGAAAAACGTGCATTTCATCTGCGACGCTCACGCCGAGCGGGATTTGGAGATGAAGCGCTACCCGATCCACTGTCTAGTCGGCTCGCCCGAAGCGGAGGTGATCGAGGAGCTCGCGCCCTACGTAGGCGAGCAAAACGTCACTTTTAAGCGCAGCACGAACGGCTTTCATAATTTGGATAAAAAAATTCTAGACGGCTTCGATCGCTTTGTGATTACGGGCTGTTGCACCGACATCTGCGTGATGCAGTTTACGCTTAGCCTGCGCACCTATCTCAACGAAATTGGCGCCGATAAGGACGTCATCGTTCCGCGAGGTGCGGTAGCTACCTACGATGCGCCGAACCATGAGCGCGGCTACTACGACGAATGCGCGCTAAACTTAATGCAAAATGCGGGAATTTTAGTAGTTTAAAATTCAAAATTTTATCGAAGCAAGAAATTTTAGAAGAAGCATAGGAAATTTCAAAATTTCCTATGCTTTAAATTTAAGTATGTTTTACCGCGACGGTTTTTGCCACTATATATCCGACTACGCCCGAAATTATCGAGCCTAAAAATACCGCAAGTTTATCGGTGTAGTGATACAGATCGCTGCCGCCGTATGCTAAGCC
>NZ_CALIJA010000038.1 GCF_938017615.1 uncultured Campylobacter sp. | reverse complement strand
CGGAGCGGAATAGAGCGCGACGAGATTGCGCTCGGCAAAACCGGCCGAGGCACGATTGCGCGCGGCAAAACCCACCGAAACGGAAGCAAATTTTAAATTTCTTCCGCGGATAGAATTTGAGCGGACATCCGCATCTTGAAATTTGAAATTTCTTTTGAGGTAGGGAGCGGGAGCGAAATTTACCTTACCGCCGGGCGCTGTGTTTTTTGCGCGCTCGCACGCCTGATTTGAGATAAAATTTAAAGCGGGTTTTAAATTAAAATTTTCCGCGAGCTCCGAGATAGAATTTTTCATAAATTTAAAGTAAAATTTCGCCGAGATTTTAGTGCGGTCGCGCCTATCTGATCGTCTTTATGGCGTTTAAAATCGCGCCCGAGTTTTTGCGAAACTCCCTTTCGTTTTTACTTAAAAAATCGAAGCTTTCGTTGATGAAGGCGCTGCTAAATTCGCTACTAAAATCGTCTCCAGGCTCGCGTCCGACGGCACTTTTAAAGCTTTTAGCAAAGCTCGCGTCGGCTCCTAGTTCGCGTGCCAAAGGGCGAATGATTTCGTAAATTTCATCAAAGGCATTGGTGCGCAGATAGTGGCTGAATAGCACCTCGCCGCTCATTACTGCCTTGGTATCGGCTTCGGACATATCTTTTATTTTAGCGAGTACGAGCTTTTTGATCGGCTCTACGGCAAGACTTAGCTTCTTGCTCGCCAGCCTTTGCATATTCTGCACGGCGATGCTTTTTTTGCCCGCGCGCTCGGTAATGTAGCTAGGCAGATCGAGCTCGTAATCCTGCACGCCAGTGCGTTCGTATTCATTTGCGGCACGCTCTATCAAAGTGCTTAGTGAGTTTTTAAAATTTTCGCTATCGCCCGCGCCCGCACTAAGCATCACGTCTAGTCCCTTTACGGCGACCTCTTCCCAGCTAGCAGTCGCAAATAGCGGCAATAAACAAAAGATTAATTTTTTAAGCAAAGTTTTTCCCTAATTAAAGATTGATTATTTTATTTCGAAAATTTTAATGTATAATCAACGCTTTTATAATACCAAAAGGGCTAAATATGGAGCTTTTACTCATCGCTTTCGCGCTTGCGATGGACAGCGTCGCGCTTAGTATCTCAAACGGCGCGAAATATCCGAATTTTAAATTTGCGCAGATCGCGCGCATCGCGTTTTTCTACGCGGCGGCTCAGTTCATAATGCCGCTTGCGAGCTATGCTTTGGGGATAAATTTCGTAAAATTTATCGCGCAAATCGATCACTTCGTCGCGTTTGGAATTTTATCGTTTTTAGGCGTTAAGATGATCGCGGAATCCCGCCGCGAGCAGGACGAGCCAGATCTTCGCCTAAGCACGAAGGAGCTGGTGCTGGGTGCGATCGCTACCAGCATCGATGCTATGGCCGTGGGCGTGACCTTTGCCTTTGGCGAGATAAACATCCTCTACGCCTGTTGCGTAATCGGGCTCGTCTGCTTCGCGCTGTGCGTCGCGGCGTGCTACGCAGGCAAGCTAACGGGCGAATATCTGCACTCAAAGGCACTCGTTTTAGGCGGCGTGATTTTGATACTAATCGGGGTTAAAATTTTACTCTCGCACCTCGGCGTTATCGATATTTAGCGGCTTTTAAGCGCCGCTTTGCGATAATTTTTAAAACTAATCCGCAGGAGCAAAAATGAAAAATTTAATAAATTTAAGCAGCGGTGACCGCCTAAATTTGCGCGTAGAGGGCAAAATTTTACTCAGCGAGAGCGTCAAAAACGGCAAAACGAGGCAGACGCAAAAGGAGTTTGCTAGCACGGACGAAGCGCAAAAAGCCTGCGCGAAAAAGGAGTGGGAGAGCCTGAAAAAAGGCTACGCCATGCAAAACAGCTACGCGAAAGCGGGCGAAGCGAGTTTGCACGTCTACATCGGCGGCGGATACACGGGCGCGCTAGCCTTTGCGGGCGCAGAAGGCGAGCTTTTCGTCTATAAATGCGGCGGCTACAAAGATGGAGGCGCGCTGGATGATTTTCTCATCAGGCTAGACGCGAGCGGCGCCGTAAAGCAGCAGACCCTCTTGCCAAAGCCGCTTGCATGGCAGGCGGAGCGCGCGGGCGAAATTTTGTTTTTGGATCTGGATCATTTTATCTTTAAATTTGACCCGGCGAGCGGCGAATTTAGCGATCTCTCTCAAGGGTTAAGCTTTAAAAACAGCAAAGAATTTACGAGTTTCGTTTGCGCTGCGAAAGATACGGCGGCGTTTGCGATGTTCGGTCAAATTTTTACTCTGTGCGACGGCGAGATTTCGCCTCTGGCCGAATACAAATCCGAAATGAAAAGCTACACGCCGATCCTTTGCGCCGCACTCGACGCTGACGGTACGCGACTTGCGCTTCATTGCAAGCAAAACGAGATCAAAATTTTAAGCACGCTAAGCGGCGAAATTTTAAATGAAATAAAAGGCAATTTCGGCATTTTTGATAAAATTTGCTTTTTGGCGGACGGCTCGGTGTTAGGCAAGGAGCGCTACGCGGGCAATCTAGTTTGCCTCTATACCGCAAACGGCGAGCGGCTAAATCCCGCTTGGCTGCGAGACGAATGCGCCGAGGCGGACGAGCTTTGCATTAGCGCGGACGGTTCGAGGCTGACGTTAATAAAGTACGACAAAGCCCGCATCATCGATCTAAAAAGCGGGGATTCGCGGCTTAGCTTTGAGCTCTCGCACGTCGTGAAGCGCTGCGAGGCGAAATTTGAGCGCATAAATGGCGAGGAATTTTTAGCCGTGCGCACCGACTACGGCTGCTTTAGCCTATATCGCGTTTAAATTCTACCGAGCCCGCTTATAGGCCCGATTAAAAGATATTTTTGCGGCTTTAAAGCGCGCATGGCTTGCATACATCGCACAACTTTGGTTTTTTAAAATCTTACCGCGATGTTGCCGCTTTATTTCGATGTATCGCGACTTTACGTTAAGAAAATGCAGATTTGCACGAAAATATTAAAATTTTAAGCGCATAGTTCTACGCCCGAACTCACGCCGTGCCGCACGCTACAAAATCATAAAATTTCAAAATTTAAAAGCGAAATTTCATAAAAGCGGTCGCCTTAAATTTAAATCCGTCGCCTAGGAATTCTAAATTAACTCAAATTTCAAAATTTACAAAGGCTCTCTATTTTTTGCCCACCAGAAGCTTTGAGCTGCCTAGCATCAGCCATTTGGCTTCGCGCGGGCCCATAAAAAGCCCCTGAGTTGTATCTATAAGCTCGAGCTGCTCGTAGCCCTGCTCCTTAAGTCGTGCGATGAAAGCGTCCATGTCGCCGTAGTTTCCGCGCGAAAAAAGATCATGGATTGCGAAGCTGCCGCTCTTTTTAAGCACGCGGAGCGTCTCTAAAAGCAGCTCCTGGCGGTCCTTGCGCATGATGTTGTGATATACGTAGTTGCTTGTAACCGCATCGAAGCTGCCGTCCTCAAAGGGCAGCTGCGTGGCGTCGGCTTGCTCAAAGCTAGTGTTTTGCACCCCTTCGGCGCGCGCGTTGGATTCGCACAGCTGCTTGTTAAAAGACGCGTACTCAAAGCCCCAGCGATCGACGCCTAGCACCGATGCCTGCGGGTTGCGCTTAGCGACGGCGATCGTTAGCGCGCCGCTGCCGCAGCCTACGTCTAGCCCCCGCCCGCCCTCGGGCAGATCCACGTATTTCGCCGTGCCCTCTACGATCGCGCGAGAGAGCTGACGCTTGCCGCCGTAATCAAACGCGCGGTACCACACGACGCAGTAGATCGTAAAGCCGATCAAAACCAGCGCCGCGGCGCCGAAAAGCCCAGCAAGAAACCACCTCAGCACGCCGCCAACAAAAGCGCCGCAAACGCCGAAAATCAAAAATAAAACTAGCGCTACGCCCGCACCCGCGGCAAAGCCCGCGATCATGCCCTTAGGCACCCAGTTTTTATAGTCCGGTTTCATCTTCGCTCCTTTTATTAAATTTAATCCCGCGGCGGCAAAGCGCGCTGCGGCGAAATTTTAAATTCCGCCCATAAATTTTAAATTTCGCAGCTCAAACCTCGCTTAAATTTAAACGCACGCTAATAGGTGTATTTAAACTCCGCGTAATAGTTGCGCCCTGGAGCCGGAGTATAGATGTCCGAGCGTAAATTTTGGTTGTAATTATACTCCTCGTCAAAGACGTTTTTGACTCCCGCGCTTATCAAAAATCCGCTTGCGAAGCGGTACGCAGCGCCCAGATCCACGATCGTGCGCGAATCGATCCTATCGTGGTTGGCGTCGTGCGATGATGAGAAATATTTAAAATCGCTCATCAGCGTTAAATTTCTAATCGGCTCGTAATCGACGCCCAAAACGAACTTTGAGCGCTCCACCAGCGGAACCTGCTTGCCCTTATTCGCGCCGGATTGGATCTTGGCGTCCACGTATGAAAAGGTCTCGCTAAGCTTTAAATTTGAAAGCAGACTTTGCTCCGCATACAGCTCCACGCCCTTGCGGCGCGTCTCGTCGATATTGATGAAATGCCAACCGCTATTAAAGCCGCTACCGAGTAGCTCGTTTACGATCTCGTTTTTCGTATCGGTCCAAAACAGCGTCGCGCTTACGTATTGCCCATAGATTAGATCCTTCATGCCGATCTCGTAGGTTTTAAAGATTTCGGATTTGAGGTTATTAAGCACGTAAGGGCCGCTAGAACTTAGCTTATCGATGAGCTGATTAGGACCCGGCGAGATATAGCCTCGCTCAAATTTAAAATAGACATTGCCGTCTTTAGAATATTTAAAATTCGGCGTGATCTCAAACGCATAGTTGTTTTTATCGTCCGTTACGTGTGTGCTGTCTTGAGTGTGAAAGATGCGCCCCATCCTACGCATCGTCGTAGAGACCTCGCGATCTACTTTGTATTCGGCGCGCTCAAAACGCCCGCCAGCACTAAGTGAAAATAGCTCCGTGAAGTCGTGCTTTTCTAAGGCATAAACCGAGTGCGTCTGTTTTTGCATATCAAAGATCGTAAGTTGTGAAAGGCTCATCATGGGATTCATCGGAGTGGTAAAGTCAATCTTGCGGAAGCCCTTATTTTTAAGATAATCATATCCCGCTATGAGCTCGTCGTTATCATAGGTAAGCTTGCCCTTTAAATTCGCCCCTTCTTTGCGATCTTTCATCACAAAGCCCTTTTGCAAAATTCTAATATCTTGATAATAAGGCTGTAAATTTGCTTCAAATCTATCGCCAAATTTCACCGCATAATCCAAGTCAAAATTTAGTCGCGTGCTTTTGGTAAAGGTCCTCTCGCCTCCCTGCTGGCGGCGATCCACTTTAAGTTTGGCAAGTCCTAAACTCGGCACATCATGCGTCCTAGCGCGATAAAAGCTCGGATTAAAAGAGAGGCTTTGATCATCTGAAATTTTATAATTTAGTCCAAATGATGTATAGTAACCTCGCTCTCTTTCGCCCTTGCGGTATCCATGCTGATCAAAGCCCTTTATCGCGGTCTTTAGAAATAGATTTTCGCTCACATTCCCGCCTGCGCCGAAATTTAGATCTTTATAATTATACGACGCGATCTTGGTCGAGATATTGGCGTATGGGTATTTTGCGCCCTTTTTCGTGATGATATTTATCACGCCGCCGCTGGTGCCGCTGCCGTAAAGCACGCTACCGCCGCCGGGGATGATCTCCACGCGCTCAATATCTTCGATCGGAACTAGATCGATCGGGATGGGCGTCGGCGTCGTGTCGATCATATTGAGCGCGACTCCGTTAAGAAGAACCTTGACGGAGGTATTTGCCTTCTGGCCCTGTCCGCGCAGATCGACCGTATCGCCGTGAAAGCTAACCCCCGGCGCCTTTTCTAAAATTTCGCGCAGATCGCGGTAGCCGCGGTTTTCCATATCCTCCGCGGTGATGACCGAGACGTTGCGAACCTCGTTTTTAAGCATATCTTCAAAGCCCGTCGCGGTAACTACGATGGTGCCCAGCTTCGTGGAGTTCGCGCCGGAAGCGTTTTTAGGAGCTGCGGAATTTACCGCCCCTGCGCTAGGCGCGCCGATATTTACGGACGTAGCGTTGTTTTCGGCTCCGTTTAGTTGTAAGGCGGCGCACAAACTTAGCGCGATCG